>NZ_JBTLQH010000049.1:0-46987 GCF_054461575.1 Flavitalea flava
CCTGATCTATGAATACCGCAAGACAAATCTTAACTTAACACCCTAACCTTTTGGTCTCGAATATGGGGAGTGTTATACTTATCTCCCGGATTTTTTTATTTATATGCTTATATAATTTCTCTTTTGCCAAGGTACGTTTACCTCGTTTGTTAGAACCTTCAGGTTTTTCCTTATGAAGATCATTAAGTCTAAAAGCCATCGCTCCCAATACAACATCAAGACATTGCATAAGAATATGCTTTTTTGAATCAACTTCATAAATCGATTCTTTCTTTATTTTAATTTTTGTTTCAATAAACTCGGGGAGATATTGTATTCCATAAATAAAATTTTTGAATTGTTCATTTTTCTTGTCACTATCTGGCAACTTATCGAAGAAAACTTCTAAATCCACAGGGATGTCTGATGGTAAATATCGCAGCCCAAAGGCTAATTTTATAAAATGATAATACAAAATATGATATTGATTATCGTGGTGTTCTTTGGTCAATTGGGTCGGTATAAATCTATTATCTGTAAACATGATTCTAACCTTTATGACATTAACCTTTACAAACTCAAAAAAGACATCAACAATAGCTATGTACTGTTCAAGTTTGAAAGTATTTACATTACCCCATTTTAATTCGGAGTTCTCGATTTCTAAATCCTGCACCTTGCTTAACAGAACGTTTTTAACTTTTTCGAAATCAATTTTATCAATTAAAATTCCGCCATAGAAGTTGGAATAATATTTCCCTCTCTTTAAAGATTCATCACAAAATATATAGAAGCCTGCCATTATTATTTTTTAGTAAAACTAAGAAAATATCAATAGGCAATATGAAATTACTTTTTATAGGGATTATCAATTATTAATGTAGTAGTTGACACTGATATAGTACTGATAACCTCTCCGGAAACACCATGAAGGGCCCCGAAAACAAACACTAATGCCCACCACTTATATTCAAATTAGTTTACAAATTGGAGCAAAGTCAGCTATTTTTTTGAAGAAGATTCAATATGTAAAATGACAGTCATCAGACCTAACCGCCTAATTCACCACATCGTACTCGCTATACTCATTGTATATAGTGGTTAGTTTGCCATTTTTGAAAGTTAACCTGACAGTAGATCTTCCGCTTACTCCGGGCCGGACATTTTCGAAAAAATAGAATAACCACTCTCCGTTATCTATCATACCCGGGTCAATGGCTTTGTTCAGGGGTTTGTCGGACAACTGGATTTGATAGGTATTGTTGTAAGCAGGCAATTGATAAAGGGCGTGTAATTTGGAATAGATGCCGCTAACCGGATCGCCTTTTTTGAGGGCGATTTCATCCGGGACATCCAAGGGCCATTTGGTGGTTTCGTCCGGAAGAGCACCGCCCACCTCGACCGAATTTATCGTATCTCCAATATAGCGGATAACCACCCGCTCCAACTCGCCGGTATTTTTTATCAGGGTAAGTGCATAATAGAATGCTAAACGGTCTTTTACATTCTCCGGGCTGGAAAATGGTTTTTGATTAGCCAGACCAAGGTCGTAGAAACCTTTTTCTTTTCCCAGCGCCTGAACCTGTCTGTAAATATCTGCAGTAGAGGCTCCGATTCTAAGCCCCCACTTACTGCCGAAGACAATAGTTTCGACACGGGGACCATTATTTTTTAGACAGGAAGATAAGCATAATGACGGCAGGAGGAGTACGAATAGGTATTTCATAAATTAAACAGTTAGGTAAGACAAAAGAACGGATTTTGCAGGAGAATCCGAAGGCTTTAATTGAAATTTAATGAATGGATAACCTAAAAATCCAAAGAAAGACTGAACGTTTTTTGGGTATCGCTGACCTCGATCTCCTGCGAAGCCGATAGATTCACCATATTTCCATTATTATCATAACTCAGGTTTGCCGCCAGGGTATATTTACCAAAGGGTATATTGGTGCCGGTATACGTCCCGTCCTGGCCTGCTGCTGATTTTTTCAGCGCCAAAGGATTACCGGGATTACTTTTATCTGTAAGTGTCACCGAGCTTGCCGTCAAACCCGCTTTTATGATATCTGCTCCCGGAGGGTCCACGCTTTTGGTTATTGCGTCACTAAAGGCCAACTGGAGAGTAATATCCGTTTGTTTGGGCATGGCTCCGCCATTGCTGGAATCGGGGAAAATTACTTTCTTCACGCTGTCCAATAGCTTCATTAGTCTGCCGGAATAGAAACCGGCCATAAAGGAGAATACGATAAGGCCGTGATTCACACTGATATTGATAAAATTCCCGCTCTTTTCGGTAAAATAACCATACCCGAGAACGATTACCAGCGTGATTACCGGGGCATAGAACATTTTGGCCACCTGGGGAGCAATTTCGCTGGTATCGAATGGACCGATATCGTCTTTTTCGGCATTTTTTAATTTCAGTTGATTGGCCAGGCTGACATAATAGATCAGGCTGGTGATAACGCCGATCAGACTCCATAGGAAGGCTTCCCAATATAGTTTAGGGCCGCATAACCAGAAATAGCTGGCCATAAATATCTTTTTGTCGGCAATATAAAGACCGGCATCCCGCGTATTCAGCTCACACATACTGGAATCGATTTCTGCCAACTGCGCCGAATCGGTTTTGTTCTGAAATTCCGAATGCAGGAAACGGATGATCATTTGAGATCTTTTTTTGCGCAGGGCGATGATGGAGTCATTAAATCTTGCCTTCTTCGTATCATCGGCGGTGACATTAACGGATCTCATTTTTCCGGGTTGGGTTGAATCGGGCAGGAATTTAGTGGAGTCCTTCCGGTAATCAATAAGCAGAGCGGTTGGTGACTGTGCATCGGGGTAAATAGCCATCAGGCTATTCAGTACTTTAAGCTGGGCAGCATCCAATTGATTGTTCTCCTGTCCATTATTTCTGCGGTGTACCCCGAGATAGATCAAACTCAGGAGTATTTCCATCACACAAAGTGCGATTAGCCAGGAGGCGCCTGTCCACCAGGCAGCTTTGATCATTGAAGGATTGGTGGTGGCGGAATCGGTATACATAAAAAATAATTTAGAGGTTCATTAAGGACATTTTGAACAAATAGGTTAGAGAGCAGAAACCGAAAAGGTCATTGTAACCACGGAGGCACGGGGAAAGAGCAACGATCCGATAATATAAAGCGCTAGGATTGACAATGAAACCGGAATTACCCAATCCGGAGGGTTAAGGGGAGATGGCATAAGATTAGTTTTTATGCAGGCAAGATAGAGAGAGGTAATCCATTCAAATACGGGAAAAACACCTGATTACCTCCAGGAGCCCAATCCTATGCTCCGTAGATCGCCACCTTTTTTTGGGTAGTGGGCGCTATACGGGACCGTTTATGCCTATAAAGGGAAGAAGTTTTATTAGGTTGACTTAAAGACATGCGCGAAACCTCCCTAATTATAAGTTTGGCACTCGACCATGGCATTCTCCATGATCTCATTTAGTTGAATAAGCTGATTTTGATAACGGAGGTTATTTTTCATATTGGTAAAAAAGCTGGAGAGATTAACGATCCAGTCGTAGGAATGGAGTTTCAGTGCAGGATAATCATTGTTGACACCAGCCATATGAAGGGCAGCTTTTATACTGGTAGCGTCACTATGGAGCCTGTCTTTATCTTTTTTGTTGGCCAGAATGCTATTCGAAATTGAGCTTTTTTCCTGATCAATATATTGGCCATTGGAAACGAGAAATCTGGTGAATTCTTCTCTGTTTACATGACTCCTTATATCAGTTACCATCCTGGTCCATCTGTCTACATCCTCATCATTCCTTTTTTCATAATCATCCACCTTGCCAATCAGGGCATTATACCTGGCGTCGAAAATACCATATTGAGCATTCCATTGCTGGTAAGTGTCACAGGCGGCGATGGAGTTCTTAAAGGTTATACATGCTGTCACCATTTCGTTCAGCGTAGACTCGAATTCTCCATTGTCGTTCTTGAATGTACTATTTACTGTCAGGAAAGGATAATATTTTGACTGAACATTTTGGGTTATATTATAGTCCCGGGTTAATTTATTTACATTTTTTTCAAACATGTTTAGCGGAGGCAATTTGGAGGGGTCCACGATCGGATTGGATAAAATAGTGAGTCTGGTAATGTAAAAGGAGGGAATGGCCCAGGTAAAGGAGCCTCCTTCATTATAGGATCCGGAAATGACGCCAATGGCCCCGTTTTGCGTAAGCACTGGTGCCCCGCTGTCTCCGTCATATATAGTGGTAGAGATCCCCAGTAAATTTAAATTCAGGCCATACCGGAAGCAATCTATCTTTTTAGCCTCAATGTATTCATTGTTGGTAAAGGATACCGGATAATGGGAATAGGTTATTGTTTTGGGGTGACCGATAAAATGCCCTGGAATGGAAGTGAGGTTTTGAGGCAGATTTTCGATCAGGGTAAACGCTTTGATGCGCGAAGGATGTTTGGTCGTCCGGTAATTAAGCAGGACCAGATCCTTTTGTTCGTCATATCCGGCAATGGAAATACTGGTCAGATCGCCGTCGACACATTTTACTTCTATTGTCCTGGCGCCATATATGACATGGTAAGCTGTGCAAATATAAATCTGGTTGTTGACCTTAGCGAAGAAGCCGGATCCGCTTTGACCGCGACCTCCAGTGGTATTGGCATAGATCCTGACGGTGGCGTCTTCTTCATTATCGGCAAAAACCTTGGAATTGTTTGCTAAAAAGAGCAGGCAGGCAAGAAGAGGGGATAGTATTTTATTCATGGATGGTTTAAATTAATGAACGCATGAAGGGCTGAATCTGCAGATATTTCACCTCTATTGAATTTTAACTCAATAAGATTGGATTCGTTACTTCTTAAATACATTTCAATTGGCCTCTTGGTTACATTATCCTTTCCAGTGGAGTCGTTCGTTTTTGTGGGCACAGTATGTTGTGCGATTAGATCCGGATTGGTTAGAAGGCTGTTCATCTTGATGTATATTCCCAGCAGAATACCTCCGGCGCAAAACACCGAAAAGCCAAATAAGACCAGGCCGATCTTAATTTGATCGGAAGATGTTTTGCTGATAAAATCAATCAATAGCTTACCCCCGGCAAAAGCGAATAAGGCGGTAATAATGGCCCCAGCGATCGGCGAGGAGGTTATGCCCGTGATCAGGCCGATCAGGGTACCAAAAGAGGCAAAACCCAACAGTAGTGACAGATTGGCTTTCATGTAAGTAATATACGGAAAACTGAAGGGAATTCATTAGGGGAAAAACACCCTTTTTTACTGGGGTGGAGCAGCGATAAGTATGCGGAAATGCAATCCCCCCTTGTTATATTCCTTCAAATTTACTAACTTAACTCCTTGATATCAAACAACCTGCCTTTCCTATGCCCGAAATAACCTATTTCGATCTCGAAGTTGATCCCATTACCCAAAATTTGCTGGACATTGGATGTGTCAACTCCAGCCACGCAGTCTTCCACAAAAAATCACTTCCCGAATTCTTTTCATTTATTGCCAAAAGCGATTTTCTCTGTGGACACAATATATTCAGACATGACCTGGCGTTTCTGCAAAAACATCTTGATGACTTGGAATATGGGCTGAGCCGGGCTATAGATACCTTACCCCTTTCTGCGCTGTTTTTTCCCAATCAGCCTTATCATCGGCTGACAAAGGGTGATAAACTCCAGTCTGAAGAAAGGAATAATCCCGTCAGCGATGCTAAAAAATCCAGGGAACTCCTTATGGATGAGATAGCTGCTTTTACCGAATTGCCGGAACCGTTTCGGAAAATTTTGTTCCAGCTTCTTCATGGCGAAACTGAGTTCTCCAATTTCTTCCGGTTTATAAACTATTCAGCGCCAGGCACCCCGGAAAAAACAGAGAAAGAGATCCGGGACCTGTTTAAAGACCGGATTTGCGGAGAGGCTGATATCAGGACGCTGATGCAGGCACCTATACCACTGGCTTATACACTTGTCTTCATTTGGAATAAGGAGATTTTCCCTGCCTGGTTATTAAAGAATTACTCTCGGATACAGATAGTCCGTTTTCTTCTGAATGGGGTGCCCTGTGGAAAAGGTTGCACATATTGCCGAAAGGCATTGGATCCGATAACTGCCTTACAGCGTTTCTTTGGTTTGGAACATTTTCGGAAATTTGGAGATATACCTTTACAAGAGGAAGCCGTCCAGGCAGCCATTCAGAACCAGTCACTTTTGACTATTTTTCCTACTGGCGGTGGCAAATCCATCACCTTTCAGTTGCCGGCTTTAATGAGCGGAGACAATGCAAATGCCCTGACAGTTGTAATATCTCCCCTTCAATCTCTGATGAAAGATCAGGTTGATGGTCTGGAAAAGAAGCATCATATTACTGATGCAGTTGCTATTAGTGGTTTGTTGAGTCAGATAGAAAAAGCCGAGGCTATCCATCAAGTTGAGGAGGGTAGGGCTTGCCTTTTGTACATTGCTCCTGAATCCCTTCGTTCGCTTTCCATCGAGCAGTTGTTATTAAAAAGAGAAATCGCCCGGTTTGTGATTGACGAGGCCCACTGTTTTTCTGCTTGGGGTCAGGATTTTAGGGTTGACTATTTATATATAGGAGAGTTCATAAGGGAGTTGGAGAATAATAAGCGGTGCGGGAAAATCCCCATTTCATGTTTCACTGCCACGGCCAAGCAGAAAGTAATAGAGGATATTGGACAATACTTTAAAGAAAAACTGGGTTTGGATTTAAAACTATTCAGAGCGGATACGGCCCGGGCTAATCTGCATTATCGGGTATGGGAAACGAAAAGTGACGATGAAAAATATGCCCGGCTGAGAGAGCTCATCGAAGCAAAGCCTTGCCCTGTGATTGTATACGTTTCCAGAACAAAAATAGCCGATGAGCTGGCCAGGAAATTAACGGGTGATGGATTTCCTGCATTGGCATTCCATGGTAAAATGGACAAAGATCAAAAGACCATGAATCAAAATGAATTTATGGATGGGAAGGTTAATATCATGGTTGCCACTTCCGCCTTCGGAATGGGAGTAGATAAAGCAGATGTGGGTATGGTCATCCATTATAACATATCCGATTCCCTGGAGAACTATATACAGGAGGCAGGAAGGGCTGGGCGCAATGAATTGCTTTCTGCCGATTGTTATATCCTCTACGATGAAGAAGACCTTGACCGGCATTTTATCCTGCATAATCAAACGAAACTCAGCCTAAAGGAAATCAAACAGGTCTGGAAAGCCGTGAAAGAACTCACGCAGATCCGAAATAATGCCTCTTATTCAGCTCTTGAAATAGCCCGCAAAGCAGGATGGGATGAAAATGTCCGTGACACGGAGACAAGGGTAACGACGACAATCGCGGCACTGGAGGAAGTAAAATATGTACGGCGCGGGAGAAATTATCCATGGGTTTATGCGAATAGTATTCTTTGTAATACAGCCCAGGAGGCCTTTGACAGGATCGAAACATCAGAGATGTTTGTTGCAGATGGACAAATGGAAAATGCTAAGCGTATCATCAGCAGGCTTTTTTCCAGTAAAAGCAAAAGACTATCCAAGGAGGAAAAGGCAGAATCAAGGGTAGATTACCTTGCGGATCAATTAGGTTTATCTAAGGAAGAAGTCATCAGAATAATAACCTTGTTAAAGGACCTCCAGATATTGGCAGATACAAAAGATATCAGGGTGTTTATAAAGAAAGGAGAAAGAAGTAACCAGTCTTTATCTGATCTGGATATCTTTAGGAAAATAGAATATGAATTAGGAAAGAGGCTTACCGAGAAGGAAATAGTCTGGCATTTAAAAGAATTGAACACAGCCCTGCAAAATAAGGAAATTCCCGATTGCTCTGTGAAGAAGATAAGGACGATCATTAACTTTTGGACTATAAAGGGCTGGGTCAACCGGAGGAACCATGACCATTCGGGAAATAACCTGCAGCTTAACCTTGCCATCTCCCGAAAAGAATTCGAAGAAAAAATGGATCGCCGGCACTATTTGTCTGCTTTTGCTATTCTTTATCTATTTCAGAAATCCCCGGTTTCCTCTCCTGACCCCTCCGAAGGCGCTTTCCACAGCGAAGGCCCCAGAACTTCGGTAGAAGAAGGAATGTATATTGAGTTTTCAGTGCTGGAGTTGAAAAAGGAGGCCGAGCTGAACGACCGTCTTCACGGAAAAAAATATTCCATCGACGACGTGGAAGAAGCGCTCTTTTATTTGTCGCGGATTGATGCACTTCGAATTGATGGAGGGTTTATGGTCATCTATAACAGGCTTTCCATCGAGAGGGTAGAAAAAAATAGTAAACAATATACTTCGGCCGATTACAGAAAACTGGAGAACTATTATCTACATAAGGTACATCAGATCCATATCGTGGGTGAATATGCAAGGAAAATGATTCTTAGTGAAAAAGAAGCCTTAGCCTTTTCCAGGGATTATTTTAACATGGACTTTTTCCGATTTTTAAAAAAGTATTTCCCTGGCCAAAGGCAGGCTGAGATTAGTCGTACCCTGACTCCCGCTAAATTCAGCAAACTTTTCGGGAGACTATCATCCCGGCAGTTGGAGATCATTAACGACGTTATACATCGATTCGTTGTGGTTGCCGCCGGTCCAGGTAGTGGAAAAACGAAAGTATTGGTCCATAAGCTGGCTTCTTTATTGCTCTTCGAGGATGTAAAGCCTGAACAATTATTAATGCTGACCTTTTCAAGGGCGGCGGCAACGGAATTTAAGACCCGGCTTTTGGATCTCATAGGAGAGATGGCACATTTTGTAGAGATCAAAACCTTTCATTCCTATTGTTTTGACCTTCTGGGAAGGGTAGGGAATATCGATCATTCGGATAAAGTGGTAAAAGAGACAGTCAAGAAGATTCAGGATAATGACATTGAAGAAAGCAAGATCTCAAAGACAGTCCTGGTGATAGATGAAGCGCAGGATATGGATGAGGCACAATTTGAGCTTGTACAGGTTTTGATAGAGCAGAATGAAGACATGCGGGTTATAATGGTAGGAGATGACGATCAGAATATCTTTGCCTTCAGAGGTGCCAGTTCAGCTTATATGAAGCATTTTATGAGTATGAAAGAAACCGCCGTTTACGAATTGACAGAGAATTTTCGCAGCGGTGAAAAGATCGTAAGTTTTGCCAATCAATGGGCCGGTCGGATCGTTAATCGTTTGAAAACAACTCTTGGAGTTTCCGTAATGCCAGAGGATACCAGGGTTTCCCTTAAAGCCTACAGTTGTCCTAATCTCATTGTGCCGGTTTCAGCTGCAGTCCGGAAGGCCGGCCTGTCAGGTACAACAGGAATAATGGTCAGGACTAATGAGGAGGCAATCCAGATGACGGCCGTACTTCGCCATTTAGGCATGAAGGCAAAGCTAATTCAGGATAATGAAAGGTTCCCTCTTTCTCGTTTATATGAGCTAAGGGCATTTTCTTTGTTGCTGGGAGAGGTTGAAGGTGTTCCACGTATCAGTCAATCGAAATGGAATGCCGCTATTCAACAATTTTCCGATCTTTTTCGGGCTAGCGCACTCTTGGATCTGGTACTTACTATTGCGGGGCAGTTCGAAATGGCACACCCAAGCGATAAATACTATTCGGATTGGATTGCCTTTATACGAGAGTCTCAGCTGGAGGATTTCGCTAATATTGAGGACTCTGCCATTTATGTTTCTACCATACATAAGGTGAAAGGCAAACAGTTTGATAACGTAGTTGTGTTGCTTAATGGCTCCCAGCCCTCAACAGACGATGAAAAAAGGCTGCTTTATGTAGCTATTACCCGGGCAAAGACATGCTTGGATATTCATTATCAAGGGAATTACCTGGAACGGTTTGCCTCAACTGTTATCCTGCATGACTATGATGAAGAAAATTACCCGGAACCGGAACAACTAGCTTTTATCCTCACTCATAAGGATGTAAACCTGGGGCATTTTAAATCAGTCCAGACTGCGATTGAGGAATTGTATAGTGGAGATCAATTGTTGATTTGCAAAGAAGGATTGACCAATCCGGCCGGTCATCTTATTGTAAAATTCTCAAGAAGGTTCATTGAATTACTGGAGACTCGCGAGCAGCAAGGATACCATCCGCTTCGGGCTCACGTAAATTTCATTGTTTATTGGATGGATAAAGATGCTAATGAAGAATCTAAGATCGTATTGCCTGAATTGCTACTTAGTAAGTAAACGATTGATAATTGACGGAGGTCTTACCCGGCTTAATCTTGGATGATTATCTTATTTTTGAGTTAAATGTTTTTGTAAGCAGATACTTCATTTCACTACAAATCTCATCAATTCCGGATCGTTCAAAATCCTCCCAATCTCCACCATCACCAATCCTTCAACCTCATCCCTTACCTGTAAAAAGGTCTCAGCCAATATCTCCGCATCTACCCCCCGAACAACAGGCAAAGGCAAGAGCCCCTTAATAGGCCTTCCCCGCCGCAATCTCCCATGAAATGCCTTCATCTCCAATTTATCCCCCGGATCATCCGCTACAATGCCCAGGAATTCCCCGGAGGAAAGATTTGCAATCGTGGCCGGCGAAACCGTTGGTTCCCATTGCTGGGATTGACTGATGGAAGTATCGGAACTATTAGCCGAAAAGGAAGCCTTGGTCTGAAGAATTTTGGGGAAGCGTTCGCTGATCCAACGGGCGGTCTCACCGCCTACCTGTCCGCAGAAAAGATTTCCGGCTATGTTCAGAAATAGGTCGGCTTCTTCCCGGGAATATTGAGTTCGTAATTGGCTGAGGTCCTGAACGGCCAGGATAGGAACTACATTATTAGACCTGGCGGTCGCGATAGTGGTTGTGGTACTATATGCCCGGACGGTGGCAAATTCGTCACATACAAGGGCGCATTTATAACGACCAGGCCGGTTGATCCGTTTGTTTAGGCGATCGATATAGAGGGAAAGTATAGGAGCAAGAGCCTCCTGCCGGGGTGGATCGCCACCGAGACAAAGGATCTTCGGGGAAGCAGGATCGTTGATATCCAGGGTAAGGTCATTGCCCGTGAGGATATAATACAGATCAGGAGAGGCCAGACGACCTAAGGGAATCTTGGCCGAGGAAATCTGGCTGTTTAGCAATTCCATGTTTTTATTACGGAAGGCATTGATAAAGGGATTGATCAGGGTACTGATCTCTGGTTCAGCATTGAGGATGGTGAATAGCTTATCATAAGGTACTTGTGCCAGTTCGATGACATGCGGAAGGGTGCAGTAACGACCTTCCTGGTATTTCCGGAGGAACCAGATCAGGGCACCCAGGAAATTAATGGGCGACTCCACAAAAAAATCCCCCTGTTGGTGGATCCAGGTCTTGTTCATACTCAGCAGGATCGTTCGAGCTGCACCAATGGCATCAGCGACAGTGTCCAGGGTAACCGGATCGAGGAGATTACAGCGATGACTGCGGGAGAGATCGGTAAAATTGATGGAATAGAAACCCGAATTGGCTGGATAACGATTCCGGTAAGTCTGAAAATACGTATAAGCCAGGCGCGTCAGGCTATCATATTTAAAATCATAGAGGAATAGCGCAAAACCCTTTTCTACGAGTTGGCGCAGCAACGGCTCGATGATAAAATAAGATTTACCGCAGCCCGGTGAACCGAGTATGAAAACTCCGCGACGGGGATTGATAATATTGATCCAGCTATTGCGTTCATTGCCTCTATAGGTATAATGGGCTGGAAGGTGAAGGGAGAAATCTGTTTTTCGTAATTGTTCCTCCTGCGGAAAACCTGCCTTTCCGCGACCAAAAGGGTCATCTGTCCGGAAGACCAAGGGCAAGATCCGGGAAAGACGGGCCCCGCCGGTCATGATTCCGAGATATCCTACCGTTGTAACCAGCATGTAAAGGATAGCCCCTTCCATAAGCGATTCCTGGTTCAGTTCTTCGCTCCTGCCAGGTAGAAAATGTACACTAGTTAAGAAAACAATAAGTCCGGCGCTGGTCAGCAGCACTACCGAGCAATAGGTGACCTTTTCGTTTTTCCGGCCGGCCAAACCAATCAGGGATAAAACCAGAAAAACCAGGCAGAGTCCTTTGGCATAGATGGGACGCTCAAAAAGACCTGTGTGAACAAAACTGGAAAAGATCCGGTCCGGTATTTTCCCGGTAAGGCCCCATTTCACAAAAGCGCCGTAACAGATATAATAGAAGTGCAGGAGCAACAGAATGACGCTGACCAGCCGGGTCAGATCCCGGATCGTGCGTAAGGCTTGTTGATCTTCTCCGTTTCTCATTTTTTAATTTTAAAGCCCATCCTTGAGATCTGGGTCTTAAAAGGAAAGGCTTAAAAGGTCGGGCGGATGCGATGGGTTTGTTTTTGTTCCAAGGTTTGATCCAATGTTTGTGCTTGATCCTTCACTCCCCGTTGTCGAAGTCCTTCCAGGGTGTAACGGTGACCCAGGGCCTGACCTTCAAACGTGGTTTTAGTCAATTGGTCCTTATAAAACACCCCATCTTTTCGTATTTCCATGCTTACTCTTTCCTGGGCAAGATCTTCTCTAAGGGTATTAAAATCATGAGATTTGCCTGCCAGCACCCATTCGATGGCGGTGATAACCCGTTGGCTTTTTGGGTCGGACTGGAAATTCCGAATGGGCTTAGATTGCCTGGGCATTTCTGGTTTGAGCACATCTTCATGGACCAGTTCTTTTTTAGGAAGTTGTTTAATTTGATGGACAATATCCCTTTTATGTTCGGTCCTCATCTGTTTTATCCATTTCTTTAATTTATGACCGGTTTTTAAGAGATTATATTCAACCTCCAATTTATGGGTGATTTCCGATGAAAGGGAAAAGTCTGCTGGTGTTAAGAAAATTCCTTTTCCATGCTGTTTAACAGCCACGGTTAACAAGTGAATATGTGGATGGTTGGAATCATAATGGCGGTACATCAAATAGGGTTGTCGACCTAACCCCATTTTCTCCATATACTCCTTGCCCATCTTTAGCATTTTGTCATTGGATAATATTTCCTCCGGATAAAAGAGCAGGGCAATATGAAATACATGTTTTTTTATTCTTTCATTAAGAGAGGTAAGCCGGTTAAAATGGAACAGCTTATCTTTCAGAGTTAGTTGATCCAGATCTTTTACGAAGTTCTCGGCTGCCAGGCATTCTGCTTGTCCCCGTTCTATTTTTCGCTCATGATAGCGGAGAGTCTGGACCAGATGGTTTGTTTTTCTTATGTTTGCATACATTGGTCTACCAGTTTATTGATGGCTACCTGAATATGGTTCACTAACTGCAGGAACTCCACTTCTCCCTCGAAGGTTAGCCATTTTTTATCTCCTATCCTTCGTAATTCGTTCCTTAATTCTATGGCAACGTCCACGAACTCGTCAAAGGATTTATTGCGATAATAAGTCCTGACCGGTTTTTGAGTTAATAATTTCCGGCAGTATTCACTCAGGCTCCGATATATGGAATTCTGGAACCGCTCCCTTATTTTATAAAACTCTTCTGGAGGTAAATAAGCAATAATCAGGCATTGTTTGGTATGTTCTTTTAATTTGCGCATTGTATTTTGGCGTTTATGATCTTTTTTGGATGAATGGTCAGGACTAATTGTCTCCCCCCATGCTGTTCGTTTACCTGCAGAATCAACTCCTTTTCTTCGGCTAATACAAAAGGCTGGAAGCCGGTGAGAATGGTCTGTATCGAATCGCTTGGTACTGATTGGGATGAGTCTTTTCCGTCAACCGACTTTAGTGTGATCTCCTGAATGGCCGTTCTTTTTAACTGCCGCCTATCCCGGATAAACCAGCGTATATTTTCAGGGATAAAGTCAATGTGAGATTTATTCTGAATTGTAACCGAAAACCATAAGGTCTTATTTTTCAGATATATTCCCAACAAAGTAAGATGAACCTTCCCATTGCTGGTGGATTGATGTAAATAGGGGAGCGGAGGTTTTGTCCAGGCGGGGATGGCAGCATGGAGCTGGCTTGCCTCCATTGTATCTGTCACCAGCGATAATTTTGATGGACCGGATGACAAATTTCTCAATAACACCCGGTATCCAGATTTCACGCTTACCCGGACCAGTTTTATTTTATGGTGGAGCAGGGATTTCGCCGCCTGAATCCCTGCCGATGTTGCCTGACCGGTGATCGATCCATCAGGTGCATATAGTCCGATAGAGCTGATACCCTGATCCGCTGATTCTTTGCTGACATCCCGGGTGAGGAGTCCGGGGATAAAAATTCCGGGCATTCCATCCATATCATATACCTGCAACTTGACCGGAAATATGGAATTGCCTTCGCGGATCCCGTCGATCAGGATATCCATTCGGTCTTTATTGATAGTTCCCCATCCATAGACCAGTTGATCTTTACCTATTGGAATTTTGTTGATCGTGCATTTTTCGGTGATTCGCAGGGCGATCCGGGAGCCGGATACGATGGTCTGATTGCCTTCTATGACGGCTGGTATAGTTTTGGTTTCTGAAATCAGGGTACTTTCCTGCAAGGATGAGGTGATTGCTGGTTCTCCATTCGTTTGACCTTGTACCGTCCGTTGTATCTTAATGATCTTATCGAGCATGGTATTCAGTTTGTCCAGTTGCGGATCGTTCTCCGGTGTATCAGGCATTGGTCTGGCATTCTGAGAAAGTTGATCCAGTCGTTTCAATAAAGGAGATGATTTTTCCGAAGACCTCATTGATGATGGGCTTTCTGCCGATTTTAATGGGAAGGATAAAACAGATCTGTCAACTGATCTGACCGGATGCATGGACAAGGAATTTGATGATCCTGGCTCAGGGATTTCGGAGGGTGCCTGTTTAAGTGCTTGTTTCAATTGATCGATTTTCCTCAGCAGGATATCGGCACTGGAATCCGGAGGAGTCAAAGAGGCTGAGGCGACAATCCCTTTATGATACGGATCCTGGCGGGATATTTCCTGTTTTTTGATTGAATCGGCATCAGCCCGGGCGTAATATCCCAACTTGTCCAGTTTATCATCCTTGCGATCGAATTTAGCCTTGGGCAATTCGTTGTTGAATCCGCTTGCATTTTTGCCGGCGTTTTTGTCCGGTATTCCTAGTCCGCCGCCCATAGCCGCGAAAAGCCCGATTAGACCGGGTATGATCATTGCCGGGAAGAATAGAAGTTTTTTTCGTTTCATTCGGAATTTTGGGCTGTATGCGGTTGTGCTTTGATTTGTCATGCTTTTGATTTTTTATTGTTTATGATTTATTGCTTTTTTGATTGATCATAAGTGCTTTTAGCCAACCCTAACCTCCCCGTCGCTGATTTTCACTTCCTCCGATCGTCATTAGTATTCTGTTGGTCCAGGCCATTATTGTGCATTTGAATAAATCCCGGAGGTGAAAAAATGCGTCGGTTGAGGTGAGGGTCGGCATATGCGTTTAAAAATGCCAATTCCAATCTCCAATAAGAGGGGTCCTTTTCAATTCAAATCCTATTTTAAAATACCTACCGCTCTGCCACACTTAGTTCTGCATGGCAGCGATGTACTCAAATGCGACTTTATTTTTCGAGCACTTCCCGAAGTTGATAATTGGCTTGGCCCAATATTGAATTAATGCCAGGCTATAAATTAGTTTATGAGAAAAATCGGTCGCAGGTGAGCACATCGCTGCCAAAGAACCTCACCTGGCCAGCGCAACCTCACCGCCCCACAGCACTCAAATCCTTATTCTCCAGTGTCCCCCATTTCTCGATCAGAAACCCATGAGGATTATTATCCGAGCGGCTCGAATTACGCAGCCAGCCTTCCGTGATCAGACTGCGGGTGACCAGGCTGGTGGGGCGGATGATCCGTTGCCGGGCATAACACCGGAAATAATAAGGGTAGGTATGTGTATCCAGGGCGATGCTGTCTACCGTGATTTCCTGGCTGATATTTCCGGAAATGATCCCGGAATAATAGCCGTTCTCTTTCAGATTATCGTAGAGGCGTTTGGCAGAGCCATCGGCCAGGTAAAGAGCCCGGCCGGTATTGGTAGCGATCACTTTCTCATCCGGATCCAACGTGAAAAAATACTGGTGGAAGGAACGGATATGATCCCGGGCTTCGACAGGCATATTGTCCTGTCTATCTCGGGCAAAGGCTTCCATGGCTTTTCCGGAGGCGAGGATATAGATCCTGGACTGTGACTTTTCCACCAGCTTATAGGAAAGATGCAGTACATATCCGGAAAAGCAAACCACAGAGACTATAAGGACGATCATATACAGCCGCATATGCTGGAAGACAGTTTCTATATTTTTTGTTTTGGGGAACACGGTAAAATGATTTTTAACGGTTAAAAAATTGGTTACAAAATCCTGATCACAATACCAGGTTATAAAACAGCAATCCATCTATTAATCCGATTAGTCGCCAGATCCGTCGCATTACCACCAGCATGAACGATATAATTGGCAATGGCCGGGACCGTGAAATAACCGACAATGGACATGACGAGGAAGATCAGATAGGCGCTGTCTGTTGGACCGAAGGTGGTCATTCCGCTGGCGCTCAATTGAGCGATATCCAGTTTGATCATTTCCTGCTGGATCTGGGAGATGAGCGAACCGAAAATATTGGCTATCGGCAGCCAGAGAAATACATTGATATACCGCGCCACCCAATTGCTCAGGATACTTCCGAACCCATCGTAGACAGAAAGGCCGAAAGCCAGCGGACCCAAAATGGCCAGAATGATCAGGTAAAAGGTTCGTACCGTATTGATGCATAGAGCGGCGGATTCGAAGAGGACCTGCAGGATCTCCGATAACCAGACCTTCACCGAGCTCTTCATATTATAGGATATTTTGGCCATCTCGAATTTCATCCGGTTGGAAATGCCGGCAAATACCCCTGAATCGGCTTCTCCGGACAGGTCTTCCCATTTCGTGAGATCCCCCGATCCGGAAGGCCCCGTAAACATTTGCCATTCATTCGAATTCTTCATCGCGTCTTCCTTTTGTTGTAAAAGGGTAGCGACTGCCTGGTTGGAGTTTTGGACCAGGGCGGCTGTGCCGCTGACGGTGGGCTGCATGACGCCGTTGATCAGACCGATCAAAGAAGGGAAGAGCATGATGGCCATCCCGATGGCAAAGGGGCGAAGCAGGGGAAAAACATCAACTCCTTCAGCGCGGGCTATATTTTTCCATACGCGCACCGAGATATACAATAAAGCGCCAAAGCCCGCTATTCCTCTGGATACCCCGATCAGTTCCGAGGAATGAACGATCATATCGTCATAGACCTTTTGCAGAACCAGTTGTAAACCACCGATATCACCCGCTAATCCTTTGTCTTGTGCCAGGGACAGAAAAGGCAGGCACATTCCTGCTGCCAGTATGGGCAGAATCGTCCAGATTTTCTTTTGCATACATTAGTTTTTAATTCGTGATCCCATATAGTTGACGGATCAGGTCAATACTTTGTACTTCTTTTGCCCGTTGTGCCGCCTGCAGGGCCTGATCGTTGGTAAATTCCTGCAGAAAATTCCGCTGCCGGTTAATATCCGCATAGACCCGGTCGATAGCCCGTAACCGTTCTCCATCGGACATCCGAAGCTCATCATCCGTAAGTAACCGAACCAATTCATCCAGACTTCTTCCGCTGCGTTTGATCAGCAGGGAATAGGTAGTATGGATGTAATCCAATTCACGGAGGCTAAAATGTTTATTGCCCTGGAAATGACGCGAGGCTGTCTGGCAATCGTTGACGATGGTATATTCGGTATTGATGATATCCACTACCCGGGAATAGTTCTTTACGGTTGGGGATACGGCCAGGAGCCCGTCAAGGAATGCCTTATGCAGATTAAAATTTCCCTTGGCTATATTTTTTATATGGGTATAACCCTTGTCGATGATCTGGTAGCCGGTATACATATCCTTAAGGGTGCTTTTCAGTATAGTCAGCTTCTGGAAATCATAGACCAATTGGGTGATGGCGTCTGCTATGGTCTGGGATCTGGCGGACCCGGCGGGTAATAGCAAGGCCAGGCTCAGGAAGAGGCTCAGGAACAGTCGGCCGGTGATTGAATATTTACGCATAAAAGATTTTTTTGAAAGGATCTAATTAGCTGCTACTTGCTGCCGTTGGGAAATGAACAAGTCGGTGTCATCAATAAAAGTCCGCGCCAAACCGGAAAGTTTAAGAAATTGGTCTTCTAAAAGCTGAATGCCGATCAACCTTTCTCCATCGGATAATTGGTAAATGCCATCGGTACTTATTTTCTCCAGGTCATCGGCTAACTCTTCTCCTAATTCCCCCATCTCTAAGCAGAGCAGGCTTTTAGTATGTAATTCTTCCATATCGAGAAAGGGGCTTTTTTGCCATTTTAAAAGAGCCTGGGTTAATAGCATGTACAGAATCCCGATTTTTTGATGAATATTCCTGATATATACATCACTTTTTATGACCGGGTTGACGTTCTTCAGAGATTCGAAATAAGATTGATGCATATCAAACTCCCCGTTCTTGATGGCCCCGATATCGTGAATGCCTTCTTCCGCGATGCGCCAACCTTCTTCAGTGGTGAGAAGCAGGTCTTCCAGGGCGGCTACCTGTTTGATAAGATACTTTTTGCGGGTCTTCCCCTGGCGGAACCATTCGTCAAAGGTTTGGGCAGGGAGGGATTGGCCCAGGGCGCAGCAGCATAAACCGGCCAATATGATTTTCAGTTTTTTCATGAGTCGTTGGTTAAAAGGTTAAAGAATAGACTTAGTTGCTTTAGATACCATATAAATACCTGAGTTGTACAAGCTCCGCCTGAGTTTTGGCACGTTGCTGGCTGAGCAGGAAATTTTTCTGGGAAAGCGCTTTGAGGTCGCTGTAATTCTGTTCAACGGCATCCGCCGTTTTATCGATAATAGACAGTCTTTCTGCATCATCCATCCGGGTGATGGAAGCCTTAACCACAGCAACCAGGTCTTTCACATTCCGTATACTTTCATCCAGAATTCGACCATATAGAGAAAGCATACGGTCGGCCTCATTCCGGGTAAAATGTTTATCCAGGTTGATGGCTACAACAGCCTTTTTATAATCTTGCAATAGATTGTCTTGCTGGTTGACTAAATGGACAAGTCGTTGATACATGGCAATTGAATTTTTAATGGACCAGAGTTCCTGGTAATATTGTTCATAGAGATCCTTTTGTTGCTGTACCCAACCGGTGATTTCTCCCAGCTGCAATTCCTGCATGGTATTCTCCACTGCTTTCTGAGTATTTTGGAGAAAAAGGGTCTGCGTTTGGAGGCGTTGTATTTCCAAATCGGTGGCTACGATGACTTTTTTGACACCGGCCATGATAATATCCACGATAGGGATCTGCGCCTTGGTCGAAATGCTGGGAAATAAGAGCGACAATCCGACCAATGCAGCGGCTAATAGGAGTTTTGTCGACCCATTGCGGATATCGCGGGCGAGGGCAATAATTCCGTCCTTGATATTTCCATGGCTGCGGGTGTATTCCTGAACTTTCAGTTTCTCGGATTCTTCGGTGGTATAGACCAGGTATTCTTCCAGGGAGAGTTCGACACGATAGACTTTGGAGTCGGGGCCCAGACTTATAAAGACTTCCTTATACTTTTTGGAAGGGTCATTGGATTGGTTGAGTGAGAGCACGAGTGCCTTATCTTTTTCCGTGAGGCCCAATGTTTCTGCGATCTGCTCGAATTTGTTGCGGAATTTGCTCATGTCCAACAATATTTTGCAATCAGAATTGTTGATGATCGCCTGTTTGACCACCGGGCTGGAGATAAGATCGTCTATCTCTTGTGTGACGACGATGGCTTCGCCAAAGAATTTCCGTACGGTTTTGAACAGGTATTTGATATACTCGCTCATGCCTTGCCGGGAAATGGCTTTCCAGGCCTCCTCGATGAGGATCACCTTTCTGATGCCCGGCAATTTTCGCATTTTGGCGAGAAAGGTTTCCGCGATGATGATTGTGACGACGGGGAAAAGGATGTGGTCCTTGATCTGATCCAGTTCGAACACTATAAAACGTTGTTGCAGCAGATCCATATTTTCTCTGGAATTCAACAAAAAATCATATTCCCCACCGGTATAAAATGGTCGTAATACGTACAAGAAATTCTGCATGTCAAAATCTTTTTCCTTGACCTTATCGGTGGCGAGTACTTCAACGAACTGGTCACGAAGGAATTCATAGAAGGTATTAAAGCAGGGAAATAGTTCAGGGTTGGCGGCCAAGTGTTCGTAATAAAGATGCATGGCATTGGAAAGGGCAACATATTCTGATCGTAGCATGGTTTCGTCAGCCATTTTCCAGAGGGTTACCAATAAGGCCTTGATGCTCTCCTTTTTTTCGATATCCGGTTTGTCACCCGGGGGAAGCCAGAAGGGATTGAAACAGATCGGCGTCTTTTCTGTGTAGGCAAAA
Organism: Flavitalea flava; assembly: GCF_054461575.1. Classification (NCBI taxonomy): domain Bacteria; kingdom Pseudomonadati; phylum Bacteroidota; class Chitinophagia; order Chitinophagales; family Chitinophagaceae; genus Flavitalea; species Flavitalea flava. The sequence goes on from NZ_JBTLQH010000049.1 coordinate 20,403, forward strand.
TAAAGACCTCCGAGCAGGGAACAGAGCCCCTGGTAGCTATTGCCGATATCTATCACGACGATATGGGCGGATAATTCATAATAATTGCGGAGGAGGTGATTGATGAATACGGATTTGCCGCTGCCTGAGCCTCCAACAACAAACTTATTCCGGTTCTTCGTCTTATTGTTGCGGATGGGTTCGTCGGAGATGTCCACATGGAGTGGACGTCCGGTAAGACGATCGCCCAAACGGATGCCGAAGGGGCTGGATGAAGAATTGGCGTTGGTGTCGGAGGCCAGGAAACAGGCGGCAAGCTCTGCGAAAGTGTCAATCGTTTCATGGATTGGCAGATCGGCGGCATTTCCCGGAATGCCGGCCCACCAGAATAGTGGAGCGGCGACGGTTTCCGGGTGAGGGGTGGCTCCTATGGCCGCGATGGCGGAACTGACCTTGTTGCCCAGGTCTTTTATTTCCGCGGGGTTAGGAGAGCTGATCTGGATATTAAAATGAGCCTTGACCATGATCCGGTGTTGCGAGATCGCTTCAGTCAGGAAAGAGTCGATCGCCTCTTTGGCCTGTGCATTGATCCGCGAATGGATGGACAGATTTTGGTGACGGCGTCCTTTTAACTCCAGTTTCTTTATCAGGGCAGGCTGATCCTCGATAAGAATATATTGATTGTAGATATGCGGGAAGTTCAGCAGAAGGCCAAGCAATGCGCCGAATCCCAGGTTCATGGGCGTATTTTCTGTAGAATAAGGGATATAAGGCATAAAGACGCTGCATTGGTTGGGCAGGTGTTCGGCATCGGCGAGCGTAAATATCCGGACATACTGGTCACCGATCCGAAAGTCCGGATTAAACCGGATGTCTTGTAAGGTTGGTGTTTCGGATGCGTTAAGCAGCGTGCAATAATTTTCGATAAGGCCTGTGTTGCCGGAACTGCTGATTAGTTCATCTTCGGATAACCGGGTGCAGGAAATGCCATTGTCAAGCAGGATCCTGATAAACAGAGCAGTCGTAGTTTCGAAATCCAGCATGGCCTGGGGATCAAGGGTGTCTTCCGGAACGAGGGTTTTTTTGAGCAGCGATCCCGAGAGCGGCTGGGTGAGGGTGCGGCCTGCAGGGAGCCTGGTTAGAAAGATAAAGGATCTATGTTCCAGCCAGTTTCTCTGATTATAAAGACGATTACTGGCCGTGGAAAGAAAATTCTCTTGTTCCGGGTCATAGATATAAGGCGCAGCATATTCATTATGGGTATACCAGTCCTGTTTATGAAAGATGGTTCCGGGTTTCAGGACTTTTAAACTTTTTATAAAACCCTGGTGTGTTTTTTCCAGTGCTTCATCGGTTCCGGTAAAGATTTCCGGGAGAAATATTTCCAGGCAGATTGTCATGGCTCCGGTCTTGGAAATAATTCCCTCATCGGTTACTTCCAGGAGTGGCTGTATTTCTGAGAAAAGATTTTTCATGACTACTTTTTAAGATGAATAAATGTTTTGCGGGTAGATGACCGGATATGCCTGGGGATCTTTCGGGCTGCCTTTCTTTTCACCTGGCCATAGGGCCCGTATTTCTGACTTAGCTTCAGGATCTTGGTAATGCCCCCTCCGGCAAGGAGGAAGGTTAGCGGCAGACAGATGTAAGAGCTGACCCCTATCATATAGAGGATGGCAAGGAGAATAAAACTTCCTACAAAAATGCCTGCCGCGTAGTAGATATATTGCCCGATAAAACCTTTGAACTGCAAGGGGATCCCGATACCTCGGTTAATAGGGTAGATGGTGTTTGCCATAATCAGTTTTTTATGCCGGGTTAGATACCGTAAAAGGATTTGATGACGGTGGATACAGTGGCAATAAAAATGCTGGCGCCGAACCAGCCTATAGCGGCTTGTTGTGCCTGTTTGCCGTCATGGCCCCAGACAGAGTAGACACGTATGGCACCGACGATGGCAAGAAGTGCAGAGACTCCATACATGATTTCTACGGCATTTTGGTAGTAGGACCTGATCATGGTATTGGCTTGCGCAAGACCTGCATTACCATCCTGGGCATTTAAAATAACACTAAAGAATAGAAAGGAAAGAAAGAAAAGAAAAATAATGGGGAGTCGGTAAAGTTTGGGCATGCGGAGGCCTGATAATTTTATTCGCATAAAATTTATTTTTTACGTAATGAGTAAAGGTTTAGAAGTCGCCCCTTTCGAATGGAAGTATCGATGGAAGTGGAACGTCTATGGAATGCGTTTAAATGAAGGAATTTTTTGTTGAACTGCCTGACTAATGCTTTTATTATATTTTGTGCTGTCTGTTCTTTAGGAGAGATCGGATTTCATTTTGGTAGAACAGCGCAAGGACGATAGAATAATAAATGACGGTTAGTACAAGGAGGACGGTGAGAAAGTTGCTCCAGCTGATTTTGTTGAGTATCATTTTTGATTAAGTTTAGAATGTAAAGGTGAATGAAGTTTGACTTCAAAAAAAGGGAAGAGTTCCACTATTTTATAAATTGTTTTTTATTTCCTTTTAACATCCTCCGGATCTTATAAAAGGTCTTTGTAGACATACCTAAATAGGAAGCCATTATTTCGTTTGGTACACGACAGATAAGATCTGGTCTGTTATTTTTCATATAAAGATATCTTTTACTGACGGGCATCTCCTTGACCAGGAGATCCCAGGGAATTCTGTTTTCATCCTGAGTTTTCCTGATTAAATCAAGATGTAGCTGGAATTCAGGGAATGTCTTACAAATATCCTGGATGTGATGGAGACTAAGGCTCCAGGTAATGCAGGGCTCTATGCATTGGAGACTTTCCAGGGAGGGTTTTTGATTTAAGAAAAAATTTCTTGGAAAAACGAAATCCTTTTCCGTAAAAATAAAGGAAGTCCTGTCTTTTGTTTCTGAAGAAATCATTGCATGCACCATACCGGAATAGATAAGATGCATTTCCTGACATATTTGATCGCTTTTTATCAGGTAATGTTTTTTGGGCAAATGATTTTCTTTGAAACAATTAAAAAGGACAAGTTCTAATCCGAAAGGTACTGGGGCTAGTTTTTTTAGAAAATAGATAGGATAGATCATGAAGATTAGTTTTTACTTTTTGAATTTGGTTTAGATGGCGAAGTTGGCTCGCCCATTACGGCAGCAGGTTGCTAAAATTGTCTGTTCGGGCAAACAGCAAATCGGAGACAAATATGTGCAGAGTTTTCCGAAACGAAAAAAGCCATTTGACTATATCAAATGGCTTCTTCAAATGAGTGTATCAAATGAATTTTTGTAATATGCTGGATTATTTGTTTATTCCTCGTTCTTACCTTTCCCTTTATTCTTGTTTTTATATTCTGGCGGGAGGTGACGGTTATAGGTATTTAGTTTAAGACCAAGATAAGAGGCAATCCAGGCTGCATTACCGATACGGTCAAATGCTTCTGGCCATTTGGCTATCAGTGCGATTATTTTTTCTTCCGGGGTGAGCTGTAGCGTGTTTTCCTGTAATTTTTCTGCTTCTGCGAAATAGTATTCTGCCAATACAGCACGATGAATATTAAATTCTATAAATTCTTTAAATGCATAATATAGCTTTTCATGGCTGATTCTCCATACAACACAATCTTCCAGCGCTTCGATGGATTGATTAGCTTTTTCCTGTAAAAAGAAACTTCGGCCGGCTCTTGTAAAATCACCTTCTTTATTGAACCATCTGACCGCTATTTTTTTATCAATTACCGAATAATTCATGGTTAAGCCGGATTCAATAAAAAAAAGATAGTTACTAATGTTGCCTGCTACTAAGAGTTTGATGCCTTTTTTGATAACAACCCGTTCTACATTTTTCAACAGGTATTTTTTTAAACCGGAAGAAAGAGGGTGCATAAAGTCCAGGAATTGCAAAAGTTTTTCCATAATAATGGTTTTAGTTTTGAATAAAATGACAAAGTGAGTACAGTATTCACTAACTGTTGCGGCAGGTTGAAAAAGAAGTCATTTGGGTGAGAACAGCGGTATGCAAGATCAGAAATAAGTTTGGAAGGATCGACTGCAAAATTGCCGATTCTTTCCAAATTACATTTGCAGAAGTATGAACTCCTTATTATCTTTCGGGATGCAGCGAAATCGTATTAAATTATTCTTTCACTTTCCGGAACTGTTACTGCCCATTGCTATCATACTGGCTCCAGTTCTCGTTGGCCATGCTACGATCGATATCATGATCGAGGATACTTATTTCGTTTTTGGTAATAACACCTGGGGATTGAACGATTTTTTTGTACCCATTAGCATCCTGTTGACAATTACTTGGCTGGCACTTGTCATTGGCCGGAAGGATCATTTGTTATCGGTAAAATGGAGCTGGCTGCAGGTGGGGATGACATTATTTTGCTTAGCGATTATTGTCAAAATAATTTCGTCAGATCTTTTTCAGGGTGTAGGAGGGTTTGCAGCGTTTAATCCAGCTGCCTGGAGAAAATTCTCCTGGATGTCTTCTGTTTTAAACTGGACCCTGTTAATTCTAGTTATAAATCAATTGATTTTATGGATAGGCTTGACAGTGGTAGCCGTCGTAAAGGCAATTGCAGCAAAAAATAACGGTCAACCCGGATAAAAATAATTACCTCCTCTTACCTATGGCGTATTCCCACTCGGAGGCCTTAAGGAATTAAACGTAGAAAGCGGTATGTCCAGGAAGGCCGCAATGTCTTCTTTGGGAACCCGTGCGTAAATATAGGGTTCCGTATCGACGAATAGCTGCAGTCTTTCCAGTGGAGATAAGGAATGGTCAGGTGAATTCGCTTCAGTAATACCTAAATGATTATAGAGATGTTCAATTTTTGATTTAGGGAGTTTGGCATAGATCCGTTCTATCCTGTACTCGTGTATAAAGTATAAAGAGGTGGGTACGATAGCTACAATACGGTGAACTTCCGTTTCCGGATGATACTCCCAACCAATGCCGGATAGCAAATATTTTTCGGGTTTATAAAAGCCGATGCATGACCAGCCGACACTTCGCTCAAGAGATTCTACCAGCAAACCATCGATGACATAGACCATACAACTATGCGGCACCTGAAGACGTAAATTTTCTCCTGGTTGTAAATGGACTATTTTTTTATATCTGGGTATTCGTTCTTCTTGCTGCTTGGATACTAATTTATGGTCGTGAACATAATTAAGAAATTTATCCATAGAGCAAGGGGATTTTGTTTGTGTAATAATTTTTTTACGAGTTACACGGGTTTAAAATAACTGCGACGCAGCAGGACTAAGGAAAGATAGGGTAGGGTGTAGAGGGGTCTGGTTTAAATCTGGCCTTTAGTGTAGAATGTGTTGAAAACAAAGCTAGGGATAATTTCCAAACAGAAAAATAATTATTAACATAAATTTTCATTTGGGAGGGCCAAAAAATAAAATTAAAAATAATTCAGAAATGACTAGTTCTTTTTCCTGGTCTTGGTGTTTCTATAGATACGCTGTAACACGGAACCCCTGCCTAATCGTAGGCCATTGGCCATTAGACCGAACTCCTATGTATCGAAAGCCAATACTCCTGAAACCGCGTGCATTTACTTTTGAGTAATCCCTCAAACCTACTTCGTGTTTGTTGAGGTGGCTCAGTAATGAGCCGTAATAGTCTGAGGAGATGGTTGTCTAACCATCTCCCTTTCTAATTTATCCTATTCATTACCTATAATGGCCAATTCGGTTAAACTGACTCCTGGCAGAAAAAGCAGCAAGAACTATCTTCTCCTGTTTATTCTTATTTTTTTGTCCTCTCTGGTCATTTATGGTCAAAAAAAAGATCCTCTTCCAAAAATTGATGTACTGGATTCGGTGATCGTTACTCCCGGACATATACCTATTCATATAAAGAGAGATACCCTTGAATATACTACAGGCAATGTCCGGCTGAAAGCAGGAGCTAATGTGGAAGAATTGCTTCGATTATTACCCGGTCTCCGTATCGATGAGCATGGCAGTCTTACCCTTAATGGTGAAAAAATTGAACGAATTTTAATAGAAGGAGAAGATATTTTCGGCAGGGATCTTACCAGGGTCACCCGAAATTTTAATGGTGATGCGATTGCCCGGGTAGAGGTCTTTAATAAATTAAGCACCAAGGCAGAGTTCACCGGTATCAGGGATGGAAAGACGACCAAAACCATTAACCTGATTCTCAAGGAGGACCGCAAGAACGAGTCTTTTTTAAAGGCCGAAGCCGGAACAGGAGGACAAGGGTATTATGATGCCCGGGCTATTGGAGTAGCATTAAAAGGCAAACGTCAATTGACAGCTTTTGGGTCCGCGTCAAATATCGGTTCAACCGGTTTTAAAGGGGAAGAGGGCGACGGAGATCTGCAAGGCTTCGATAACCCGGGAACGGAGAATGGAGGATTGGATGTTTCAGCAGGTACGGGTATCCCCCGACTCATAGGCGGAGCGCTGCATTATGCAGATAGCTGGGTACGGAATCATGCGGCCGGCAATTATGAGTATGGACATTTGACGACGCATCCATTTTCTTCAGCCATTATCCAACAAACACTACCCGGGAAGGTATACCGCCAGGAACAATCAGCTTATTCAGATAATAACCAGGACCGGCATAATTTGTCTATGGCCATTAATCTATATCCGGACTCCTCCAATGCCTTTGGGTTTTGGGCGAGCGGTAAAAGAGTGACGGGGAATAATCAATATAATAATGTCGGGAAAGGTTATTTTAATGATACGCTCATCAATAGTAGTCTTAGAAATATACAGTCTGCTATCAATAACCAGGACTTCAGATCGCATTTTGGCTGGAGGCGCAAAAGCAGGAGAAGCAAAAGAGTCTTCAGTCTGCTGACGGATATAACCCGCCAGGACAATCTGGCTGATGGGTATTTAAAGGCAATCAATAATTTTTATCCATCCGGTATTGGCCTGCCTTCTCAGGACACGGTCGATCAGCGAAAGGCAATTTCCGGGAATACGATGATTGTAAATGCCAATGCTAATTATTCCGAACCGCTTTGGAAGGATGCCGTCTTCATCCTTAGTTACGAATTTGGTCTTAATCACAGCGTAGTTGCTCAGGACTCTTATAACAGGGACGATGGTAAATATCAGGCCAAAGTGGACAGTCTTAGCAGCCAGTATGCCTATCATATCATCACCCATAAGGCCGGATTTGGAATACAGTCTTATTCCCATAAACAGTTTAACTATTGGGCCGGAGCTGATATCCTGGATTATGTGTACCGGCAGAGAGACCAGGTAAAGAATAATTTATTCAGGTACAAGTCTTTACATCTAATTCCCAGGGTGGGACTTCAGTATTTTACCAAGAGTAAAATACTATCTTTCTCCTATATTGGGTTAGTCCAACAGCCTGCTGCTAACCAGCTACAGGTTATCCAAAACAATACCGATCCTTTGCATGTCATCATCGGCAATCCCGGTCTTCAGCCTGCCACTAGTCATGACTTTTCCCTGAATCTGACCAGCCCAAAATCCCTTTTTACGGGTTTGTTATTGAATTATGGATTCACCACAAACAGTATCTGTGACAGAATCGGCATAGATAGCCTGGGAAGAGAGCTTAGTCAGGCCGTTAATTCAAGGGGTTCGAACAAGGCCAGGATTCGGCTAACCGGGCATAAAAGTTTGGAGCGACTAAAGCTGGATATAGACTTTAGTACCAATCTGTTGTATTACCCGACTTTTACGCTTGTTAATGAGGAATTAAGCCGGAATGAAAGTTATAATCTGGGCGGGGATATCGGTTTGCGGAAATACGTGGCGGGTAAATTTGCCTTTAGCCTTACAGCCGGGGCGACCTGGTTCTATTCCCGTAGTTCGATCAACAGCCTGGCCATTACCCGCTATTGGGTTCAGCATCATGCTATTCAGTTCTCTTTCTTCCCGATTACAGGCCTGGAGATAGGTACTAATATCAATTATACCTGGAGACAAAAGACCGATCTCTTTCCCCTGCATAATCAGACTTTGTTTTGTGATGCATGGCTGCAGAAGACATTTCTGGATAACCGACTGAACCTTAGAGGACAGATCCATGATATTTTGGGGCAGAGTATCGGAATTAACCGGGCCATTTCCACCAATCAGGTTTCAGAAAATCGATACAATGTTTTGGGGAGATATTGGCAGGTAACGGCTGGATATCGGTTTATGGGGAAAACAAAGAGAGAATGATCGGCCGGATCGAGGTAGTAGTCAAAGGATTAGGCAGTTTATACTCATATAGACATTTTAGTCGGTTTGACTAACTCTTTAAGACATGTTTGGAAAATATTTTCAAATTCTGATGATTTGACTAGTTCCGTTTTGTGGTTTTCGTGTTTCTATATATGAGACGATGTAGTAGTTTTCTTTTACCAGAAAATAGAGCAATACTCCTACTTCTCTTCCTAAACCTGTCTACTTTTTATCCTATTAAAAAATTTAAACACTGAAAAATGGCTAGAAACCAGAACGAGTTGTTCAAAATCATGCAGGAAGTGGGTGAATTGCTGCACAAAAGGCATAATGGTTCCTTGAGTCAGCTCGAAAGCGTAATGCTGCAATTGTGGCTTCATGATCAACCGGATTATACCCAGGAAAACATCGAAGACTTTACGGAGCCCGAACAAATAGAAGATGACATGGAAAAAATGAAGGAGATCGATGAGAAGGCTGCCTGGGAAGATGTGAAAGGCAGAATTGCTTTGGAGATGGGTAGTCCTTTTCCTCCGGAGCCGCCGAAGAGGAATATATTTAATTCCTTATTCAATTTTAAGTCTTTAATTCCTGTTTTTGGCATATTGATTCTTATCGCGGTATCTGTCGCCTTATTCCGGAATACGCGAAAAACCAATATCCCCAGTGAGCCGGTGGCATTCAGTCTTAAGAAGGACGTGCCACCGGGAGGGGAGAAGGCTATCCTTACGTTGGCAGATGGCAAGCAAATTGTCCTGGACAATGCCTCGAACGGCCAATTGGCGAATCAGGGTGCAACCAAGGTCATCAAACTGGCAAACGGCAAATTGGCCTATAATGGTACCAGCTCACATGGACAACCAGTTAGTTACAATAGTATCACCACACCACGTGGAGGTCAATACCAGGTGACTCTCCCCGATGGATCGGTCGTATGGCTCAATGCTGCTTCTTCGTTGAGATTCCCTACAGCCTTTTCTGGAAATGACCGGATGGTCGAATTGAGTGGAGAGGGGTACTTCCAGATCAAGAAACATGCTGCAATGCCCTTCAAGGTCGCCATACTTCCTCCCGCCGGCAATCCGGAAAAAGGAGCGGTGCAGGTAGAAGTCCTCGGAACAGAATTTAATGTAATGGCTTATCCGGAGGAGTCACTAATTCGCACCAGCTTAGTGGAAGGCCGCGTAAAAGTCAGTAAGGACAAAATTAGTGTAACGGTTGCGCCGGGGCAACAAGCCCAGACGGGACATGCCAATGATGGAGTGAATCTGGTTGCTGTGGATATAAAAAGTGTGATAGCCTGGAAGCGCGGATTTTTCAATTTCGATAACACGGATCTGAAAACCCTAATGCGGCAGATCTCACGTTGGTATGATATAGAAGTGGTGTATGAAGGAAAGATAAAGGATCAGCGTTTTGATGGGCTGATCAGCCGTGACCTCAAATTATCCGAGGTCCTGCATATCCTCGAAGGACACGATATTCATTTTACCATAAAAGATAAAAAAATAATTGTTGCAGCGTCGACACCTTAAGGCAAAGTTTTAAAAAGGAGTCAGCGGTATCCATAAAAAAACCGGAAGTGGTGAGACACTGCCGGTTTGAACTGATCCAGTAATGGATCGGTAGTTGGGTTATCCCTGATTCAACCATTGTACTGATTAGAAACACTATAGCATAACCCAATTAATCCCAAAGTTAATGAAAAGAACTTTACCTGAAGGTATTTGCCTTCCCGCAACAAAAACAATGGTAATAGCCATGAGACTGACCCTCCTCTTATTAATTGCGGGATGCCTTCAGGTAAGCGCCCGGGGATACGCCCAGAAGATCAGCTTTTCCGGAACCGATATACCCTTGCAACAGGTATTTTCGGTGATCGAAGAACAAACCGGTTATGGTGTGTTTATGGATCACGATCTGTTGCAGGATGCGCGGAAAGTGACCGTAAATGCGAAAGATGCCAGCATCGATGCGGTGCTAAAGGATTGTTTCAAAAACCAGCCTTTCCCGTTGACCTATACGATTGTGGGGCATACTATTAATATAATCAAAAAAAGACCTGAATCTATAAACCTGGAAGAATCTACTCTCGCCGATGAGGCAAGGCAGGAAGTGGGGGGGGTAGTGAAAGGGGAGGATGGCAAGCCTTTAGTCGGGGCGAATGTGAAGATCAGGAAATTGAATAAGTCGGGTCAAACGGATGCAAAAGGTGAATTTATATTTCAGGATATTCCAAATGGTAGGTATGTGATTGAAATTTCTTACGTAGGACACGAAGATTATAGGAGGGAAATTAAAGTGGAAAATAACCTGGTTAAAGTTACTGTGGTTATGAAAATTTCAATTAGTAGCTTGGACGCGAATGTAGTTAAAGGGTATTACAATACCACAGCCCGATTTAACACGGGTAATGTTACAACCGTAAAAGGAGAGGATATTATTAAGCAGCCGGTCTCAGATCCATTGCTTGCTCTGCAGGGGAGGGTACCGGGGCTCTATATTCAACAGACATCGGGCTTGCCAGGGTCTTATAGCACGATTTTATTAAGAGGGCAAAACAGTCTTCCTTTAGGAAAGCCTGTTACAGTTAATGATCCATTTTTTATTGTTGACGGAGTTCCATTTAGTTCTGCATCTCTTTCCAGTACTGATATCGGAGGAGGGGCGGTTGGCAATCCACTTTATGGAAGAGGTCAGGGATTGAGCCCTTTCAATAGCCTAAACCCTGCCGATATTGAAAGTATTGAAGTATTGAAGGACGCGGACGCTACCGCCATTTATGGCTCACGAGGATCCAATGGCGTAATCTTAATAACAACTCGGAAAGGAAAGGCTGGCCAAACAAAAGTTGATATTGATGTAAGCTCTGGAGGTGGAAGAGTTTCACGTAATGTGGATCTCCTCAATACTAAACAGTATTTGCAAGTGCGTCATGAGGCCTTTATTAATGATGGGGTAACTCCTGACCCCAATGTGGATTTTGATATGACCTACTGGGATACAACTAGGTACACGAATTGGCAAAAAGTGCTGCTTGGAAACACCGCTAATTACACTAATGTTCAATCTTCATTGTCAGGTGGAAATGCGAATACTCAATTTCATATAGGAGGCGGTTTTAATCATCAAGGAACTGTTTTTCCCGGAGATTATAGTAGTCAAAAGGCTTCGATTCTTTTTAATATAAATAATATTTCAAGCAATCAAAAGTTTCGCATTCAATTCACTGGTAATTATGTTTATAATAATAGCAAGATCCCAATGGCTGATTTTACTGGTAGTATTACCTTGGCTCCAGATGCACCAGCTATTTACAATAGTATTGGCAATATAAACTGGCAATTGAAGGGAGGTGGGGCTACATGGCTAAATCCAATGGCTGCAACACATTTACAGGCTAACGCCATAACGGACAATTTGATAAGTAACCTTACTTTGAGTTACCAAATATCTCATGATTTTCAGGTGAAAAGCAGTTTTGGGTACACTAAAACACAAATGAATCAAACACAACTTGCATTTTCTAGTGCTTCTCCTCCTCCGGATAATGCCAGCCCTTATTCAAGATCTAATTCATTTGCTACTACGACCGCTAATGCTTGGATTATTGAACCTCAAATTGAATTTCATAAGCAGGTTTCCAATTGGGTAATTGATGCATTATTAGGTTCTACTTTTCAACAAAATACTCAAAAATCTTTATCCGAAACAGCCCTTGGTTTTAGTAGTGATGAGCTTATAACCGACCCAAATGCCGCATCTCTATTTTATTTGAATGGCTATAATTATTCTTTATATCGATACAATGCGGTTTTTGGCCGTGTGGGTGTTCGATGGAAAGATCGTTACCTTCTTAATTTTACAGCTCGTCGGGATGGTAGTAGCCGGTTTGGACCTAGTAAACAATTTGGAAATTTCGGTGCAGTAGGGCCAGGATGGATATTTTCTGAAGAACCATTTATGAAAAATAAATTGCCTTGGATGAATTTCGGCAAACTCAGAGCAAGCTATGGGTTGACAGGAAACGATGCGATTGGAGATTATCAATTTTTAAGTACGTATTCAATTAATAGGTCCACTTATCAAGAATTTTCTGGATTATACCCCACACTTTTAAGTAATCCTAACTTTGCATGGGAACAGGATAAAAAATTAGAAGGCGGGATTGAGTTGAGGTTTTTGAAGGATCGTATACAATTAACTATAAGTTATTACAGAAATCAAACAGGAAATCAATTAGTTGGATTTCCTTTACCACAAATAACAGGATTTACTTCTGTTCAAGCCAATTTGCCGGCAGTAATTCAAAACACTGGATGGGAATTGTCATTTAATACAATTAATATAAAAACAACAAATTTTGCTTGGATAAGTTCGTTTAATATAAGTATTCCCAAAAACAAACTTGCTTCTTACCCTGGAATAAAAAATTCTCCATATGCATTTACATATTCAGTGGGCAAGTCTTTATTTGCCCAATACCTTTTCCATTTTACAGGGGTAGATCCTCAAAAGGGAATTTATACTTTTGCCAACAAGAATGGTTCAGGGATACCTTCTTTTGGAATAGATCAGGAATTAACAAAGCCTGTTACACAAGAGTATTATGGCGGATTTTCAAATACTTTTCAGTATAAAGGATGGAACTTAGATGTTTTCTTTCAATTTGTTAAACAAGTCGGTCATGGTTTTTTGAATGCATTTGGGTTACCACCAGGATTTTCCACAAATATGCCGGTAAATGTTCTTGATCGATGGCAAAAAAATGGAGATATCGCAAATGCCCAACAATTTACACAATCTTTTGCAACCGCAGCAAGTACAGCGTATTCATATATACAAGCAAGTGATGCAATTATTTCAGATGCTTCTTTTGTCCGACTCAAAAATGTTTCATTATCATATAGGTTCCCTTCTGAAATGATTAAAAAAATTGGGATAAAGAATGCATCAGCTTTCATTAATTGCGAAAATTTGTTAACTATTACAAAATACAAATTACTTGATCCAGAGGTGCAAGGTTTGGGCCTTCCTCCATTGAGGATGATTACTGCAGGTATCCATATGTCACTTTAATTTTTTGAAGTAAAATGAATTTCATGAAAGATTTATATATGACCTTGATTAATTTTAGCTTCTGTTTATCAATTCTACTTTTAAGCGGCTGTAAGAAATTTGTACAAATTGATTCGCCCCCAACCCTACTTGTAAGGGCAGGAGTATTTAGTGATAATACCACGGCAACCTCGGCCCAAACAGTTATTTATTCGCAAATGAGCGCTAACGGAGAGTCATCAACAATGTCTTTGTACTCTGGATTATTAGGTGATGAGTTAATTAGTTATTATTCTCCTACTAATATTGAGAGCCAAATTTATAAAAATTCAATGACACCTTTTATGGCAATAGGCCTATGGCCTCATTCATATAATTATATTTATCAAGCTAATGCTATTTTAGAAGGGCTTGCAACAAGCAATGGAATTAGCCAATCTGTTAGCCAACAACTAAGTGGAGAATCGAAATTTATTCGTGCATTTTGGCATTTTTACTTAACTATTTGTTATGGAGATGTACCTTTGGTTACTACTACTGACTATGCCTCGAATGCCTTACTTTTTAGGACTCCCCAAAAAGAGGTTTTTCAACAAATTATAAATGATCTTAATGATGCAAAGAATTTATTAAGCTCTAATTATATTGATTTTAGTGATACAACTGTAACCACGGAGAGAACCAGGCCAACACGCTGGGCAGCTAAAGCCCTTTTGGCTAGAACTTATTTATATGCAGGAAAATACGATAGTGCTGAACTTGAAGCAACTTCAGTGATCAATTATACTACCCTTTTTGGTATGGAACAAGATTTAAATAGTGTGTTTCTGGCAAACAGCCATGAAGCGATATGGCAAATACAAATTCCCCAGCCATCGATCTATGCAACTCAAGATGGGTTGATTTTTATCCTCAGGGCTGAGCCAAATGGGACCGGAAATGGAGTGTCTGTAGGTTCACAATTGCTGGCCAGCTTTGAGTCTGGAGATGGGCGAAGGGCAAATTGGATCCATGACTCTACATTTGGTGGAAATTTGTATTCTTATCCTTACAAGTATAAATTAGTCTATGCTGATCCCAACATAACAGAATATGTTATGGTCCTACGTTTGGCTGAACAATACTTGATTCGTGCAGAGTGCAGGGCGAAAACTGGTAATTTAGAAGGTGCGATTTCCGATCTAGACACAATTAGAATGCGCGCAGGTCTTTCTAGTTATAAAGGTGCAACCGATCAAGAGTCTTTGCTTGAGGCAATTCTTCATGAGCGGAGAGTTGAGCTGTTTACTGAATGGGGACATAGATGGTTTGATCTAATTAGAACTGAACATATAAATTCGGTCATGAGTGTTGTTGCACCAATGAAAGAAAGTGCTTGGAGCGCAGACGGTCACCAAAAATTATATCCGATCCCGCAATCAGAGCGTAATAAGGATCCTAATTTGACTCAAAACCCTCAGTATTGATTATTTCTTAATAAAAGTATAGGACAAATATGAAAACTTTATTACTAATTGTTTTTTCATTGATTTGCGTTGGCTGTTCTCAAGCCCAAAACAATAACCCTTCCTATTATCCTGAAGTTGGAAAACCTTGCCCTGAGTTTGAGTTAAAAAATATCAAATATTACCCTAAAAGAAAAGCCAGCTTAAAAGATTTTAGGGGTAAATGGTTGTTGTTGGATTTCTGGAATAGAGTATGTGGTGCTTGTGTCGCAAGCTTCCCACATGTCAATGAAATTCAGAAAAATTTGGGAGAAAGGGTACAGGTTATGATGGTTGGTATTGAAGATCCTAATAAACAAGTAGAAATTATCTACTCCAGATATAGGGCAAAAGAGGATCTATTAATGCCTTGCGCTTTCGATTCCGCGATTGCGCAGCGGTTTGATTTTTTAATCACGCCTCGATCAATCCTAATCGATGATAAAGGCGTTGTTCAGTGTATTACAACCACAATACACTTAAATGAAATGAAAGCTTTTTTAGCTGGGGAGCATCCTGTTCTACCCAAGGCTTTTCGAATGAATGAAACTCCTCCGGAAAGTATAAGTTCAAATTCAACTAAAATCATACCATTTGATTATGATAAACCTTTTGCGATAAATGGAAATGGCGGTGTTGATTCGGATTTTCTTTTTCGGTCAATTTTGACTACTTGGAAACCAGGGGTTAATGGAATATTAGACTATGGTAGTATTGATGCAGCGTTATTGGTAAATGTGAAGTCCGGTTTTTCTGTTTTAGGCGCTGATTTGAGGTCATTATATTTTTATGCATATTTGGGAACATCATATTCCTTTCCGGAGGAACCCTATTATGGGAAATATTCCCCTAAACTTTTTTTAGAAGTCACAGATTCTTCAATGTTTAAAGTCGATTATAAAACCGGAAAAAATCTTTTTTGCTATTCAGTAAACCTTCCTCCTTCGAAAATAAGTGTGGAAAGAGTGAAGGAGGTTATGCAAAAAGAATTAGAAAATTCCTTTGGCTTTTTTGTATCTGTAGAAGATAAAAAATGTCCTTGCTGGAAATTAATAGCTACGAAGGAAGGTAGAGAAAAAGTTAAAACAAAAGGAGGTGCAGTTGTAGATGAGATTATTGGGAGTGTTTTATATAAAGGAGTGAATATGCCATTTGAAAATGTATTCAAACTTATAAGCCGTGCAGCAGGGGATAATTATGTGATTGATGAATCTGGTATAAATGGAAATGTAGATATGACTTTAGAGTGTGGGAATTGTGTACTAACTGATATAAATGATATGAAAAAAATATTACATCCAATGGGGTTGGATCTAGTTCCCACAGAAAAGGAAATGAAGGTTTTGGTAGTACGAGATAGGATTAGTTTAGTTTCTCGGGACCAGACCTTTTAAGGTAGTTCTTCATAGTTCGGCATTATTATTTTTTTAGCCTTTTCTTAAGGAAACGTTGGGGCGCTCAAAAATAATAGAGGTTTTTTTTGGTAAGTTCCTAAATATGGGCAGGAATGTACTATAACTTCCGCCGAATCAATTGAGAGATATGTGCAAAGTTTTTTTCAAGAATGCCTATGTTGTGTTTAAACTCCCTTATAAAATTAAAAATAAAAACGAGGGTGCCTCAAATTGCTTTTTAAACACCCTCATTTTTACTTATTCACTTGCTAATTATTGTTGGTTATATTTAGCTATATTTACACAACGATTAGCTGCAGTGATGTGAGTGTAAACTGGGAATTGAAGAGTCCCCTTCCTATACACACAAGCGCCCTGAGTCCCATTTAATGTACAGGAAGTATTCAGTACGATTGTGCATAATGGTGCACCTGCTGAAATTTTGGTGTAAGTGAATACACTTAATTTAGGAATACGATTTGCATTTGAAGCTGCTACACCGGCAATTGCCAATATAGCTGTGGTAACTCCTAGAATAATTCTGGAACGTTTCATAAAAATGTAGGCTTTTTAAATTCAAAAAGCAGAAAAAACTTTAGTTTAAAATAATTATCTACTTTTAAGTAGTTCAACAAAAGGCAAGTAGATAGAAGCCATTTGGTGAGTTTGTCATGACAAGTTTCTGGACCCTGTCGGGTCACATTTTTATTATGTTAAGGCCAAAGTGGATGGCTCAATTCATTAGGATTTTGGTGTCTGATCAAAAAATGAAGGATTCCACTGTTGCCTGTAAATAAATCTGCTGTTGCGAATTCAGACATTTTAGTTAGCCAATATTTACTTCCATCTTCGCTTTTTTTTGCAGAATGTAGAAAGAAATTGGCAATCCAATCTGCCCGATTTTTCCAAAGTGTATTTTTACAAATAGTGAAAGCTTCTAGGTAGATTTCCCCCAAGCCAGCCAGTCCTGCACTAAGACTAAAATCGGTATAAATCGGATGGGGATTTAAATGTTGTAAAATATCCTCTGCTATTTCCTTATACAAAAGGTCTCCTAATATAGCATATGATTTAACAAACAACAATGCTATTCCTGGGATCCCATTTCCCATTCCCCAAAGATCAATGTCATTTGACTTCGTACTTATTG
Source organism: Flavitalea flava (assembly GCF_054461575.1). Taxonomy (NCBI): domain Bacteria; kingdom Pseudomonadati; phylum Bacteroidota; class Chitinophagia; order Chitinophagales; family Chitinophagaceae; genus Flavitalea; species Flavitalea flava. The sequence goes on from NZ_JBTLQH010000049.1 coordinate 37,678, forward strand.
GCCATATATAGCAATCACTTTTTTTACGTCCAACTTTTAAAATCCAATCTAAAGACTTTACCAATGACTTTTTTACAGGATGGCTTGGATTTTTTTCAAGAAAGGCCAAGAGAAACCATGAGATACCTGCGATTCCTTTATTTAACCCGATTGCGGTATTTTTCCTATTTGATAAATTTAGTCCAAGATCCCAAGAACCATCTGGTTTCTGAGATTTGATCAAGTTATCTATAAAGGTTATTAAGACATTATCCTCTTTTGATGAATTAATCCATTTATTGGCGCGTATACGTGCAATCCCTTGTCCTGAAACTCCAGTTGAGAGATCTATGTTAGTTGTTGAGGAGAAGAAGCATGATTCTATACAGGAAATTGTATTTTGGGTTGCTGATAAGAGACCACTTTCTATTCCTTCCACCAGGGCCATTGAAATTCCCGCTCCTCCAGAATATAGTCCTGAGTTTGAGGGATTAGAATTCGTGAAATAATTCTGATTAAGGAATACCCAGCTTTGATTGTAAATCTCTACACAATTTTCAATATTGAAGCCGCACTTTTTCGCTCTTGCAACTAGCCAGAGTGGACCTGAAATACCTGTATGCCAACCTTCATAAATATCTTGTTCTATTTGCGGGTTTCCAATATTGTCTTCTTCTCTTTGTTTCATGGATAACCATCCTATTTGGGGTAGGATTAAATCAGGGTGAATTAAACCTTGGAGACCTTCTTGGATTGTATTTACGGCTGAAGATGAAAAATGCGAAGAATTTATGGGTTTTTCAAGAGGCTCAATTGTCGAACTTACACGGCTACGAAATTGAGTTACGATTTCCTGAAATTCAGTTAATGAAGGTCTTTCTTGGGGATTTACAGACTTGCAAGTGATTATCAAGCGAGCTATTTCTTCATCTTTTGTAAAAAAAAGAATTGCATTTTGCAGGTTTTCTTGATGATTTTGCTCAAGTTTTATAGGGGGTAAATTTGTAAAAAATTCTTGAGCTAAAGCTCCGAGACCATAAATATCTTCCTTAATTGATGGCTTAGTATTTCCTGAATTTTGTTCTGGTGACATATAACCAGGCGTTCCTAATGAAAAAGGTGGATCAGGATAACTTCGGTTTATTGACCACGCTAATTCCATATCTATCAGCCATATTTTTTCATTCAGATCTACAATGAAATTATGAGAAGTTATATCTCTGTGCAAATATCCCTTTTCATGAATTCTCCTGATAATATCAAGTGTTTCTAATAGCCGATCTATTAAAGCAATTTTTGAAGAATTATTTAAATCTATCCAAGAACGACCTTTATAGTATGAAGCGATCCAGTTTTGTAGAGAAACCCCTTTTATGAAAGCCATTGCCAGATAACTATCTTCGTATTCTTGAAAAAAATCAAACACTTCTGGCATTGGTACATATTTATTTAACATTTGGTATAATTCATTTTGCCATCTTAGGCGATCCCTAATATCTCGTCCAGAAGAATCTACAAACATCTGTTGGCGACCTTGCTTGATCAGGCAAGTATGGATTTGCCATAGTTTCTTGAAATATATACCCTTGATCACATTACCTTTTGCATCAGGTTTTATGGTTATAAGAGGATAATAGGAAAAATTTAATAACTTTCTTCGAATTGGAGGGATAGGGATTGTTATGTCGGAAAATGGCCAGGAAATACCTTTTGGCATTTCAAAAGGTATTGTATATGGATCTGGAACTAACTGCCCTTGATTATTATATATATATTGCACAGGGTCACCGTTTTCATTAGTGACCATTATAGGAGTAAAGGATCCAAATCTTGTATAAACAATACTACCTAAATGACGATCAGTATGGATGATTGGCCCTTTGTAGTCATTAGTAAGTAAAATCAGTTTTTTGGCTATAAAATTAGTATCTTGATCAATCGTGGGATAAACACATACAATTTTCCCTAAATTAATAAATCCTAGTCCACCATCAAGAAGATTGGATACTGTATTTAAGTCTCTAGCGATTTTAAAAGGAACTTGCCATTCCAAAAGTTTTGGAATAAGAACTTGTAACAAGTTAGCTACTTGCAATTTAATCACGGAAAGGTGAATGATCCATCCCTGAGTTTGCTTTATTTCTCCGACCTGCCAATAATATCCAGAAGGACTTCCCTCCAATCCATATGTCTTTAATATTTCTGAGTAATTATTTAGCTGAAGAACTTTATCCATATTTTTCGTATTTATAATTGTTTAATGTAGTCTATGATTTGAGAACCAGATGCTCCTCCACTAAAAGTTGCTCTTATTCGTTTATTTTTATCATAAATGACTAAGTAAGGAATTGTAGCCTCTTTGAAATTTCTTAGGATAAAAAAGTTATAATCTCTGGCTAATGTTATATTTGGGAAAAGATATAATTTATACATTTTATTATAGACCTGGAGACGATCAAAAGGGTCATTGGTAATAAAATAGAAATGTACATTCTTAAGCGAATCTATTTTTTTAAGAATGCCTTCAGTTACTTCCTGACAATGTTCACAGTCTGGGCTGAAATATAAGATTGCAAATGGTTTGCCTTCAGGGATAGATGTGGTATTAAATTTAGTCACGCTATCTACAAGCAAAAGGTTGAACGAAGGTAAAATTTCTCCTCCTTTTATGGAAGGTTTACATTTTACCATAGAAAATATTAAACAGAAGATTAAAATCTTTTTCATTTAAATACAGTTAAAATCAGCTAATTACCAACCTATTTTGAGTCTTATTTAATCTTAACCTATTCAGCCAGACAGCGAACAAAGCCAAGATTGAAAAACTTGTATTAAAATAAAGATGCTGGTGCCAATTCATTTGGGAAATTATACCTCCGCAAGTACACGGCCTGTCTGTCCGGAATTCAAGCATATAACCAATATAAATAGTAAAAATTATCATAAGTGCTGCGGAACAATATAAACCCCACTTGCGTAATCGTGGTGTGTCAAGGAAAAAGGGAATCAATAAAAGTAATGCGATTATAATCTCTAATGGAGGTATAATATCCGAAACTATCAGATAAGTATGTTCCATCAGTGGGGATTTTGAAAGTGCCCATCTAAAATGTGTTAGGTCCATTAATTTATAAATTCCAGTATATAAGAAAAGTATAATGAACAAACAGGAGATAATGTCTACGATAATTTCTTTTTTCATGGTTTATGCAATTATTTTTTTAGAAGGGTCTGTTTTATATATAGCTTCACCTGTCAATAGAGCTACACACAAGCTGACCAATATTGGGAATACCTGGTATCGGAGAACGATCGGAGAAGCAAATACACTAAATCCTGTATTTAATAGCCAGAGTGTTATTGCAACTCCCAGGAGGGCGGGAAGCCCTTTTGTTCTTTTTAATCCACCCAAAATTAAGAGACCAACAACATGAAGTAGTAATAAAAGGTTAACCAGAGCCGAAAATACTGGATACCATTCCGTAAACAGGATCGGACCTGCTTTTTTATTGTTGGCTTTAACCCGTTGACTTTTATAATGAAACCAGTTTTTAGCAAACATTCCTACACTGTCTCCTCCCATATTATACATTCCAAGGAATTCTGATGGTGGAACGGCGAATTTTATAGCATTAGGGAACATAAAGGTTTGAATATAAGACCAGGGGTGTTTAAGGATTAACCACTTGGCGTAGTCCAAATAAAGAGGGGCTTCAGACGCCCAGCGATTAAAATAGGTGGTTGTGCTGTCTTTTTTCCATTCATTTTCAAGATATAGACTTAAGGGGCTTCGACCGCTCCAGAGATAAAAATAGGAGTTAGCTGAATCTTCTGCGGTCAGCTTTACTTTTTTCAGCGTATCCATATGTTGGCGAACCATACCTTCCAGTTTTGCAAACCTTTTCGGAACTTCCCCTCTTTCTGATGCCGGAATATGTTCATACATATAGAGCGCATTATTAGCCATTTGCCAGCCTCCAAAAGCGGAAAATTGACGATGACCAGTAATTTCCTGCATTTTCTGGCTGGTATATAAAATTGACACGAATACTAAAGCTGTACCCAACGTTATACCTGCCAGCTTTCTTTCCCACCGTTGTCTGGAGAGGAGGAAGACTAATGCCGCAATTATAGGGTAATAGATAGCATTATATCTTAAGGTAAAACAAGCTAATAGAAGGATGCCCTGTAACCATAATTGATAGGGCCTGGGACGATAAAGAATCCATAAGAGTACAGTAAGCCAGGTCAGGCTAAAGCCAAAAAACAACGCATCTGCCGAAACATAATTGCTTACATACAATGGAATTGGATTTAGAATGCAAAAAAACCATAAGACCCGTTGAACGATCTTTCCCGGGCGTAAAAAATAAAAAAGAGTTAATAAAAAGAAAATGGCTGTTGCCTGCATGAAAAGGTATTGAATACCAACCAAGACCTTATCAGAATGGGTAAACACACTAATCAGCCGTAGAAATTTTGAATAAGCCACCGGCCACATATTTACGTCTGCGTTTGAAAATGCTCCATCCAGGTAAGAATAGGAATCTGGCATATAATTGGCAAAAGGATAATATCTTTTAAATAGTATAAACTGAATGATAAAGGCAATGCCTGACAAGTATAACCAGACACGGTTGCCTTTGTTATTCCAGATAAAATCTATAAAGGAAGGCTCTGTCCGCTGAGCCTTCCCCTGGACAGGCTGAGGGGTTGATTTTCCCGTTTCTGTCTTTTCCTCATGATATTCCTGTTCCGTATTTATAGACCATATATTTTCTTTGCTGGTAATTGCTGCCGCAATATTGTCCACAGCCACCATGGACGTTAGCATCGAATGGTCGGAATTATTGTATTTATGCATCCCATTACGGCCTACCAGGAATAGATTCCGGAATTTATCCGTAAACTCCCTGACCTTATCAAACTGATCATAGGTGCCAAAATATGCAGGATAGGTTTTTTCCATACGTCGTACGGTGGTATCCAGTATGTCATTTGTATTAGCCAATCCCATCTTTTCTAGTTCTGCTACTGCCAGTTTTTGTATAGTATCGTCATCCAGATCCCAGAAGGCATCGGTCTTGTTGCAGAAGTATTCCATGCCGATCCACACGGTAGACGGATCCTTGATCATCCCATCTCCCCAGTTGTTATAGATCATCAGTCTTCCAACCTTTACATCCCGTTCCTGGATATAGATCCAGTTGTCTTTCAGATCCAGTTTTTCATAATGACTGCTGTTTTTAGAAGGCGCTGACAGTTGTTTTAGTAAAATCCCCACATTAATGAAGTCCCGGTATTGCAAACCTGCCGCAATCTCCTTAACGTTTGGAGGGACCGCCTCGCCCATTCCAGCAATGAGTTCCTTCACCGGCATAGTGGAGAAGAAATAATCTCCTTCCCAAACTCCTGTTTCACCTGTCAGGCTATTGACTGTGGTTATAGCAACTATTTCCTGATCTGCCTGTTCGATCTTCTGCACATCCTGGTTCAAATAGACCTTTCCCCCCATTTCCTCTACTTGCCTGGCTACTTCTTCCCAAAGCGACCCGGGTCCATATTTGGGATAAAGGAACTGTTCAATGAGGCTGGTCTCCGTGCTTTTTTGTCCGATTCCTGATTTCTTTTTAGGCCGTAGGTTCTGAATGGCGTGAGCAATAGCCTTACTTAGAGAGACTCCCTTTATCCTTTGTGCTCCCCATTCTGCAGAGATTTCATGACAGGGTACACCCCATACCTTTTCTGTATAATCTTTGAAAAATAAGAGATATAGTTGTCGGCCAAATTTATTGATGATAAAATCTTCCAGGCTTTTCTCCGGTTTACGGGGAAATATCTTAATAAGTATAAAAGAGACCATGATCCGGATGGTTCTTATAAGGCCTAAGGTCTTTAACGTGTCGACCCCGAGTTGAATGGGATAGGCAAAAAACTTACGAAGAAAATAAATGCGGGTCAAGCGCTGAATGATCAGCATTTTTTTATCTGTAGGTGTATTTGCTCCGGTTTCAATGGCATTCTCTTCTGATTGCCTGACTTCCCTTGTTTTATTCTGGTAAGAAATCTTTACATCGTCCTTCCCATTTGTTTCCAGTGGCATAATTTTTAGCCACCAGTCCATAACTCTGTCTGATTTAGAGAAGAAGCGATGTGGGCCCATATCCATCCTATTGCCCTTATAATTAATCGTCTTGGAGATTCCGCCTATATCACCGCTTTTTTCCAGGATAATAGGAATAATATCTGTTCTTTTTAACAATTCATATGCCGCAGTCAACCCTGCCGGCCCGGCACCAATGATAATCGCTTTTTTGGGCATAGCTTAAGAGATTTCTGGTTGTATGGATGCTGATGAGGGAACATGCACTTTTTTCTTTTCCGGTGCTGCTAAATCCAGCCAATCCGTTAAGAGCATAGAAAAAGCCAGGAATATGATCATGGGAAAGACCTGGTATCGAATGACGATAATATTGGCAAAGACGCTAAAACAGAAATTCAGGAATAAAAAACTGCTTATAATAATTATTGAATAGGAAAAGAAACGAGGAGCGTTTTTTAAGCCATTTTTTCGAAAGAATAGAACGAGATTTCCTAAGAAGTATAGATTCATGGCCATGAATAATCCTGTATATATAAATAATATAGCACCTTGTAGAGTCTTCGATATCGACTTGATTTTCAGGCTGGAATAGTCGAACCAAAATGCAGCAATTGGAGATATTTCATCCAATCCCAGATTATAGATTTCCAATTTTTCTAATGGAGGTAGAAAATAATTCTTTGTATTAACCAAAATAAAATAGCGCGCATAGGCAATGGGGTGTTGTTTAATTAGAAATATTCCATATTGCCCAAAGATTGGTGCTACTTTTCCCCAACTTACAACATCTTCGTAATTGGTTTGGGGGCTGTAATGTCTTGATTTGTATTGTTTAAGTGGAGCTTCTGGTTGCCTGATAAAAAAATTAGCGACATAAGAAGGTAATTCTCTTGCTGATGCAGGAATGGTTCGATAAAACTCTCTGGCTATTCGATCCAGTTCGGCAGTCTCTGGCGTTGGAAATTTCGTACTATCGACATCAATATACTCCCGTATATAAAGCGCATTATTCCCCCATTGCCATCCCCCTAGTATTGGAGGGAATTGGGCTGTGCCCGTCATTTTTTTAGCTGCTTCTGACGAAAATAAAATGAAAGGGAGAATTAGTATTGGGCCTGAAATGATACCTGCTGCTTTTATCCAATTTTGTTGTTGGGACATTAAAAAAGCAAATGCGGAAATAATTGGATAATACATAGCATTATATCGAAAGGTAAATGCAATAAACATTACCAAGGATTGTACAAATACCATATACAATTTGGGTCGACGAATTATCCATATTAATTGTGTCAACCAAATCAGACTCAAACCGGTGAAAATGGCGTCACTGGTCACATAATTGCTTAAATAAAGAAAAAGTGGATTAAAGAAAAGAAACAAGCATAGAATAATTCGGGTGTTTTTTCCTGTGTTATAAAAATATACAATAGTGTGATAAAAATAAAGGGCCGTAACTTCTAAAAACATATATTGAAAAAAGATCAAGGCTTTTGCAGAGTGGGTAAACCAATGAAAGATCAATAAGAATTTTGAATAGCCTATCGGCCAGATGTTGACATCCATATGTGCATATGCAGCATAAAGGTAACTATAACTGTCTGAGAAGAAATCTGGGAATGGATATAATAATTTAAATACGATAAACTGACAGATCATTAAAAAGATTATCAAGGCACTGTAAACCTTATTTTCTCCATAGATATATTGTCTAAAACTATTTATGCTGGGTATTTGCTTTAATATTAGACCTGGATGATAAGTCGTAGCTACTTCAATAGCGATAGGCGGTTGGCTTTCATTTGCTTTTTTCATGCAGATGCAGTAGAATAAGGTTTACAAAATATTTATAGACTGCTACTAGTTCGGATTTCTACCAGTGAAATATTGAATATCTGTGTTTTTTCTTAATTTCAAACCAAGGTACATTGGTAATAGTATCGAAAACAAATCCATTACTATAAAATTCTAACTTTTTTCTACTATTGTTTATATTTATAAATAGTAAGTAATTCTATCTACTCTTAAATTCACTATAACTAAATGCTACACTAGGGGATTCAAGAAATTATTTGCCGTTCTTAATATAAATAGTGTTTTGCCGAATCTTTTGAGAGGGATCATAAAAGAATATTTATTATGAAGTAAGTATTTATTTTTTTTAAAGTGGATTGTAATATACCGGATGGTGACAAAGAAATGGCAAGCCACCCCCCTGTGTATAATATGGCGTTCTTATTGTTCCATTTTGGTAAAAACATTGAAGCAATGTTCCATTTATTGAACATGCGGTGAATGCCATTTTTGTGCACTTTTGTGGGGATGATATTCTAGTATAATAGAACATTCTTGTTAAAGGCATAACACGTGAATTAGTTGCAGCCAGTCCTGCAATGGTTAATGCAATTGTAGTAAGGCCAAGAAAAAGTCTGTTACGTTTCATAAAAAATTTGTTTAACGGTATTCAGATAAAACATTAAAAGGTCAAGTAATAATTGTTAATTTTGCTGATCTAGAAATTGGCTTAGGTGTTTAATAAATTTTATGAGTATATTTTTTAATTTTATCTGCAATGTCTATTTGTTGCTAGAAAAAATAAAATAAAGTAGGGTCATACTGATAATATTTCTATTCCTTCCAATGCAATAAATTTTAACTAAGTTACATTATGTCCTCTTTCGAAACCAAGTCGATTACTATAGCTTTTCTTTTTTTTTTAATAATTGTTTTTTCTTTTTGAGAATAAGTGTAACTCAGTAAAATGAAATGTAATCACATTTCCATCATTGAGTGTACAGAAATTGGGCAATAAGGGATGAAATATTTATAATTATTGTATTCACATTTAAAGCACCAATTTTGCAGATCTAATATTTGCTTTCACAAATTTTTTGTTTTAGTAAGATTCTGTTGATGAGAATTAAGTATTTGAGGTTTCCCCATTTCTCTAGAGGTGTGAAGTAATAGTGTAAGCTCCCCCGAACTCCGGCCACAAGAATTAGAGTTACCAATTGAATGAATTGTTAACTTTAAACTTGAATTATGAAACGCAAGCAATTTACAGAGAGTCAAATCGTATCAGCCCTTAAACAGCAGGAAGGGGGCATTCCTGTTAAGGATATAGCCCGTGACTTGGGCATTAGTGAAGCCATGTAATCGGCAATCACAAATGCAGGATTTTTCGTAATCAGGAATACACAGTTTTTGGCAACAAGGAGTACATAGGTT
>NZ_JBTLQH010000050.1:0-46788 GCF_054461575.1 Flavitalea flava
CACAAAAGAGGCTGTAAGCCTCTTGTCCCGGAGGGACCGACATTAAACAGGTGCCGGAGATCCGCTAAATTTTTTAAAGTGGATCTCCGGTCACAAAAGAGGCTGTAAGCCTCTTGTCCCGGAGGGACCGACATTAAACAGGTGCCGGAGATCCGCTAAATTTTTTAATGCGTATTTCCGGTACATACCCTACCTTAGATGCCATAATAAATTTCAGTTATGGTCCTTGTTCAGCAGATCCTCTTTATACTGGCCGCAGGTTTGGCTGTTTGGTGGTTCTCCAAAAAGATCGGGCAGATCCGGCGCAATATTCTTTTAGGCAGGGACGAAGCATATAACGACCATCCGGATAAACGCTGGAAAAACTTGTTGCTGCTGGCTTTCGGTCAAAAGAAGATGTTCCGAAATCCCCTGGTGGCCCTGATGCATTTTGTCATCTATGCTGGTTTTATTATCATCAATCTGGAAGTGTTGGAAATCATCCTGGATGGTATCCTGGGAACGCATCGTCTTTTTGCTTCAGCTCTTGGAAGCCTCTACCCAGTCCTGATCAATGCCTTTGAAGGGCTCGCCGTGGGAGTGTTTACGGTATGTGTACTTTTCTTATTCCGAAGAAATATTCTTAAGCTCAAACGTTTCATCAGTCATGATCTCGATGGATGGCCACGCAGCGATGCCAATTATATCCTATTGACGGAAATTCTGCTGATGACCTTGTTCCTGACGATGAATACAGCCGACACCTTGCTTCAATCCAGGGGGTATGGTCATTATGCGGTTCACCCAACCGGAGATTTTGCCTTCTCCCGGGTCCTGCATCCTTTATTGAACGGATGGAGCGATACTGCCCTGGTGAATCTGGAAAGGACCTGCTGGTGGCTGCATATCCTGGGGATCCTCGCCTTCCTGAACTATCTTCCTTATTCCAAACACCTGCATATTTTGCTCGCCTTCCCGAACGCTTATTATGCGAGACTGGAACCGGAAGGCAAGCTGCGCAATATGCCCGAAGTTCAACGGGAAGTAGGTTACGCCATGGACCCATCTTCCGTACCCCCATCTCCGGAAGGAGGTGCCCCACCACCGGTTCCTAAGTTCGGGGCAAAAGATGTTTTCGATCTGAGCTGGCGTAATTTACTGGATGCTTATTCCTGTACAGAATGCGGCCGCTGCAGTGCTGCCTGTCCGGCCACCCAAACCGGAAAACTGCTTTCCCCCCGGAAGATCATGATGTCTACCAGGGACAGGCTGGAAGATGTCAGTAAGAATATCAACAGCAATGGTGCCTTTAAGGATGACGGAAAGTCTCTCCTGGATTACATCGGCGTAGAAGAACTGAGAGCCTGCACGACCTGCAATGCCTGTGTGGAGGAATGCCCTGTCAGCATCAGTCCTGTAGAAATCATTATGGAAATGCGCCGGGCCCTGATCATGGAAGACAGCAATGCACCGCAGGAGTGGAATACCTTATTTGGAAATGTGGAGAATAATTTTGCCGCCTGGAAATTTAGTCCGGAGGACCGTGACAAATGGGTAGAAGAAATCAAGGGTTAGCCTTCCATCGTTTGGCTATCCTGGTGCCCTGAAAAAGAGCTGTCAGGAGAAAGATTCCACCGATAACCCAATTGACCAGGCTCCGGTAGGTAAAAAGTGCATCTACAAAATAACGACCTCCAAAAATATAAATCCCGTTTCCCGCAAAGGTACCCAGCCCAATTCCCAGGATATAAAAATAGTAATGATCTTTGCGGGGTTGTAATACTTTCTTGGTAAGCAGGATGGTACTCCATCCAAACCAGAAAGGAATCTGCAGCGGGTTGATGGCACTAAGAAAAACACCGAATAAAAATGAAAATAACGGGCCCGGAGAAAAGCTGGTAGCGTTTACCGGCCGCCCATTGCCTGCTCCCCGGTAAGCCGCATAAAAACTACCGATGGCCATGATCAGCACTATACCTAAAGTGAGCCATTCCAATGTCTGAAAAAGCCTTTTTTGCCGCTGCACCCAATCCATGGCCAGCAGTGATAACCAGACATAGCCCATTTCCACCAACAAAACTCCGACAGAAAAACAGGTTGCCGTAAAGATGCCTTCGCTCACGGACAGCCTTGCGGCAGTTACATTTAGCGTTCCCAGGGGCAAAGCTCCCAAAAAACTGATTAAGAATCCTATGAAAAGTATTTTAACGAATTGCATAGTTATCCTACATTTCCGCCAATTTTGCCGACCATCCTTTATCTTCCCTGAACATCTGCAATCCTTCCTTAATGGTAAGGTAAGGATGTCCCAGCCGGTGGTTCAGACGACTAATCTTTCCCAGAATTATCCAATGCCGGATAATCTCCTTCCAGGCATAAAAAAGAGTATGGGCAGGATCGTAGATATGGGTCGGCTCGGACCCGGCGCCGTTCACTTCAATAATGGCAAAGTTCCTGCCTTGTTTCAATTCTTCCCAATCCCGGTAGCGAATATCCAGTCTCCCAAAATAAAATCCCGGGATCTGCCTGCAAACGCGGTCAATGGCCAGGGTTAGTTCATCGTCGATTAAATGAGAGTCGTCGAGGAATTTAGCTCCACGCGCATGATTGCCATAAGGCACCAGGACAAAATCCTCTCCTTCCGGCAGAACTTTGCCGAAGATCGATCCATACAATTTTTTAAGTCCGTCGGTCTGAAGGATCGCTCTTTTATTCCTGCTGATCAACTCCCCGATCTGCGAGTGGCCATCACCTTTAATACTGAGGAACTCCTTCCGGACGATCCCGGATATCCTTCCCTTCTTTTCTCCTGGATACCGGTAATAAAATATCCCTGCTTCCTTTTTATACGATACAAACTCCTGGATATGAAAATCCAGGGTAGCAGAACCAATATACTCTTCCAGATCAGCACTTGTATTAAGGATCTTTACCCCTCTGCCTTTGCTGCCTACATTGGGTTTGCCGATCAGGGGAAATAAAAAACCCTGGCCTTCCAATTGAAGAAGGACGTTTTCTTCAACTGCCGGCAAGGAAATGAACAAGGTTTTGGGATGATAACACGCAGGAATGAGTGGTGAGATATCCTTCTTGGATTCACTCAGAAAACCTCCGTTTTTTATGCTGGGATTGGACGCCGCAAAAAAGAAAAAGGACCGCGCACGGAGGCACAATCCAATCCAGATAATATAAATGGGAAGATAAACGGCAGTAAAGCTCCAGTACTCCCAATTAAAAAGGCGAATAAAAAATGGCCGGTATGCCAGACGTTGGAACCAATTCATAAAAAAACTTCCCTGGCTTTGGTAAAGAAAACTTCCTGGCAGGTCGTTTGTTTGCCTGGCAAGGCAAGATATTTCATCCGGGCGACACGGGGTGTAAAAAATAAAGAGGTTATACTAACTGTCTGCATCAGCCTTCCCCGATTCATCAGCAAACCGGAATGCGGATCCCCTGCCCCTGCCGATTGATGGAATTCCAGAATGGCATCCTGATCCGGATCGGGGTTTTCCAACAGAAACTGTTCAAACCATTTTTCCCGTCTTTGCACTCCCGCTTCATCATACAAAGTTACCGAAGACCATATCCAGGGTTTATTCTTGTCCATTTGCCTTTCAAACTTCACCGATCCATCCCAACGGCATTCAAATAAATTTCTTTCCAGCACCAAAATAAGCGTAAATGGTTCAATCCCGCTCAAATCCGTATGCCGGAAGCTCAGAAGGGGGTTATCGCCCTGTGCCAATTCCAGAAGAACCAGACCCCTGCTTTTACGATAAGGAGGCAGAGGAACATGTTTTTTCCAGGCGCCGTTCAACAGGATAAGCACATGCCCTTTTTCATGCATAACAAACCAGGTTCCGCCTTCTTTACCGTCCCTGGGGAACAAAAGTCTGCCACAGGGTCCGTCAACGAAATGCGGATCACGGGCAACGGTTCTCTCTGGATTTTCATCCCGGCTTGACGTAAGCAAAAGGGTATCCCCTACGGGAATATAGGTCACTGCGCACATTGCCTGCGGTATTTGATGGTAGAGGAAGCGATCCCGTAATTTTCAGCCAGAATAAGATGAGGACAGATCTCCCGCATTCCGATCCGGATCAACGCCATATGATGGATAGTATGTTCCAGATTATAGACGATCTCCCGGAAAAAGTTGGTTTGAAGGGTAAATGGAATACCGGAAAGTTCGTCATAACTCGCCTCAAGCATCAGGGGCTTGTCCGGTCTGTTAAGATCTTTTATTATTTGTTCCAGCAAATAAATGGCCAGGTCTATATCCTTTTCGATGATTTTATCCCGTTTTCTGTTTTCGTAATTTACCAATCCGGGTTCATAGCCATTCTCCAGAACCTGGAACAATTCGATGATATGCCGGACATGCTGTCCGATGGTATTGCCGGATAGGGTTTGGCAGGATTGTAAATATTCATTGGGGTGCAATTGACGTAACGATTCCGTCAACTGACCAAAAACGTGCCGGACAGCTAATTGTAATTGCATGATTAGACCTTTACTTTTCCTAAGCTAATATTATTTTTCTTTATTTTTTAGCAAAAAGGGCTAAAACGACGGTAAGATTATTGGAAATGGTGCTGGAACCCCCAATATCGAAATCTTTCCTGTTAATGGTAAACTCTCCGCTGAAAATGTAATCGTTCCCCATAGGAGTGGCAATAAATGGGAATGAAATTTCCTTCGTTTTGTTCTTAATTGTCAATTTTCCCGAGATCTTATACGTATTGTTTATATCCGAAGGAGTGATGCTGGTAGATACGAAATGCATCCGGGGATAGTTCTGAACATCAAAATAATTCTGTTTCTTCAGGTGTTCGTCCCGCACGCCGTTATCCGTATTTATGGTGGAGGCATCCACACTAACCTCAAAACGGGAATTAGCCGTTTCCCTGGGGTCAAAACTGATCTTTCCCTGCAAACCGGTAAAAGATCCGCTTACCACAAAACCAAAGTTTTTGATCTTAAAGGTAACCGAGGATCCCTGGTCTGTAGGATTATATTGATTTACAGACTTTTTTTCTGTCGACAAAGAAGGTTGTTTTGCCGTTGCCTGACCAGCATCCTTTATCGATTCCTGAGCAAAAGAGAATATTCCTGTCAACTGGATCAAAAAAAACAAAAAAGTACGGTTCATAACAGACTATCGAATTTATATTTTAGACAAACCGGCCACCTTTAATAATTCCCTGCGGTAATAGAACAGCAGGACGGCACAGGAAATAAAAGCGATCACCGCATAAAGGAACAGCACATAATCTCCGTCAAATTTAATCCCTAATTTGGTCAAATGGAAAAAGATGGCTCCGGCCATTAATCCCAGGCCCAAAAAAGCTCCGTATCCCGTAGTCCTGGGATAGAGAATAAGAATCGATGCGATCAATTCCAATATTCCAGTCCCGATACGGCCCCAGGGTTCCATGCCCAGTACGGTGAACAAATGGACAGATTGCGGATCGGCCGTAAATTTATAAAAAAGGGTTTGGAGCATGATCAAGGCAGCCAGGACCCGGAAAATCCATAATACGATATTTCGGACATTCATACAGACATGGGTTAAAAGGTTAAAATATGACGGACCCGATTAAAAGGGAAAATGCCCTGTTTCTTCATCCGGCACTTAAAAATAGAGCCCTTTCTTAATGTCCATTGTCGGTCAATTGACATTCACCCGTTTTTGTAATTTTTTAACGTCCAGAAAACAGATCTCCTGTCTGTTGTAGGATAAAATGCCTTCCGTTTCCAATTCATTGATCATCGTGGTCACGGTTTGGCGGCTGCTGCCGATCAGGCTGGCGATATCTTCGTGAGTCAGGTAATTAGGCATACAGAATCCTTCAGCAGTATTTTCACCCAGGTTCTGCTCTACCAGTTGCCATAAAAAATGGATCAGTCTTGTCTTTACATCCTTGTTTAAGAGATTGAGCAGGCGATTTTCGATATTCCTCAATTTGGCCCCCACCTGTTTGCTGTATTTCAAAGCCAGATCCGGCCGGTTCTTCAACAGCTTTTCAAAATCATCGATGGTAAAAGCGCAAATGCTGACATTATCCTTATAGGCCTGGGCAAATTCGCCATGAAGATTATTCCGCTCCAGGCTGAACTGGCCAAAAAGCTCTCCTTTCCGAATGATCTCCTTGATCTTTTCTCTGCCTTCCGGATCGATAAAACCGATTTTGATAGTTCCCTCCTTAACAAAGTAGATCTTATTGTGATTGTAGGCCTCAAAGTAAATATATTCCCCTTTGGGCACCTCGATCACACGATGCTCTACCTTCAGGTCCTTATATTCATCCTCGGATAAATGACACCAAAGGTCATAATTCCTGATCAGGAGCATATCGTCACCGCCCGCCATAAATAAATGCGTTTTAGCAACTAAAGTTACCATTAACTATGGTAATTAGTTCTTCATCTGTATTTTTACAAAAAATTATCCTTTCATGCAGGTACCAACGATGGCCGAATTATTGGCAAAAGGAGAAAGCCCTGAAATTTTATTCTGGGTGGGATGCGCGGGCAGTTTTGATCAGCGGGCACAAAAGATTACCAGGGCCTTTGCCACTATCCTGAACAAGGTAGGCATTAAATTTGCCATTCTGGGAAAAGAGGAATGTTGTACAGGAGATCCTGTCCGCAGGGCGGGGAATGAGTTCATGTTTCAGATGATGGCCTATCAGAACATTCAGTTGCTGAATAATTATGGCATTAAAAAAATCGTCACCACCTGCCCGCATTGTTTTAATACCTTAAAAAATGAGTACAGCGAACTGGGGGGCAGTTATGAAGTTATTCACCATACCGTTTTCCTGCAGCAATTGCTGGATGAAGGTAAGATCGTGATGAAAGAAGACGGTCCTTATAAAGGCCGCCATATTACTTACCATGACAGCTGTTACCTGGGAAGGGCTAATCATATTTATGAAGCCCCCCGTAAGGTACTGGAAGCCCTGGATGCCGAACTGGTGGAAATGAAACGCTGCCGGAGTAAAGGACTTTGTTGCGGCGCCGGGGGCGCTCAAATGTTCAAGGAAGAGGAAAAAGGGAGTACACGGATAAATTTTGAAAGGACCGGTGAAGCATTGGATACCGGGGCCGGTATTATCGCCTCAGCCTGCCCTTTTTGTAATACCATGCTCACCGATGGAGTCAAACACGGGGAAAAAGAAGAAGACGTGAAAGTGATGGATATCGCAGAACTAATTGCTGCCTCAATTGTTTAAATTGTTAAAGATCAATCGTAACACATGAACACTGATTATAAGACATTATTACCTGAAGATTTTGCCGGAAGTTCCCGGGTCTGGATCTACCAGAGTCATCGTCTTTTCAGCATCGCAGAGGCCCTTTCCATTGAAGAGATTTTGGAGGCCTTTGTTAAGGATTGGAATTCCCATGGAGCCCCGGTTAAAGGGTATGCCAATTTATTCTATGGACAATTTATTGTATTAATGGCTGATGAATCGGCAACAGGGGTGAGCGGTTGCAGCACCGACAGCTCGGTCCATCTGGTTAAGGAAATAGAAAAGGCCTTCAGCGTATCTATGTTTGACCGGCTCTCCCTTGCCTTTTTGATTCGGGACTCCGTGCAGATCATTCCATTAGCACAATTGCCTTATGCCCTGGAAAATAATTTTATCGATGAGAATACCCTGTATTTTAATAATCTTGTCCAGACAAAAGAAGAATTGGAAGAAAAGTGGATAATACCATTGAAATACAGCTGGTTATCTGCTAAATTTTTGAAAAAAATGACACCAAATTCAGTCTTAAAATAAGCGCCCTTGTATAGGATATTATTATAAATAACATTCCCGCTACTGTCACCCAACCGGTGAAGCCTACACCTGCAACATCAACAGTTATGGCCATTATGTACTTTCGAAAAATGGAAATAAAGAAATACTTCAAAAAGAATTAAACCCTATTTTTGCGGCTGAAGGCTAATCATTAACGATTTTGAGAAGGGTAATTATATTTTGAACAATCTATCCTTCGCAAAACAAATGCGAAAGTAGCTCAGTTGGTAGAGCGTCAGCTTCCCAAGCTGAAGGTCGCGGGTTCGAACCTCGTCTTTCGCTCCAAAAAACGCCGCAGGCAGTTGTGCGAAGGCCGACATTAGATTCAAAAGGCCGTCTTTAACAGGACGGCCTTTTTTTGTTTATCCGATCCGATATTGTACTTTTATTGACCATTCACCATTCCTATCTCTTGACGAACATTTACTAACACCCGATTCCTTTATCAAAATCAGAGACAGGCCGTTTAGTGTCCAAAGAAGAATTACATACCAGCAAAGAGTTATTGCAGCGGGTGGCCAAAGACGATCATGATGCTTTCAGGCAATTATTTGATCTGTATGCAGACCGGCTGTATGCCGCCGTCTATAATTATACCAAATCCCGGTTTATTGCCGAGGAGTTAGTCCAGGAAGTTTTTATCAAGCTCTGGGACCACCGGACCCAGCTGAAAGAAATACAGGACCTTACAGCCTACCTGTACCGGATGGTCTTTAATCATATCAACACCTATTTAAAGAGGACAGCTAACGAACGGCGTATACTAGAAAAAGCGGAAACATGGATGACCGCCGGCCAGGACGGCACCCGGCAACAGCTGGAAGCAAATGAAATGCTCCGCATCATTAACACCGCCATAAACCGCCTCCCTCCTCAAAAAAAGCTCATCTATCACCTGAGCCGCGAAAAAGGCCTCAGTTACCAGGAGATCGCCGAAAAGCTCCACCTCTCCCCCAATACTGTCAAAAATCACCTGGTAGAAGCCATGAAATTATTACGCAGTTACCTGAAAGATCACGCATTGGAGATAACCCTGCTCATCCTCCAGACCCTCATGAAATAATTTTTTATTCCAACTAGTCTTTTTCTTTTCGACGATAGTCTATTGTTCAATGGAGCGGATTAAATTTTTACTATCAAAATATCTGGCTAACCAGGCAGAAGAAGAAGAAATACAGGAGATACTCCAATGGCTGCGTAACCATGAGCATAACGAAGCCCTCCTCCAGGAAATTTGGGAACAACAGCCCTCCCCAGCGCCGGCAGCGGATCTGCAGCGGATGTGGATGAATATTGAGGCCTCCACCCTGCCCGTACCCATACTCCGGCTCCCCTTCCTTCGCAGAAACTGGCAGGCCGTCGCAGCCGTCTTTTTGTTATTGGTATCAGGCGGATGGCTCCTGGTCAACAATCACAACCACACCACTCCCGCCGGACAGCCACCAGTCGCAGTCCAGGAAATAGCTCCCGGAAAGAACGGAGCCGTTCTAACGCTCGCCGATGGTAGCAATATCTCATTGGACAGCACCGGCAACGGAGTGATCGCTAACCAGAAAGGCACACAGGTATTGCTAAAGAACGGCCAGCTGGAATATGATGAAACAGGAAAGGCTTCCGGTGAAATAGTTTACAATATCATGACCACCCCCAAGGGCCGGCAATTCAACCTCGTACTGCCGGATGGCTCCCGCGTCTGGCTGAATGCCGCCTCATCCATAAAATTCCCTACCGCGTTTAAGGGGAATACCCGCAGCGTAGAGATCACCGGAGAAGCCTATTTCGAAGTGGCGAAGGATAAGAACAAACCCTTTTTTGTCAAAGCCATGAATACAGAGACCGAGGTCCTTGGTACACATTTCAATATCAATGCCTATGAAGAGGAAGGGATAGTAAAGGCTACCCTGCTTGCCGGCAGCATCCGAACCACTGCCCTGAACTCCGCCCGACCGGGTGACGCAGCCCTTCTGCAGCCGGGAGAGCAAGCTCAGATAAGACCCAATGAAAAACTGATCGTCGTACCCAACACAGACATAGAACAGACGATAGCCTGGAAGAACGGCGCCTTCAATTTTCAGAACATTGGTCTGAAAGAAGTAATGCGCCAGTTAGCCAGATGGTATGACTTGCAGATAGTTTATGAAAAAAATGTCCCGAATATTATTTTCGGCGGCGAGATGAGCAGGAACATAACCCTTTCAGATCTGTTGAATGGATTAAAAGATATGGATGTCCACTTCAGAATAGAAGAAGGTCACAAGCTGATCGTCATGCCCTGATCCTCCGAAAAAAACAGCAGATCCCCTGCTTCACCATTCAGGCCTTATCCCCTTGTCACTGAACGATTGCACCGCTATGTGAATACAAATCAGGCCGTCATCGAAACAACACCTGATTATCATCAACCAAAACCAACCATTATCTGGAAACAACCATCATCATCAATACCTGGATCCGCGTCAGCCAAAAAAACAAAACCGCTTCGGGGTCGGATCCGAAGCGGCCATTTGTCGGTTGATTGGAATATCAGTTCGCTGGAACCTTTATTTTCTACAACCAAACAATGCAATTTATGCCAAAAACTGCTGCTGCACAAATGCTGCGAATTATGAGAATTACTAGTTTTTTACTATTGGTGTTCTGTATGAATCTCTCCGCCAAAACACATTCCCAGGCCATTACCCTGTCGGTAAAGAACGCCCCTTTAAAAGAGATCTTCACTGCTATAAAAAAGCAGACCGGTTACTTCGTATTCTATAAGAACGACCTGCTCACGGATGCACAGCCCGTCTCGCTTACAGTGACCGGTATGCCATTGAGTGATTTTTTGGATATAGCCCTTAAAGATCAGTCACTCAATTACAAGATCACCGACAAGACCATTATGCTGTTCCGTAAGCCACCACCTCCCGCTGAACCACCCGGTAAAGACCCCCATGCGACTACGACCGGCCTGCCGCCCGTCATAGTCGCCGGCCTCCTCCACTTTCAAGACAAACCTGCCTCCGGCGCATCCGTTACCCTCCGGCCCGGTAAATGGGGAATGGCCACCGGCAATGAAGGTAATTTTTCTTTCCAGAATGTGCCGCCAGGTTCCTATACCCTGGAAATATCCAGCATTGGGTATAAAAAAATTGTAAAAAAAATAGTAGTGAGCAACACTCCGCTTTTCCTTAATATCAGCCTGGAGCAGGAAATTGATCAGGTGGAAGAAATAGTCATTACCACCGGCTATAGTACTAAAAAGACAGGCGAGCTCACCGGTTCCGTTCAAAAGATCTCCGGCGACGACCTCCGCAAAGGCATCACCACCTCCGATCCGGTATCCTTGCTGAAAGGCAGGGCCACAGGCCTTTACATCTCCGAACAGACCGCCGGCGACCCTACCAGCAGCGGCGGACAGATATTTGTACGGGGACAAAGCAGCATCGCAGGGGTTGGAGTCGACCAATACAATGAATTCGTATTACCTACCCTGAACTACGGCCCCCTGCTGGTGCTTGACGGTGTCATCATGCCCAATCAGAACCTTAAGGAAGTGGTAACTCCCCAGGAAATTGAAGACATCACGATCCTGAAAGACGCAGCCGCTACAGCCATATACGGCTCCAGGGCTGCAGCAGGTGTATTGGTGGTTAACACTAAAAGAGGACGCGAAAACAAGCCCCGTGTAAACGCGGAGGTGAAATATAGCCTCAACCATCCCAACCGTGGCACTGCCCGCTTCCTGAGCGGACAGGAACTGTATGACCTGCAGAAACAATATTATTCCGAAGACTACCAGGTAAATAACGGCAGCCTGTCCATCCAATATCCCACCTTACAAACCTATCTGGATTACAAGCTGCCCTCAGCAGACGATGTCGCCCACTCCTTTGATTGGCAGAAATATGCCTTTATCAACAGCAACACCAAAGAAGTCAACCTCTCCGCCAGTGGCGGCAATGAAAAAACAAAGTACTACATAGGAGGCTCGTATTATAACGAACAGTCCACCGGCGTAAAAAATGGCCTGAAAAGAGGCTCCTTCCGCATCAATCTGGAAAGCAAGCTCAGCAACCGGCTGACAGCCAATGTCTCTGTGAATGGCATTATGAATGATGGCAACCGGGAAGTATACGCGACCGGCGTATATCTGTACGGAAACATACCCTGGGCCACTCCCTATAATGCGGATGGCTCCCTCAAACCTTACCTGCTCTATAAAGAGGATGGGAGTACACATCAGGACGTTAATCCGATCTACGACAACCAGTTCAACAACTACCACCTCCGGTCTCAGCTGTTATACGGATCGGTCAGACTGGAATACCGCCTGACGGACTGGCTCAGCCTTTCCACCACCAATAGCGGCAACCTGAACTATACCAGGAACGAAAAATATATCGACGTGAGGTCCTACGCCGGATCGGGGACCTTCTATGCCCCCAAAGGATTCCTGGGCACCAGCACCAACTACCTGAACTCCTACCTGACCTCCAACCAGCTTAGCTTTCATAAGACCTTCGGAGATCACTCCATCAACGCGCTCGCAGCGATGGAATTCGGAAAGACCGGCAACGAGGATGAACTGGTCAACGTCAACAATGTACGTGCCGGTTATCCCGTCATATCATTGGGCAGAAATGTAGGTGGCGCCTATGATTTTTCTATATACGGTATACCTGCTACCAAAGCAGGCAATATAGAAGGAGGAAAGGAAGTTCAGGCCGTATACTCTATGTTCGGCGAAGCCGGGTATACCTTCCGCAAACGTTACAGCCTCAGCGGCTCCGTACGCAGGGATGCTTCCAGCAGCTTCGGCCGCGACAGACGTTATGGCACCTTCTATTCCGCCGGCGCCGCCTGGATTGTAAGCTCTGAGAACTTTATGAAGTCCATCAGGGCAATCAGCCATCTTAAACTGCGCGCCAATTATGGGACCAGCGGCTCCCAGCTAGGAGACAACTTCCTCACCCAAACCCTGTATGATTCCCGTTATACTTATAGCGGACAAGGCGCTGCCCAAATATCGATCCTCGGTAATCCCGACCTGCGCTGGGAAATGACAAAGACCTTTAGCGGTGGCATCGACCTGGGCCTATTCAAACGCATCAACGCCACCATTGACTTTTACAACCGCCTCTCCGAAGATCTGCTGCAAAAAGTAACCCTGCCCTCTCTTACCGGCTTCACCAGCCAATGGCAGAATGTAGCCGAAGTAAAGAACACCGGACTCGAGATCCTGATCAACTCGGATAATATCGTCCGGAAAAATTTCCGATGGAGCACCTCCTTCAATATCAGCTTTAATAAGAACAGGATAATGAATGTCGCCAACGATTCCCTGAGACAAGGTTTCTACAACGCCAACAGCTTCTATATGTTCAAGGGGGACGATATCAATACCCTGAAGGCTGTAAAATATGCCGGAGTAGACCCGCAGAGCGGAAAGGCCCGGTTTGAAAAACTGAATTTCGATGCCAAAGGGATCGTCAACGGCAAAGAATATGTGAACACCCTGGCCGAAGTAGATGCAGCCACAGACACCCGGCAATTTCAGACCATCGGCAGCTTTCAGCCAAAATATTATGGCGGCCTGACCAACACCTTTACGTACAAACAATTTTCCCTGAACATACTGATCACCTATGCCCTTAAATACATTATGCACGATGATCTGGCAGAACAGATGCAGGTAGGTAATATCACCAACTATAACCAGCTGGCTTACCGGAAGAGCCAGGTCCCCTGGACCCAAACAGGTCAGACCAACGCTACCGAGCCCTGGCTCTATTATCAGGCCAATACCGACTATTTCGGCTCCAGCAAATACATGCATGACGGCAGCCATGCGCGGCTTCGGTCCGTGCGACTTAGCTATGAACTGCCATCCTCTCTCATGAAAAAATGGAAGGCCTCCAACTGTACGGTATATGTAAGCGGCGACAACCTGTATACGATCTATTCAAAAAATATCGTGGCCTCTGATCCTGAAGGACCTTCCGTAGGACAGGCACAGAATTTCGGGACCTCCAACGGCTCCAGCATTGGAATTCCCCGCCGGTTTGTATTTGGTGCACAGATGACTTTTTAACGATTGCCTCCAGGGCAACTTTTAATTATTGATGAACAAAAAGATCTACAATGAAACTAACGCTTAAAATATTCCTTCCCGTTCTGTTCCTGGCAGCAGCCTGCAATAAACAAATAGACGATGTCAGACCGCTCACAAAAATAGACAAGGACGGCGAACTGGCATCCGTCGCAGGGATCGTCGAGACCACCGTCGGGAACTATCTCCTGCTCGCCGGCAGCGGATTTGCCAACTTTGATGTGCCCATGCAGGACCTCGGTGAAAGCCGTGGCAACAATGTGACCCTGCAGAGCTGGGCGCCGGTCAATAAGAATACGGACGCCTTTTTCTTCCGGAACAGTATCGGTGCCACACTCGGCAACAGCGCCGCTTTTTACCGGGGCGCCTATCAGATCATCGTGAGCGCCAATACCACCCTTGAAGGGATTGCCACCTTTGAGAAATCCACCTTCGCTTCCCTGACGGACAACGATAAGAACCAGGTCCTGTACGCAAAAGGAGAAAATATATTCCTCCGGGCATTCACCTACTTCAACTTAGTACGGATATACGGCAAGCCCTACTATCAGAACCCGGCCGCCAGCCTTTCCATTCCTCTTAAAACCACCAGCGACATCAAAGATGCACCGGCGCCTGCCAACGTAAAAGATGTATATACCTTTATCACATCGGAGCTGCAGACGGCGGCCCAATTGATGAAAGCTCCGGTCACAAAGACCAATTCCTTTGCCAGTACCGCAGCAGCCTGGGCGCTTTTATCCCGGGTATACCTGTACATGGGCGGCTCCATCTCAAGCCCCGACGCCGGCTCCAACCAGCTGGCTGTGACCTACGCAGACAGCGCCATCGACCAGACCAGCGGCCAGTATGCCCTGCTGCAGGGAACCGAATATTCGAACATGTTCGGAGACGACGAGTTTGGTACGATCGGACGCGCCACATTCGCGAACAACAAAGAGATCATCTTAGCTTTTGACAACTCAGCAGGCGGCAGCAGCATCGGACAGCTGTACCATTATGACCAGGCTTACGGGGTCGGCGCCTTCTTCCTGCCTTCTTCCGATCTGAAGCAATTATTAGTGCCCACAGACATCCGCAGCACCTTTTTTAAAAAGAACCCCAATTCCGGATTTGTAGAGACTACCAAATGGCTGTCATTGAATCAGGCCTGGCTTACCTACTGTCCCACGATATTCTTCCGCCTGGGAGAAATTTATCTCAACCGCGCCGAAGCCTATTCCAAACTCAACAACTCAGCCATGGCCAGGGCAGACTTAAAAGCCATACACACCCGGGCCGGCCTCCCCGCCACCGACATCGACAACATTGCCGATCAGGACCTGATCACCGCCGTACTCAACGAACGCCGGATGGAACTTGCCTTCGAAGGCCACAACAGCTTTGATAATTTCCGCAACGGACTACCCATGACCCGCACCGCGGCGGATAACAACGGAACGGCTATGACCGTACAGCCGGATGATCCAAAAGTCGTATTCACTATTCCGAATAATTAATGATACAAAAATGAAAAGAATATATTCAGTAACAATAATACTCCTTGCATTACTATGCGGTATGCCCGGTAAAAACAACGCACAGGGATCGCCATCAAAAAGCCCCTTAAAAATACTTTTCGTAGGGTATGATCCGGGAAGAATACCGCAGGAATTCAGAAAAGGAGCGGACGAATTCACCGCAAAGGACTCCGTCAGAATGCCCGCCT
Organism: Flavitalea flava; assembly: GCF_054461575.1. NCBI lineage: Bacteria > Pseudomonadati > Bacteroidota > Chitinophagia > Chitinophagales > Chitinophagaceae > Flavitalea > Flavitalea flava. The sequence goes on from NZ_JBTLQH010000050.1 coordinate 15,593, forward strand.
TTAAAGAGCTATTGAAGAGGTATTTCACCGAAGTGCAGACGAGGGATTGCAGAGATTGGAAAGTCACAGATTCCGACCCCTTCGATGTGACCATTTTTGATTACAGGACCACCCCGATAGAAAAAGGGAATAACTATGATATCCCCTCCAGGTATCTGCCGGATAATTTTTCAAAACCAATAGTTTTCATCGGCAGCACAGCCTCTCAAATGGGAGCAAGGATCGGATTGAAATTAGACTGGCTTTGTTTATGCCTCGACGCCGACGCGCATCATATCAATACCCGGCATGCCATTTTTTCGGGTCCGCTGGAAAAAATAACTCCGACCCTGGTTATGGGAAAAACCCCCGATCCCATCTTTGAATATCCTTCAGGTGACACCGTGCCCCGGCAGATCCCCATGTGGAAGGTCCAGACCCTGTCCTATGGCAAATCCGAGGAGGTCAGGATCGGCCTGGTATCAAGAGGTCACCGGTTCGAAGACTCTCCGGATGCAGAGGTGATCTCCAGCGGGGTTTGCCAGAAAGATGTCACCGCCGTAGCGCTTGGAAGACACGGCAATTTCTTCCTGTGGGGTTTTGGAGCGTCCCCGGTAAATATGACCGATGAAGCGAAAAAAGTTTTCGTCAACTCCGTAGCCTATATGAAACAATTTGATGGCCGGACGCCGATTGCCAGGGAATACAACGAGCGGATGGCTACTACAGACGATGTACGGAACATCCTTGGATGGGCCACCAAAGAATACTGGCAGAAATCTGTTGCCTTCATGAAACAGGCTGAGGCTGGTACCCAGGAAGAGAAGAAGAAATTAGAGGCTAAGAAGGCGGCAGGAGCAGTCTTGACGGATCTCGAGACACAGGAGCTTTCCGCGTGGACTAACTATAAGCCTTCGCCCCCCAAATCCTGGGAGGATTATTTGAAAGACCTGATGGGCCCTTTTGCAAAACAATTCGGAAGCAACGCATCCGCCTTTCAGAAATACATAAAAGAGAATATGGACTTCGTGTATTGCGACCCCAAAGGTTTCTTTAGTTATAACATAGACGAGGATGTGAAAAAGTTAAAAGTTTCCAACCACAGTACCAAACTGTTAGAGACTTGTATTACACTGTTGAAAGATAACGAAGAGCCGGAATTGGCCCTGCGCGTGTTAAAGCGATATACGTCAGAAAATTTTACAACGGCCGGCCAGTGGGATGCCTGGTATAATAAAAACAAAAGCCGTCTGTTCTTTACCGAGACCGGCGGCTATAAATTCCTGGTCAACACCTTAAACTGTTAAAGGAATGAAAAGAATATTTAAAATATGGGTTTGCTATCTCATAATTACCTGCCCGGCAAGAGCACAGACAGTCGGCTCTTCTTTTGATAAGCAACTGGCAAAAGCCGTAAAGGAACTAAATTGCCCCCTGACGGATCAGCACGATCCGGTGGGCACCAATGCCGTATTAATTAAAGAAAACTCCACCGGAAAGATGGCCATCGTTATCAAGGCGGTCATCGCTCCGGGATGGCATTTGTATTCCTTCGTACCGGCTGACAAGCCCTACATCACCACACAATGCACCCTGAAACTACCTCCCGGTATAACAACAGTAGGTGACTGGGAAAAAACCAGCGCACAGGCTTCCGGAACGGATCGGGGTGTATTGATCTGGGAACGCGAGGCGGTATTCGTTCTACGGTTACGGTCAGAAAAAAGGGATGCCAAAGGTACAATACAGGTGGGGCTCTCCTATCAGACCTGTGATCTCCGGCAATGCCTGCCCCCGGCTGAACGATCTTTTAACCTGAATTATTAAAAATCATCTACCACTATTAAATCAATAACTCATGTACCAAAAAGCACACCACCTTATCACAGGACTGCTCCTGTTCAGCCTCGCCTCTTTTTCGCAGAAAACCCATGTATCTGCCAATATCCCGGGCCTGAAGGACCCCCAAGTGTTCATCCATTATTATAAAGACACCGTCCCCAAAACGGATACGGTGAAAATAAAGGACGGCAGGTTTACCTGGACAGCGGAAATGCCCCAACCTCAAAAAGTCGCCCTGATGTTCTCCCAAAGATATGTGCCGTTTTTCGCGGAGAGCGGCAACATTAAAATTACCGGAACAGCCGACCTGAAAAAAACAACCATCAAAGGCTCGAAGACCCAGGATGAATCCGAGGCCTACGACAAATCCCTAAAGGACCTCACTGATCAGGAAGAGCCATTGTATGACAAATACGGGAAAGGCAGCAAGGAAGAGCAGATTGCATTGGAAGCCAAATTGAACGACCTGAGAATGCAAAAAAGAGCAAGGGCCAGTACCTATATCACCGCCCATCCCGCAAGCGCCTTTAGCATCAGCCTGGTTGCGGACCGGGCATCTATGGGCGAATACAAGGATGTGGCAGCTATCTATGAAAAACTCGATCCATCCGCTCAGCAAACCGTCCAGGGCCGGAGGATAGCAGAAAGACTGACCGTATTAAAGAAGAGCGCCTTGGGTGAACAGATACTTGATTTTACCCAGAACGACACCGAAGGCAAGGCCGTTCAATTCTCCGCCTTCAAAGGGAAATACGTACTGGTGGATTTCTGGGCATCCTGGTGCGGCCCCTGCCGCGGAGAGAATCCGAATGTATTAAAGGCGTACAACGAATACAAAGACAAGAACTTTACCGTTGTGGGCATTTCCCTGGATGACAAGGCAGAAAACTGGAAAAAAGCCATCAAAGAAGATAACATGCCCTGGACCGAACTCTCCGATCTGAAAGGCTGGAAGAATGAATTGGCCGACTATTACGGAATCCAGGGCATCCCCTCCAATCTGTTAGTTGACCCCAATGGAAAAATTGTTGCAAAGGACCTCCGCGGCGAAGAATTGCATGCCAAACTGGCCGAACTACTGAATTGAGATTCACTCACTGTTAAAAATGAAATAAATGAAAAAAAAGATTGTATACTGTATAATAGCAACGGGCTCCCTTTTCGCCTGTAAAAGCGGCCAGGACAAGGATGCAGGAATGGTGGTGAAAGGGACCCTGACAGGGATCGACTCCGGCATCGTAAAGCTGATGTTGTATAATGAAGACGACCGGACCTCAAAGACAATCGACAGTGTGGTCATCCTCAATCATTCCTTTGAAATAAAAAGAAAGATCGGCACACCGGTGATGATGTCTCTGATGGTCCAGCCGGGAAACTGGGGCATCAGCCTGTTTGCTGAAGATACTACCATCACCATTACAGCAGATACTACAGGAGCTGAATATTATGATTATACAGCTTACGGTGGCCAGAAAGGAGCCAACATCAAAAAAAGCACCGAGACAGGCTCCAGAAATTTCGATGACTTTATGAAATACCAAACGGATCCGACATTATTAAAACATTACGAGCCCGTTTTTGCAGAGCTGAATAAGAAACTCACCGCTGCCGCTAATGTCGATAGTCAATACAAGATCCGGGACCAGATGGATTCAGTAAAAAAAGTGTTACAGGCAAAACAAAAAGCCTGGATCGATGATTATGTCATGAAGAACCCGTCTTCCGTTGCAGGCGCCTATATCTTTGGGCAGTTTTATATGTTCTCCCAGGACATGCCGGCAGCAGAATTGGAGACCATGCTGAATAAATTTCAGGGACAGGCGAGATCCTCGGCCTATTACCAGACTATGGCAGCCGCCCTTGACAAAAAGAAAACAGTCTTGCCGGGCAGCGTGGCGCCGGATTTTACGCTGTTGAAAAGAGACAGTTCCCAATTTACCCTCTCTTCCTCCCGCGGCAACTATTTGATGATCGACTTCTGGGCAAGCTGGTGCCATCCCTGCCGGCAGGCAATCCCCCATTGGAAAGGCGTGTATCAGAAATATCATGACAAAGGCTTTAACATGATAAGCGTATCTGATGACTCCAGGTGGCCGGATTGGATAAAGGCCATGGATGCAGAGAAAATGCCCTGGACCCAGGTCTGTGACGAATTCCCGGTAAAGAACATGCCCGCCAAGGTAGGCTCCTTATACATGACAACCTATATCCCTTTTTATGTATTGCTCGACAAGGAAGGTAAGATCCTCGTCTATTCAGGAAAAGAAGAAGACATCGACAATAAGCTAAAAGAAATTTTCGGAAGCTGATACAAAAAGAAAGAGGGTGTCTCAACTTTTGATACCCTCTTTCTTTTTTCCTGAATATATATCGCAATCCCACCTCTATCCTCCACCGCAAAGGCAGATCCCGACCCAAGGTAAAGGTGCTACCGAATTACCAACACCGATCCCTTTCTGAATACCGGTTGTTTAGTAGATGTATTAATATAATGTACCATCCAGATGAAGGTCCCGGGAGGGACCTTGCGCCCATTAAAGCTTCCATCCCAACCTTTGTCCGTGTCGGAAGTTTGAAACACCCTGTTCCCAAACCGGTCATAGATCGCCATCTGGAAACCGCTCATTTCGCAGGCATGCAAGGGCCGGAAACTATCGTTGATCCCATTCCCATCAGGTGTAAAGGCATTGGGTAAAAGAAGCTGACAAGCGCAGGATACCATGGTGACCTTCGTGGTTAGGGTGTCCTTTCGACAACCGTTCTGCGCCACTACGGTATAGGTTCCTGTTTGGGAAACCTGGTAGGAAGCCGATCTTGTACTGTCCTGCCAGGCGTAGGTATCCGCATTCCCTTTGACTTCCAGCCAGAATTTTTCCCCGTTGCATAAAATAGTATCCGTGGCCATACGTACTTTCAGGCTGTCATCGAATTGCACCGTCAGGGTGTCTTTATACAGGCATTGACCGACCTGTGCCGTAACGGCGTAAGTCCCGGGCCGGTAAACAAAATAGGTAGCCTGACCGGTCTGGTTCTGATCATCCCGTTGTGCAGGGATGGCCTGCCAATTATAAGTGCCCTCTCCAAAATTGGCGTCCAGGGAAAGGGTACTTCCCTGGCAGATAGCCGTATCATGAAAATCCAATTGCCGGTTTCCGCGGTAACTGACCAACACAGTATCCGTAACCTGGCATTTGCCGTTCTGCGTTACAAAAACCCAGTAGGTATCAGGCTGCGTGATGGTAATCGCGCTGTCCGTGGAACCCGAGCTCCAATCAAAGGCGGAAGCTCCTGCCAGACGGGCTGTTATCGTGTACTTTTGTTTGGGGCAAAGCAGGGTATCCGGTCCGATGCTAAAGGATGGGGCCAGGGGTGAAGAATAAGTGATCGATACGGTGTCCTTAAATACCCCGCATCCGGGAACGGTTACGATGGACACATAGGTACCGCCGGGAGCATGTGTCAACAATTGATCTCCGGTAAATGCCAGGAGACTTCCGTTGAGCAGCCAGGTATACTGACCATTCTGGGTCGCCGCATTCAATAAAAGATTGGCACTGTCACACATGATATGATCTTTCCCCAGCTCTATCGAAGGGGTGCTGCTGATATAGACACCAAGACTGTCATTGACGCCGCACCCATCGATACTAACGGCATATACACCGGATTTACTTACCCGCAAAGTGTCTGTATGGCTGGTGCTGTCATCATTCCAGGTATAGAGCGCTCCTGAAATAATGGGAGCGTTTAATAGAGTGGTTTGCCCCTCGCATAAAAAGATATCCGGGCCGAAATTGTAATTCATGGGCGTTACCACAGTAATTGGGCCCTGTATTCGCACCGTATCGGTCTTATTATTCACAACTGTCAGTTTTATCGTGTACACACCGGGGGTTGCATAAATATGTTTGGGCTGTTTGGCCCCCGAACCGTTATAAATACCGGAAGCAGGATCCCCGAAATTCCAAATCACTTTTTCGGGGAAAGGCAGACTATCGAATACCGGAGAGCCAAAGGATATGGTGGAGTTGACACAGGTAGAGGTATAATTGATGGTATCCTTGCCACCCTGAGAAAAGCCAGTGGCAGGAACGATCACTGCCAAACTTATCAGCAGGATCAAACAGGTCATTTTAATATGGATCTTTTTAAAGGTAAGGCAGATTATCATCGGTTCACTTTAAGCATGGTCCTCACTTGCTGTACGGATAAATTTTGTAATCGTGCATAATAAATCCCGGATGCCCAGGTATGCGTATCCACTGTTATCCTATAAGTTCCCTGGGTATAATCCTGATCAACCGGAACCAGGATCAGACGACCGGAAGCGTCAAAGATCTGCACCAGCGTATGCCCCCCATTGGTTTTAAATGTCAGGGTGGTACTGTCAGTAAAGGGATTGGCGGAATTGAAGATGAGTTTGTCGCCGATATTGTTCAGGTCATTGTAATCATTGCCGCAAGCCGTATTTTTCATGAACGGCAGGTATTGATAGTTCTTTAAAAGGATATTCGTTGTATCGGATGGAGACACACAGAACCAATCCCGCAGTATGGTTGAATAAACGGAACGGAAATCATATTGCATGGGAATATTGCTCTCGACACTGGATCCGCTCAGATCAGGATTATTCCCCAGGATTCCGGATTTGGCATACTCCCCGAAAATAAATACCGGTTGAGCGGCACCGTGATCCGTTCCAAAACTTCCGTTGGAAATGATACGCCGGCCGAATTCAGAAAAGGTCATTCCCAATACCTGTTTGTGAACGCCCAGGAATTGACAATCTTTCATAAACGCCGTAATCGCTTCCGATAATTTCTGCAGGAGGATGCTGTGATTACCTGTCGTCGTATCCCCGCTCTGTACCTGCCCTCCATGCGTATCGAAACCGCCCATGCTCACCATATACACCCTGGTCTTTAATCCCCCGGCAATTAACCGGGCTACCGTCTTTAGTTGTTCGGCCAATTCATTATTGGCCGGGTAACTGCTTTGGGCCGTGACCTTTTTAGCAGCTGCTTCAATGGCCCCAGCGTATTTATTGGTTTGCCGGGCCACGGCACGAAGATAGGTAAGCTCGTTGCCCATAGGTGTGTCCGGTTCCGGCTCGGTGATCCCATTGATCAGGTCATAAAACTGAGTGTCCGTCGGCACGGCCATGGCCGTATTACCTCCGGGCGCCATAAAGACCGGGGAGATGACCGATCCGATCTGGATAGCGAGCGGATCCGACATGATATCATTTGGATAACCTATAGGAAAATTGGTATAGGTCTCTCCTAAAAAACGTCCGGCCCATCCGGTATCAAGGTATTGATCGGAATCCGCACCGGTAAGCCAGATATCCGTTGACCGGAAATGTGAGCCATCCGGTGACGGGTAGCCTACCGCCTGCAAAATGGCCAGTTGATCGGCATCGTATAACTCTTTAAATCCGCTTAAGGCCGGGTGAAGACCGCTCTTGGTCTTACCACCCAACTGTAGTATTTTTTGTTCAGGTATGGCGATATTGGAACGGGCGGCAACATAATCGCCGTAGTTCTCAATGGGGATCACGGCATTCAGGCCGTCATTGCCTCCGACCAGCTGCACCAGGATCAGCACATGATTATTGTCAATGGCGTCTTCCAGGCCTTTCATAAAAGGAAGATGGGAAAAAGCATTTACCTTAAATCCACCCATAAAGGCGACAGGCGCCATCGTTCGGATAAAATCTCTGCGTCTCATAATGATATTGGCTATGGTTAGGATAAATGGTATTCTGGTAAATTCATCAGGTATCTGTATAAGGATCTGAGTTTTCCATCGACCGTGGTGTAGGCCTTCATATCTGTCGGATCATTCACATAGGCTTGCCAGGCCTTCGTCCAATACTGGTCGTTGGTGAGATTACCCAATAAGATAGAACGTTTGAGCAGATCTTTTGAGCTGTCGGATAAGGGTGGTCTTATTAATATGTCCAGGGAATCGCTGATCAGTTTATCCGGATTACCCGGGTTGGATAGAAGGCTGGCAAATCCGACCGCATCGATCCGCAGGCTGGTGCCGTTCATCATATCACCCGTACTGATCAGGAGATCGGTATAAAAATTCCTGCCGGTATACGTAACAGAATTGATCCATAACTCATGAAACTGAGGTCCCTGGCGATAAGCATCCCATCCGGCTACCAGCTCGATGGCCAGCAGCTCCTGCTGCAGGATGGCAGAACGCTCGTTTAATAGTTGCCATACGGCATATTGCCCGGAAAGGTTGGACGGACCCGGAATCGCTACCTGGTATTCCCGGCAAAGACCGATCAGAAAATCCAGCGGGCTCTTGATGATACAGGACCCGGAATTAATCAGGTCATAAAAATGCTGGCTCTTGAATAAAGCGGATAATACGGTCTTTATATCATATCCGCTTTGCAGAAATAAGGTCGCCAGCGGACCGATCACATTCGTCTCGATCGTACTGTCGATCTTGTAATACAAAAAGAAATTATACAGCTTCCGGCAAATAAACCGGGCAGATTCCTGGGTGGAAAATAGCATCGCTAATAAATCATCCAGTTCTCCTGCTCCCCCTCCTCCTGAATACCCCGTAACGATATGATTCCCGTAAAAACCGGAAAAGTTCTTATTCTTATCATCATGGTTTCCCGGCATAAATACATAATTGTAATTGTTGTCAACCGTATGCCCCGTCAATACCCTGGCTGCAGCGTGTACATCGTCCTGGACATATTTGGACCCGCTCCCTTTCCCAATGGTATAGAGTTCCTGCAGCTCCCGTCCGTAATTTTCATTTGGAGCCGTCATCACATTGGTGTTCCCGTTCAGGTAGATCAGCATCGCCGGATCCAGGGTAATGGCCTTGACCAATTGAGGAAGAGTGCCCAGCGCGTTTTGCCGAAGGGTCAGGTATTGATTATACCATAACTGGGCCGGTATATCTCCAAAATGCGCGGTAGCATCCATGGCAAAATGGTTATGCCAGAACAGGGTCATTTTTTCATGGATCGATCTGCCCGGGTTTATGATTTGTCCAATCCACCAGCATTGCAGAGAGGACACCCTGCTCTCATTCATATCCGGGTCGCTATATAACAACCCCATATTGATCCAGGTTTGCCAGGCGGCAACCCCGGTCGGGTCGGCGCCATAATTATTTAAGGGAAGGCTGGCAGGCGCTGCCGTTGGTTGCAGCAATTCATCCACGGCCTGCTCCATCGTACGTGTTTTAAAATATTGGATATCCTGGACAGATGCGCCGAACAAGGTTCGTTTCAACAGGTGAACCACCTGAGCTGTGTCCCAGGTTCCAGTATAAGGCGCGATACCGGCCGGGCTACCCCCGAATAAAGGAGAAAACGATGCAGACTGGCTTTCCATTAGTAAAGGACTTTCCATCGGTTTAGGATTTTCCATGTACGATTTTTCCAAATAGGATTTTTCGATTCCGTCAAAAAATTAAAAAAACCCGGTCCAAAAGGGGCCGGGCGTATTTTTATTCCTGGTATAAGGCGGTAAAAAGACCATTGGACAATTGAACACTGCCGGTCGGGCCAGCCAGTTTCAGGGAAAAATGCCCGCTGACCACTCCGTTATATATCTTGGCAAATTTTTCAATCTCTACGTAATTATTACTGTCCCCTGTATTGGTAAATACATTCCCCCTGGAATTGGTATAGGTGACCAACAAGCTATCTCTCCGGAATTGGCCGGTCGTATCGCCGATAACACGGATACTGATATTCCCGACTTTCGAGGAAGTATCTGCAAATTCGCCGGAAATGAGTGTGGTGCGTACATGATACACGTCCTGGATATAAGCGAGGTTTACCGGATAATTAATGGCGGTATCATTTGCCGAAAATGAAAAAGAGGACCAGGTAGGAACAGCCGCAACCGCGCTGCCTTTTTTGCAGGCGGTAAGCAACCCGCAAAGTAATATCAACAGGATTAACAGGTTAGTTAAGGGTGTGTTTTTCATAAAGTCCAGTTTTGGCCGGAATTGCCTATAAATTATCAATTTTCAAGCCAAAACCGGGATCAAAAGAAATATCGCACCCACTCCCTGTTTATTTCCCTAACGGGCCCCTGCTTTTTTTTCCGGGAAGGGACGGGAAGGGAAATAGCCGACAGACAAATATGTAATTTGAGCCTTTGATGCATCTACCGTAAAACATGCTGTATGAGTATTCGATTGCTGTTTATCCTGCTATCTTTTTCCGCCCTTTCTGCCCTTTCTGCCCTTGGTCAGCAAAACCTTTCCGGAAGTATCCATCATAGCGAGTTTACGTATATCTATCGAATTTCGCAGCGGGAAGCGATTACCCTGTTCCAATCGGACATGGAAAAATGGGGGGAAAGTTATTTACATACCCTGGTCGATTCCTTCCAAACAGGGGTCGGTTCAATCCGGGAGGAGCAAAACAAATATCACTCTCCAACGGAGGATGTTCAACTTCCACCAGGAAATTATTTGTTTGTCAGCGCGGTTGGCAGCCATCTCTCTTCCACACTTCGGACTATCGGCGATCTGCAGCTTGACCTCCTCCCTAATGGTCATGGCCTGACCTTTGCACTCCGGTCCCGGCAAGGAATACCGATCCCGGATGCAGAGGCAATGATCAACCATAGCCGGATTTCCTTTGATACGGCTACAAGGACCTATCGCCTTGACAAACGCAGAAAGGGAGGCTTGGTCAAAGTGAGCTATCGGGGAGCATTGTATTTTTTCCCGCTAACTTATTTGATCACGCCGGTCAGACACCTGTTCACCCGAAACGAACACCATGCTTCCTTTAAATATGGTACCCCCTATGAGTCCCGCTTTTATTCGTTTATGGTCTTTAACAAACCAAAATATAAACCCGGCGATACAGTACAGGGAAAAGCGTTTATCCTTAACCGGAGAAAACAACCCATCAATCGCCCCTTATTGCTAAGGATCAGCGACCGCAACCTCTCCATAGATTCCGTCATCGGTCTGGTCCGGCCTTACCGGGCTGGTGGTTATACCTTTTCTTTTGTGCTGACCGATAGCCTGCACCTTGACCTCGACGAAGATTATCTCCTGACCCTGGAAGAAACGGGCAGCAGCCGGTATAACCTGCCGGCTTATGAAGGGGACCTTGATAAAGACGAATACGCGGCAAAAAGAAAGGTGACGGCACGGGGAAATTTTACTTTTGAGGAGTATGTCTTGCAGTCGATGCGGTTCAATGCCAGAACAGATAAGGAGGAAAATAGTCCGGGAAATCCTCAGGCCATCTATTTAAAAGCAACCGATGAAAACGAACTGCCGCTTGCGGATGGAAGAATTCAACTCTATGTTCGCTCAACCGGCCAGATCGATCGGTCAGTAATTTCAGAAGCATTTCTAAAAGATACACTCTGGTCCTGGTCTCAAGCCCTCGACCCTGTCGGAGAAACCAAGATCACAATTCCCGATAGTATTTTCCCTTCGGTATCGTTCCAATACCGGATCGAGTGTATTCTATTGAACGGTAATAATGAGCGAAGAAACCAAACATTCCTTCGGAGATATGCTGCGGATACCGGAAAAATTTTTTTTCAGCCACACCTGGATAGTCTGTTTATCGACTACCGGGTCCTAAATACCTCCCGGTCTGTCATGGCCATCTTAACCAGTTGCACAACCAATGGAGATTCGATAGAAAAAAGGGCTGTTACTTTACCCTTAAGATTCCGTATAAATCCTTATGCAGGCTCTTATCGACTTATTACTCTTCCCGACAGCCTGCATGGGGAATTTGACCTTACCGTCAAAGGCCAGGAGGTTACCTGTGTGGCAAACCGGACCAGGGATTCGGTAAGCATCGAATCAGTCAATCCCAATCATCTGTATTTCTGGTATACCATTTTTGCAGGAAATAAGAAAATTTCCCGCGGTTATAACAATTGGTTGAGCTATCATGCTCCTTCTATTACGAGGAAGAACTATTTTATTTCCCTGCAATATGCCTGGTCAGGAAAGATAAAGCAACAAGATTATACCGTGCCTTTCCGGGATAAATTGCTCCAGATAGATATCCGGGAACCCTCTTTTGTTTACCCCGGCCAAACCACCAACATCGGCATTGCCGTAAAGAATGCCGACGGAAAACCCGTTGCCAATGCAGATCTGACTGCTTATTCCTATACCGCAAAGTTTGAAAATACTAGATCCTCCCGGATGCCTTATCTGGGCAGGACCTTTCCAGGAAGAAAATATTTTCCCGATTTTCAAGGGGAAGAAAAAAAAGAAAGAAACTATACTTCTTTGTTGAATTGGAAAAAATGGAGCTTGGAAATGGGCTTGGATACGCTGGAATACTATAAGTTTCTGCATCCGGCATCCGTCTATATCAATAGGGAGCCCGCCCGTGACCGACTCACGCAAATCGCTCCCTTCGTCAGCTTCCGGGGGGAGCTCTTGCCAGTCCACCAGGTATATATCGATGAAATACCCGTTTTTTTTAGCCAGGCACAACAACTTTCCCGGTATAGTTTTTATGTTCAACCCGGTAAACACGCTTTGCGCCTGCGAACGAACGACCGGATGATTTTTCTGGATAGCCTGATGGCCATTGAAGGGATGAAAACCTTTATCTGTATCAATGCAGATACCTCCAATAAAGCAATTTACCTTAAGAAATTACCGGATTCTCTTACCAATGCCGAAAAGAATCTTTGGAAACGATATATGATCCTGGTGGAAAATAATTTCGGAGAAAATTTTGCCAGCATCTCCCAGAATAACAGGATCGTGTTGCTTAATCCTCACCAGTGGACGGGAGGTCATTTTAGTTTTCCCATATTGGCAGGGCCTTTTACCGGACAATCCGCTACCCTGCATGTCAAAAATGAATTTGAACAATCCTTTGAACCGGAAGGTAATTATCGTTTTCTCCTTGCTCCCGGATTGGTCAAACAAAGAGATCCCTTTACCCCATACCTTTTCTCCTCCAAACTTAACGGACAGACGCCTGATTACAATTTTCATGATTGGGTATTGACATCCAAAGAAGTAGATAGTTTATGGCAGGATTATCTGGATGACCGCTGTGCATATACCGACCTTTTTCAAAACGAAAAAATGGAGAAATATGCCAACGGCGCCTTACAGATCAGCATAGGAAGGTTAGGACAAATGGAGCTTCCCTTTATTAAAAGCAGTTTTTTATTCCGCTATGATAATCCTGATTTTATCCAGGTAAATAAGGGGATCGATCGTAGCCTTGGTTATTTGCGGCCAGGATATTACCGATTGTTGGTCCTAATGAAAGGAAACGAATACCTGATCCGGGACAGTATCCGTATTTTACCGGATGGCCTGAATTATTTTCAGTTGGATAACCTCCCCATTCACCACAAAGATAGTTTGAGCCTACGAATAGTCAATTTGCTGAATAATCAGGATGGACGATGGAAAATGCCTGTATCCGATCCTGACCTTGATCCCGTTAAACAATCCTTTAGCGATCGTTTCCTGGATAGTTTGACCTTTCGGCGAATGGTATCCGGCAGAGTGAAGGATCCCTCAGGCTTACCGCTCTCAGGAGTATCTGTACTAATCAAAGGAACCCGTCTTGGCGTCAGTACGGATGCCAGGGGCTATTTTTGGCTACGGGTACCTGAAAAGGGAAAACTAAAATTTGCGTATGTTGGTTATGAAAGTATTGAAAAACGAATCCTGGACGGAGAGGATTATGAAATAACCTTGCATCCTGCATCCATGGCTTTACAAGATGTAGTAGTTACGGGATTTGGGATCAGCAGGAGAATGAACCTGACAGGCTCCGTATTATCTTCCGCCCCATCATTCGAAGGAAACCTGCTCATGGGAAAAGCAGCAGGAATCCAAATAAGGGGGATGTCCTCCTTTTCTTCTCTCCCTCCTCCCCTGATCATCCTGGACGGAATTCCCTATTCCGGAGATATCAGCCAACTGGATCCTTCCGGTATCGCTGAAATCAGGGTATTGAAGGCCGAAGAAGCAACGGCCATCTATGGACAAAATGCAGCAGGCGGAGTGATCCTGGTGACGACAAAAAAGGCCGGTAGTGCTAAAAATGATCTTACGGAAAACGCTCCCGCTGCCGGTCATATGCTCCGGCATCATTTCCGGGATGATGCTTTCTGGCAACCCCGTTTACGGACGGACGAAAATGGGATTGCCACCTTTTCCGTCACCTTCCCGGATGATATCACCAATTGGAGAACTTTTGCACTGGCCATAACCGATAAACAACAAACAGGGTTTGCAGAAGGCACTGTTAAATCATTCAAAACATTAAGTGCTACCATTGCTGCCCCTGTATTCCTTGTAGCCGGAGATTCCGCTAATATGATCGGGAAGATTCTCAATTACGCACCGGATTCCCTGACTGTAGATAGAATATTTTCCGTAGATGACGGTAACCCGGTCAGTTCTCCGGTATTTATACGAAATGCTCATCTCGACACTTTTGCCCTAAGACCAGGGAATGCAGATTCTTTGAAAATAAAATATACCCTCTTAAAAAAAGACGGCTATTTTGACGGAGAAGAAAGGACCCTGCCTATCTATAAAGCAGGAGTGAAGGAAACAAAGGGCTTTTTTTCGGCCTTGGAAAACGACACCAGCCTGGTAATATCCGGGAATGCCTTCTTTCCGGGTTCGGAAACCGGGAGGGAAAATATTTCGGTTTATGCAGAAGCCTCTGTATTTCCTGCCCTGCTGGATGAAATGGAAAGAATAAATAAGTACGAATATCTCTGCAATGAACAGATCGCTTCTAAACTAAGGGCCCTGCTGGAAAAGAAAAAATTGGTTCATTTCCTGGGAAAATATTTTAAGGAGGATAAAACCATCAAAGATCTTATTAATAAATTAAACCGGGCTAAAGGCCCTGATGGTTTATGGGGTTGGTGGAATAATAATGGCCCTTCCCTTTGGATTTCCCTTCATGCCTCCGAAGCTTTACTGGCAGCGGAAAAAGCAGGATTTGTGATAAATTTCAACAAACATGCCCTTCGTGATTACCTGGTCTTTGAAATGGAAAACCAGCAAAGAACCGGGAAATTAGACTGTCTGCGATTATTACAGGAAATCCATGCAGCTGTCGATTATAAAAAATATATGGATACCATTGAAAAAAAGATCCCACCCAAAACATTATATGAAAAGCTAAGATTACTGGAACTGAAACAGGCCGCAGGGTTATCGATTTCGTTGGATACCTTTCTGCTGAAAAAGCAGGTTACTATCTTGGGAAACTGGTATTGGGGAGAAGACAATCTGCAATTTTTTGATAATGCCTTCCAGAATACCTTGCTGATGTACCGGCTCCTGAAAAATGAGGGGGGACATGAGGACGTATTAAAAAAAGCCCGTAACTATTTCCTGGAGAAAAGAAGGGATGGTCATTGGAGGAATACCTATGAATCCTGCCTGATCCTGGAGGCCATCCTGCCCGATCTGATGAATACAGCCTCTTCCGGCCAATCGTCCGCAGGTCCCGTTTTGCCAGTTTCGCTATTCATCAATGACGGAAGGCCAGTTACCGTCTTCCCTTATTCAACACGGATAAAACCCGGGGACAGCCTGGTTATTCATAAAAAAGGAAGTTTACCGCTTTACTTTTCCGCCTACAGACAATATTGGAATGCCATCCCGGAAAAAACCACCGGAGCCTTTGCCGTTCGTTCTTTTTTTGAAAGGAATGGCCAGGTTGTGGCCCAAATAAAAGCCGGTGAGCCGGTTTTATTAAAAGTAGTAGTGGAGGTTAAAGGAGACGCGGAATATGTTATGATTGAAATTCCGATTCCGGCCGGCTGTTCTTACAAGGAAAAAGAACAGTCTTATTCTAACCATGAAGTCCACCGGGAATATTTTAAGGATAAAGTGAGTATTTTCTGCCAGACCCTGGAAAAAGGAACCCATACCTTCAGCATTTCTCTGTCACCCAGGTATACAGGGCGCTACGGATTGAACCCTGCCAAAGCAGAAATGATGTATTTCCCTGTATTTTATGGGAGGGAAGGAATGAAGGCGGTGAATATTTTCTGATTATTTGATTGCTCTGCCAACTTGTCACATCAAATCTATTTTCTACGTATCTTCGCTCCCTAAAATTGGAGATAACTGATGCCTGAAACTATAAGTACCAGGATACATGCCGAAGAACGTCAGGGGGAGGCTTATGGTCCTATCATCCTGAAAACCAATGAATATCAGAAAAAATTCTATATAGAAAGTTATGGCTGTGCTATGAACTTTGCCGATAGTGAAATTGTTGCTTCTATTCTAAACCAACATGGATTCGGAGCTACACGGCAGTTTGAAGAAGCTGACCTGATCTTTTTAAATACCTGTTCGATACGGGAAAAAGCAGAGCAAACGGTCCGCCAGCGTCTTCATATTTTCCGACAGGCCAAAAAGAGCAAACCAGGCATGCTGATCGGGGTTTTAGGTTGTATGGCCGAAAGGCTTAAAAGCAAGCTATTGGAGGAAGAAAAACTGGTAGATATGGTAGTGGGTCCCGACGCCTACCGGACTTTACCCGGTTTGATCGAAGAGGCTGAATCCGGGCAGAAAGGTGTAAATGTCCTTTTAAGCCGGGAAGAAACTTATGCCGATATTTCTCCGATCCGGCTGGACAGCGACGGAGTGAGCGCTTTTGTCAGTATTATGCGGGGATGCAATAATATGTGCTCTTTCTGTGTGGTACCTTTTACCAGGGGAAGGGAAAGAAGCCGTGATGCCGGTTCAATTATCAGGGAATGCGAAGAGCTTTTCAGCAATGGTTATAAAGAGGTAACCTTACTTGGGCAAAATGTGGATAGCTATCATTGGGTAGACGAAAACATTGTATCGCCCTCCGGATCAGGGCAGGAAGGAGTCGTTACTTTTGCCAAACTACTGGAAAAAGTAGCGCTCATCGATCCCCTGTTAAGGGTCAGATTTTCCACTTCCCACCCCAAGGACATTACCGATGAGGTTTTGCATACCATGGCCAGATATGAGAATATCTGCAAATACATTCACTTGCCGGTTCAGAGCGGAAGTAACCGGATACTGCAACTGATGAACCGGACTTATACGAGGGAATGGTACCTGGCAAAGGTGAGCAGGATTATGGAAATATTGCCCGGATGTGGCATCAGCGCGGATATCATTGCGGGATTCTGTACCGAAA
Source organism: Flavitalea flava (assembly GCF_054461575.1). Taxonomy (NCBI): domain Bacteria; kingdom Pseudomonadati; phylum Bacteroidota; class Chitinophagia; order Chitinophagales; family Chitinophagaceae; genus Flavitalea; species Flavitalea flava. The sequence continues at coordinate 32,589 of NZ_JBTLQH010000050.1, forward strand.
CCGAAGAAGACCATCAATTTACGCTGGATCTGATGCAGGCCGCAGGATATGACTTTGCATATATGTATTTTTACAGCGAAAGACCGGGAACGCTGGCTGCACGCCGTTACCAGGATGACATTCCCGAAGCTGTCAAAAAAAGAAGACTTGATGAGATCGTAAAGAAACAAAGGCAATTATCACTGGAAAGTCATAAAAAAGACGTCGGAAAATCATTCCTGATCCTTATTGAGGGAGACTCCAAAAAAAGCAAGGGTGAATGGAGAGGACGAAACAGTCAGAATAAAGTAGTTGTGTTTCCGAAGACTGATTCCGCTCATCAAAAAGGAGATTATGTTTGGGTAGAAATAGTGGGTTGCACCGGTGGGACACTCATGGGAAAGATCAGATAAACCGAAAGGACTTTTTTAATCAGGCAAATAGAACGGTTCATTAGCAGATTCAAGTAGTAAACTAATAGCAACTGAGGTATGGAAATACAATCAATCAAAAATCGTTTTGGCATTATAGGCAACTCGCCGGCCTTGAATTTCGCTTTACAGGTTGCTATCCAGGTAGCGAATACCGATCTTACCGTATTGATTTTCGGAGAAAGCGGTGTTGGTAAAGAGGTCTTTTCCCAGATCATTCACGCCTTATCGGCACATAAACACAATCCTTTTATTGCAGTGAACTGCGGAGCCATCCCTGAAGGAACTATCGATTCAGAGCTTTTTGGTCATGAAAAAGGATCTTTCACGGGAGCGGTAGATTTCAGGAAAGGATATTTCGAAACAGTGAACGGTGGCACTATTTTCCTGGATGAAATCGGGGAACTTCCATTAGGTACTCAGGCAAGACTTTTACGCGTACTGGAAGCCGGGGAATACATCCGTGTAGGATCCTCCAAGGTTCAAAAAACGGATGTTCGGGTGATTGCGGCAACCAATAAAGATCTGCTTGAACTTACCGAAAAAGGAAGATTCAGGGAAGATCTTTATTACAGGTTGAGTACAGTACCGATACGTGTCCCCTCTCTGAGGGACCGCAAAGAAGACATTCCGCTTCTTTTCCGGAAATTCGCGGTGGATTTTGCAGAGCGGTATAAAGCGGCTCCGGTACAATTGGACGAAGAGGCGAAAAATCTGTTAATTAATTACCCCTGGCCGGGGAATGTAAGGGAATTGAAGAATATTGCAGAACAGATATCCGTTCTATCGGAAGATAAACAGGTTGCCGCATCCGGGTTGCGCAGGTTTATTCCGGAGACATCCGGAAACAGGCTGCCCATGGTGATGCACCAAAATGGAGGATCTTCCAACGGAAGTCACGAGTTTGCGAATGAAAGGGAGATTCTGTATAAGCTCTTTTTTGATATGAAGAAAGATGTGACGGAATTGAAAAAAATGTTTGTAGAGATTTTACAGAACCCTTCCCTGGCATCAACCCAGCATGCCGCGTTGATCAATGACCTGAAAGAGCTGAAACCGGTAGAAAGTTTTCAACCGGCGAATATTTCTTCCGCCCAACCGGTGATGATCCATAATAACAGTAATAATAATGAGGACATTCATCTGCATGAAGAGGTGGAAGAATCCCTGAACATTATGGATAAGGAAAAAGAGCTGATCATCAAAGCCCTGAAAAAACACAAGGGCAAAAGAAAGGATGCTTCTTCCGATCTGGGCATCAGTGAAAGGACCTTATACAGGAAATTAAAGGAATATGATATCAATGAATAACTAAACGAATGAATAACTAAACGAATATCAGGCGAGATAAAATAAATCATGATGTACACTAAAACGCTTGCAGGCTCTCTTCTTTTCTTTATTTGTCTTGCGGGTTCTTCCTGTAAGATCTATTCCTTTAAAGATGTTTCCATCCCGTCCCAGGTAAAGACCATACATATTGCCTATATTGAAAACCGGGCGAGATTGATTAACCCACAGTTGGCTCCTCAATTAAATGACAAGCTAAGGCAAAAGATCAATCAGCAGGCATCCAAGCTGACCCAGGTTCAGACCAGCGATGCGGATTATGATGTCAGCGGTACGATAACGGATTATAATTTCACGACCTCGGGTATTTCCCAACAACAAGCTTCCAGTAACCGTCTGAGTATCACGGTACACCTGGTTTTCAAAAACCACCTGGATCCAACCGGCAAAACGGTTGCGCCGGCAGATTTTGAAGCCGATGTGACAAGAAATGTCGATTTTCCAGCCAGCCAGACCATAAATGAAGGGGAGGCATCCAAATTACCGGAAATGCTCACTAATTTGACGGACGAAATTTTTAACAAGCTTTTCTCCAACTGGTAGAAATAAACGTAAAGACCCAACCCATGCAGCAACTTTTAAAACATCTTTTCCAGGCTGACACGCTGGAAGAAGTTCCCCGGGAGCGTCTGGAGAATTTAATCGAAGAATATCCTTCTTTCGGTGTTGCCCGTTACCTGCTATCCCAAAAACTGGGGGCCGAAAAAGCTGTCACCTTTCAGGAAGAGACGTTAAAAACGAATTTATACTTCTCCAACCCTTTCTGGCTGCATTGGTTATTGCAAAATCAGCCGGCCACCCAACCCCGGCCAGCCACTGTACTGCCACCTTCCTTACCCGTATTTAAAGTAGCGCAGGAAGAAAAAGTTCAGGAAGAAAAAGTAGCAAAGGAAGAAGTTGCAGAAGCGGAAATGCAGGAAACCTCCAATGGAATTGTAGGGACCGCTCTTGAACAGGCCAATGAGATCCGTGAACCTGAAGTCATGAAGGAGGACGAGTCTGTTGCTGAACATTCCTTTAACGAGGATGAAAAAGCAGAAGAATTACCAGAACAAAGCCAGTCCTTTCCCGAGACCGAAGATTCGGGCTTGGACGGAAAAAATGCTGATGAAGAACTTGTTGAGAATCTTGATGAGAATCTTAATAAAGAACTTGTTGAGAAACTTGATGAAGAAAAATCCAATGAAAAAGAACCTGATCAGGAATATCCCGTAATGTCGGAGGAATCCCCCAATTCTTTTGAAAAATCCGGGTCTTCCTTAGAGGAACCAGTTTTTTTCCTGGAGGAAGTCATAACCGGGGGTAAAGCTGATGAACCTCATACCGAACCTGCGTCAGGGCCCGGGCCTGAAACCGTTACCGAATATAAGCAGGAATCTGTAGTTACGCAGCAGGAAAACAAACCTTCAGGAGGCGAAATTCCCCAGGCTCCCAAGGCCTTCAATTTCACACTTTCTCCTATCATTGATCCCCCTATTGACTCCCCGCTGGTTTTCGAATCGTTTCATACGATCGATTACTTCGCTTCCCAGGGAATCAAACTGAGGCTGGATGAGAATCCCAGCGACCGGCTGGGCAAACAGGTGAAAAGTTTTACCGATTGGCTGAAGGTCATGAGGCGCCTTCCGCAGAAAAATGCGGAGATCATACCGGATATTGCGGCAGAGAGTAAGATCCAGGCCATTGCAGCCCATTCCATTGAAGGAAAAGAGGTCGTAACCGAAACTATGGCCGAAGTGCTGTCCAAACAGGGGATGAAGGATAAAGCCATAGAAGTTTACCGGAAATTAAGTTTGCTCAATCCCGGGAAAAGCGCTTATTTTGCATCCAAAATCGAACAATTAAAAACATTTTGATATGACGCTGTTTTTCGTGCTTTTGATTATCCTGGCTTGTGTGTTCCTCGGATTGATCATTCTTGTCCAAAATCCTAAGGGAGGCGGTCTGGCCGGTAATGTAGGTGGGTTTAGCAATCAGTTAATGGGCGTCAAACAAACGACCGATGTCCTGGAAAAAGGAACTTGGGTATTGGCAGCAGTCGTAGGGTTATTATGTTTATTTTCCGCGGTATTCGTTCCAAAGAATGCTGTCAGTAGCCGCAGGGTTCCTGAGAAGATCAATGCTACAACTACCGCTCCCGCTACTAGCCAGCCAGCGCCAGAAAATCAGGCCCCGGCTCCGGCTTCTCAGAAGCACTAGTGAGAAAAATTCCATTTAACATATTTCCGCCCTGCCTGTATAAACTGGCAGGGTTTTTTCTTTCTAAGACGGAACTTTTTTATTTATTTTGAGCATCAATCGTTAATACCTATGAAGCGACCCGTTTTAATAATAACCACCCTCCTCTTTTTTGTATTGGTTTTTTCAGCCTGGCGTTTCCTGGGCCCGGCAACTACATTTAGTGAGGATAAATACAACCTGTATATCCGGACAGGCATGAATTATGAACAGGTTCTTGATCTTTTAGATAAAGATACCGTGCTGAAAAGCCCCTCCTTTTTCAAATGGCTGGCAGCAAGAATGGATTATCCTCAAAATATCAAAGCAGGTAAATATGAGATCAAAAAGGACATGAGCCTGCTAACCCTGGTTAGAATGCTTCGTAACGGAAGACAGTCTCCCGTTCACCTGGTCATTACCAAACTACGGACCCGGGAGAATTTGGCTTCACTACTTGGAAAAAGGTTCGAATCGGATTCCTCGGATTTTTTTTCATTTATCTCCAATAAAGATTCTCTGGCCCCTTTTGGAGTGGATTCCAATACCGTAATGACCATCGTCTTCCCCGATACCTATACTTATTTCTGGAATACCCCTCCTTCTGCTATCTTTAGAAAAATGTTTACCGAATATAATGCCTGGTGGACTCCCGAACGAAGGCAACAGGCACAAACCAAGGGGCTAACCCCGGCTACCGCCTATATCCTGGCTTCTATTGTGGAAGAAGAAACCAGGGCAAAAAGCGATAAAGCAAAAATTGCCAGCGTTTACCTGAACAGAATGGCCAAAGGCATGCGGCTTGGAGCCGATCCAACGATAAAATTCGCTCTTCGGAATTTTGAATTAAAGAGGATTTATAAAAAATATCTGCAGGTTGAATCGCCTTATAATACGTATATCAATTCCGGCCTGCCCCCCGGTCCCATTTGTACCCCATCCAAACAAACCCTGGAGGCCGTACTGGAAGCACCGAAGACCGAATATTTGTATTTTGTGGCAAAACCCGATCTTTTAGGCTATTCGAATTTTGCGGTCACCTATAAAGAACATCTGGAATTTGCCAAAGAATATCAGAAGGCATTGGATGAGCAAATGGCTATAAGAGCCGATACCCTTAAAAAAGCCGATTCGCTGGAAAAGGCAAAGTGATTGATCAACTACAGTAATCCCCGTAATGACCAAAATTGAAAGGAAAATTTATAATAGTACTTTCTTCCGTTTCCTGGAAGCAAAAAGCAAAAAGATCATTTTGCCAGGTTTTCAGGGAACGCCGTTATACGAGATCATTGTTTTTTTTATCAACCAGGTAAAAAAGGTGGGATTGAATGACCGGGCTGGCGCCATTGCCTTTAGTTTCCTGACCGCCATCCCGGCAGCAACCATTTTTATTTGTACCCTCATTCCCTATTTACCGATCGCCCAGCAAATCAAACACCAGTTATTGCTGATCACCCGGGATATCACCCCCAATCAGAATACCTTTGTTCTCGTCAGCCAGTTCCTGGAAGATTTCCTCGACAAACCCAGGGTAGGTTTGCTATCCTTTGGTTTTTTACTGACGCTTTTTTATTCTTCCAATGCCATGATGGGCATCATGCGTTCGTTCAATAAATCATTGGTCTTACATACCAATATGTATAATAACAACCGGAACCCAATTCAAACCCGTTGGATGGCGATCAAATTAACCAGCCTGGTTCTGTTTATGGTTATAGGATCGGTCATTCTCCTGGTCACCCAGGCAGAACTGCTCCGGTCGCTGTTAAAATGGCTGCATATCAATAATCGTTCTGCGAGGGGGCTTTTCAGAACCCTGCGTTGGGTGGTGATCGTCCCGCTGTTCTATATTGCCATCGCCTATATCTATAAATATGGACCTTCCGTGCACAAACGATGGAAGCTTTTTTCTCCCGGTACTCTTCTGGCGACTTTTCTAACAATATTGACCACCTTCGTTTTTTCTTATTGGGTTAATAATTTTGCCACCTACAATAAAGTCTATGGCTCGATCGGAACCATTATGATCCTGATGCTGATGATCTATTACAATTCCCTTATCTTATTGATCGGTTATGAATTGAATGTCAGCATTCACCATATTAAGGCTATGTCCGATAAAAACAAATTGGAAGGGCTGGTGTAAGGATCACAATGCCTATAAAAAATGTAAATTAATCATCCGATTCTGCCCATACCCCATTTTCCATCATCTCTTTTTTTATTTCAAGTCCTCTTTGAATAGCCTGTTCTTCATTTTTAGCAAAAACATAAATGTCTGTCATTTTTAAAAACTCATATACATCTTCATTCAACGCTCTTATTTCAAATTCAGGAACATTAACCTTTTCGACTGAACGCACCTCTCCATTTTCCCGAAACCTTACTATATAAGGAGATTTGTCCGGGAAGGAAAGATATTCAGGATCAACTACTAATTCCTGAATAAAAAGCTCATGAGGCATTTCCGGATACCGGCGCATATAGGCTTCCGCCTTTTCCCTGGTGCTAAAAACACCATCCACATCTATACTATATGAACAATGGCACTTTTCCGGATGTACTATATATACTTTTTTTAATTCCATTTGTGCTTATTAGTTTAAGCACGCAAACTATTTATTCGGATTAAAATCCAATACCTCAATCCGGTCAAAATTTAATTTGTTGATAACTGTTAGTGGCCAATCATAAGCCTAACTGCCGGCGCTACCTGCAATTCCGTCAATTGACGGTCGTAAAAACGGCGATAATTCGCCTTATTATTGATAAAGAGCGAAGAAGGGAGGCCTCCCGACCAACCCGAATCGATCTTTGGGAGGGAATTAGCAGCATTCTTTTCATTCAGCCAAATAATCCGGGAAATAAACTGTTTCTTTTTGGCGAAATCTGCGATCCGCGATGGATTGTAGCCCGGAGGATCCAGGCTCACCAGCAATAATTCCACCTCCTCGTACTTATATTGCGCCACGGCATTTTGGAAATAAGGGATTTCCGTTATGCAGGGCGTACAATAGGTTGCCCAGAAATTGATAATAAGGGGGTGATCGCAATCCTTAATATAGGTCTCCAATTCTGATACTTTCCATTTTTTTATCTCCTGAACCTGCGCGCCGGCAGGAAAAGCGGACAAAAATAAAGCCAGCCAAATCAGAGCAAAGACCTTCCGAACAATAAAATTAACCTGATACATAGACAATATTCTTTGTATGCCTTAACGGGATTGCGACTCTATTTACCGGCTTATTTACCCTCCTTCGGTTGGGTGGTTTGTTTGACTCCATCCTGCTGGGGAAAGATGGGCCTGAAAACAAATTCCTCCGTTTCTAACTGCCCCCGGCTCCACTCTTTGAGCAGGGCCTGATAATTATCCTCCGGCAACCCACGTTGAGCATAATGGCCTGCCAGCGTTTTTTGACGGAAAGCCTCATAGAGGCTGACAGCACAGGCAACGGAAATATTCAGGGATTTAATGATCCCGACCTGCGGAATAATAAAATTGCCATCGGATAAAGCTCCGATCTCCTCACTGACTCCCGAATGTTCATTGCCGAATACCAGGGCAATCCTGCCAGTCAGATCCATATCGTACAAAGAAACGGCGTCACTGCTAAGATGAGTGGTATAGATATGGTCAACTTTTTTTCGTAGATCGGCAAAACATTGCCCGGCATTCGTATACTGATGGATGCTCAGCCATTGGGCCGCGCTGCTGCTGCTTTTCGCACCCCATTTTTTGTGTACAGGGATCCTGGTATTCAAAATATAAATATCCTGGACGCCTATAGCATCGCAGGTCCGCATTACGGCTGAAATATTGTGCGGATCGAATACATTTTCCAGCACAATAACGATATTATCCTGCCGCTTGTCTAAAACCTGGGTGATTCTGTCCTTTCTTTCCGGCGTCATATTTGGTAAATAAAGAAAATAAAGAGTAAAAATAAAGAAAGATTTTTTGCATATTTGCACTATTCCAAACCTGTCTTCTAATATCCTGACTGACCATGATCAAAAAAACCCTTAAAATCGCAGGCATTATCCTGCTCGTACTGATCGGTTTTGCCTTTGCCGCTCCCTTTCTTTTCAAGGCAAAGATCACCAACCTCATAAAAACCCAGATTAATAAGAGCATCGCCGCTCATGTGGATTTCTCAGAAGTAGATATTTCTCTTTTCCGGAACTTTCCCAGGCTGGCTGTTGCCCTGGACAGCCTCCGGATCACCGGAATCTCAGAATTTGCAGAAGACACCCTGATCGCTGCCAAACGGATTGACGTAGCCCTCAATCTTATGAGTGTTATTTCAGGAGATGAAATAAAGATCCACTCCATCAAGATCGATCAACCCCGCATTCATGCGCTCGTCCATAAGAACGGGCATCCCAACTGGGCGATCACTCTCCCTGATTCCACGGCCAAAGATCCTGCAATTCCGGCCTCCGCCAAGCCCTTTAAAATGGATCTGCAGGCTTATGCCATAACAGACGGTTATATTTATTATAAAGATGAAACTGCCGATATGAGCAGTGAAATCAGCGGTCTCAACCATTCCGGCAGCGGAGATTTCACCTCCGACCTGTTTACCCTGAAAACCAGAACGAGTACTGAGTCCTTAAGCTTTAGCTATGGGGCCATTCCCTACCTCGTTCACACCAATACGAATGTGGTTGCCGATTTTCAGGTGGATAACAAGGCCGGCAAGTATACCTTTAAAGTCGATAACCTGGCTTTAAATGACCTGAAACTCCATACAGAGGGATTTTTCCAGATTGTCAATGACAGTTCCTATAATATAGATATCAGGTTTAACGGCCCATCGCTCGATTTTAAAAGTATTTTATCCCTGATACCCTCCATCTACCGAAAAGACTTTGCCAGTATCCGAACCAGCGGTCAGGCAAGCCTGAATGGCTTCGTAAAAGGTACTTACGACAGCAGGCATATTCCTGCCTACCATATCGATTTGGAAGTAAAGGACGGAACCTTTCAATATCCTGACCTGCCCAAGCCGGTCAGGAATATAAATATAAAGCTGAAGGCAGATAATCCTGACGGGATAACGGACCATACGGTCCTGGATATTCCTCAAGGCCACCTTGAAATGGAAGAGGCTCCCTTTGATTTCCGTTTGTTTGTTAAGACCCCGGTAAGTGATCCTTATATCGATGCAGGGGCTAAAGGAAAGCTCGACCTCGCCAAGCTGGCACAGTTCATAAAATTGGAGGCAGGAACCCGGTTAAGTGGGTTACTGAATGCAGATATGAATCTGAAAGGCAATTTATCATCCATTGAAAAGTTAAAAAGCGGGTCGGCAAAGCCAGATGAAAATTTTCAGGCCGGTGGAACCATCGGCCTTACGAATTTTTCCTGGGCCTCAACGGCTTATCCATCCGGAATCATCCTGGACAACCTGCTAATGACAGCTAATCCTAAAAATATTACGCTTACCGATCTGAAAGGATCATACGGCAAAACCCATTTTACTGCCAATGGCACCTTGAATAACCTGTTATCCTATATGCTTAAGAACAAGCCGCTGGATGGTGCCCTCACGGTAAAAGCAGATCAGGTGGATCTGAACGACCAAATGGGTTCTATGCCCAAGGATAGCACCGTAGGTAAATCCGTTTCAGCTCCAGGAACAGCTGCTGGAGCCAGATCTGCACCGCCCTTCGCCGTACCGGACAATATCAGTTTCGTTGTGAATGTGGTCATCGATAAACTACATTATAACAATCTGGATATGCAAAATTTATCCGGTAGTATGAAGATCGCTGACGAAACGGTTAAACTCGACAATATCAAGGCACAGGCCCTGGATGGCGACATGATGATCAATGGACTCTATTCGACCAAAGTCAGCAAAAAAAATCCGGCATTAGCATTCCGATATGACGTAAAAAACCTGGATGTGCAAAAAACTTTTTACGCCTTCACCACCGTACAGAAGCTGATGCCGGCCGGGAAATTCATAGCTGGAAAATTCAGTTCCCAGCTTACTATGAGCGGTTTTATGGGAGAAAATAATTCTCCCGATCTCAATTCGTTAAATGGTGATGGAAATATGCTCCTGGCTGCCGGAGCCTTAAAGAATTTTGCACCGACAGATAAACTGGCACAAATCCTCCATCTGGACCAATTAAAAGAATTATCCCTGAAAGATGTCAAAACCACATTTTCCTTTCGTAATGGTAAAGTAATAATCGACCCTTTCCATATAAAGGTACAGGACATCGATATGGAGATCGGCGGTTCTCACGGTTTCGATCAATCGTTGGATTATGCTATCGATCTGAAATTGCCGAGAAGTTTGCTGGGTGGCCAGGCAAACAACCTGGTAAATAATGTGGTAGCGCAGGCTGGAGCAAAAGGAATACCCGTAAAACTCAACGACAAAATAGACCTGCCTGTAAAAATCGGAGGGACCATGACCAATCCCCTATTTAAAACGGACATGAAAGAGGCTTTGAGCAGTACTACAGGCAGTCTCAAACAACAAGCTGTCAGCCTGGTTCAGGCCAGAGTGGACAGCGCCAAACAACAGCTTCGTGATACGGCAAAAGCCGTTGGTAAACAAGCTCTTCAAAATGCGGGAAATGAGTTGAAAAATCAGCTCCTGGGCAAAAAGGACACAACAGCCGGGACACAGACAACAGGCCCGGATGACCCTAAAAAGAAGGCCGAAGAGGCCGGAAAAGGGCTCCTGAAGGGTCTTTTCAATAAAAAGAAAGCGGAATAAAAATCAGCTCATCCTTGTAAGGCTTGCCGAAAAACGTAATTTTGTAAAAAGAACGCAAACATGCCCTATTTTTTGCATGATCCAAAAACGATAGCCATCGAGGAGGTAGACACAGAAGTGCTTACGGACAGCGATGATCCCTTCAGCCTGATCGTATGGAATGATGAGGTAAATACCTTCGAATGGGTCATAGAAACCCTGATGGAAGTATGCGGGCAAACGGTTGAGCAGGCAGAGCAATGCGCTATGATCATTCATTCCAAAGGTAAATATTCAGTCAAACGCGGAAGTTATGAGGTTCTAAAACCCATTTGTGATGCGATTACCGATCGTGGTATCGGTGCGACCATCGAGGTAATGGCGGGTTAACTTCAAACACCGCCAAACTCTATGTCTTTATTCGCCTTAAACAACGAAATGATCTTCCCCCCTGTTCATTTGTCTGAACCGGACGGTCTGTTGGCTATTGGAGGAGATCTTTCCACAGATCGTTTATTGCTTGCCTACCGAAGTGGAATTTTTCCCTGGTATGAAGGCCGCCATATATTATGGTGGTCCCCCGATCCCCGTTTTGTCCTGTTCCCGGAAGAATTAAAAGAAAGCAAAAGCATGCGCCAACTGGCCCGCAGGAATACCTTTGAATTTACGACCAATAAGGCTTTCAGCGAAGTCATTGCCAATTGTAAAACCATTTCCCGCAGAGGACAGGAAAGTACCTGGATCACCGACGAAGTAAAAGAGGCCTATACCTGCCTGCATCGGGAAGGTCATGCACATAGCGCGGAAACCTGGTTGAATGGAGAACTGGTGGGAGGACTTTATGGTATAAGGATGGGAAAAGTGTTTTTTGGCGAAAGCATGTTCAGCAGGATCAGCAATGCCAGTAAATTCGCATTTATTCAATATACGCAATTGTTACAATCGGAAGGGGTTGCCATGATTGATTGTCAGGTCTATACAGAGCATCTCGAAAGTCTTGGTGCGAGAATGATACCAAGAGAGGATTTTGTCTTACTTATTGGGTCTCTAATCTGAAATGCGAAGAAACCCGATAATGCTTTAATGTTTTTATACTGAGTGCATCGCCTTCTCCTTTTACATACACCAGTTTATATTCCCGAAAGCTGTCTTCATTATCCATAAACCCAATAATACAGGAATACCTGTCCTTTCCCTTTTGAAGAACGGGTCTTGGCTCAGTACCCAGATCGGGTAATTTTACCGTATCCTCTCCTATCAGGGTACCGGATTGCATTTTTACCCGGTAGTAATTGGTTTTCCCCGTTTCAAACAAATGAACCGAGAATTCGTGATCATTCAGATCGCTTTTCATTTTCTCCTTATATTCAACAACGGCTTCTTTTTTCGGCTCTTTTCTGTCTTCAGGTGCGCGCCTGACATCGAATTCCCTGGCGGCCTTTTGGATAAGGCTGTCCTTTTCTCCGGTGTTACCGGTAGAGGAAGAATGACAGGCAAAAAAAGAAAGGGAAGTAACGAAAAACAGGATCAAAGCGACAATTCTAAACATGACTAAAGGGTAATGGTAATAAATAAGGGCACTTTTCCAGGATGCAAAGATGTTAAATTTTATCCGTTTATTATCCCCAGATCTGTTTTTTTCCAGGGCCATTTTTCTGCATGCTGATATACCAGTCCGCGCATATAATCATTTTCCGGATAGGGCGTAAGAAAGTTCTTTAATTCTCCGGGATCCGGAATGGAAGCGTCCGCAGGTAAATACCCCATTCCATAGATTTTACCATTTTCAACCAGTATACAGCTTTTTTCCTCCGGATGTCTGCCTTCATCCAGCAAGGTAAAACTGGGAAGGCTTTTTATCAGAAATCCTACCGCAGCTTCCACTCGTTGGTTGTACTCGGAGGTCGATTCCTTTTGGTCACAGGCCCCTTGACAAATCTTTTCCCGGATCCCTTCACAGGGACCATCGTCCGTCTGTATGAAACATAGTTTAGGACAAAGCTTCCATTCACGGATCAGTTTCCATAACAGCGTTTGGCCTTCCATCAATAAGGAAAAAGTATAGACCGGCTTTAATTGCCGTTTTCTTTTTTCAAGCACCAGACGGGAATAACCATTTCTGTCTTCAAAAACATATAGCCCATAGGTCTGTTCGAAACGTTTAAGACTCCTGTTATATAAGGGCCATAAACGCCTGATCTCGATACATTCGAGCAGGAAGGCCATCAATTCGGTTCCGGTAGTCTCGTGCGAAATGGAATGAATATTCTTCAGGAAATCCTGTTTCTGACGTCCAGGTTTGTTATTGGAAAAATGGCTGCCGACTCTCTTTCTAAGATTTTTTGCTTTCCCCACATAGATGACCTTCCCTTTTACATCATGGAAATAATAGACCCCTGGTCTGTCCGGTAGCCGGTCAACCTGCTCCGCAGCCAGGTTTACAGGAAGGTATTGTTCCCTGCTTTTTCCTTTCAGCATGGCCTGAATATGTTGCTGGCCCCCGGACTGCAGAATTCTTTCGAATAAAAGAACGGTAGCGTCAGCATCCCCTCCGGCCCGATGCCGGTTAGGAATGGAAATTCCCAGGTGATCACAAATATTACCCAGGCTGTAACTTATAGCTCCCGGAAAGACCTTTCGGCTTAGCCTAACTGTACAAAGTTTCTTGCAATTCAACTCCAGGCCGCATGCTTTCAGCTGGTGTTTAAGGAAGGAATAGTCAAAATTTACGTTATGCGCCACGAAAACAGCACCTTCCAGCCATTCATATAAAAATTGGGCAATTTCTTCAAAATAAGGGGCATCTGCGACCATTTCGTCATTGATCCCGGTCAGGGCCTGTACATAACGTGGGATGGTCATACCTGGATTTATCAGGGTCTCATACCGCTTGACTTCCCGGTTTCCATCGTGTAACACAATAGCGACTTCTGTTATTGCGTTATTTGCTGCATAACCACCGGTAGTTTCTATATCTACTATCGCGTACATTTTTCGAAGACCTCCATGAGCTGTTAAGCTATAAAGGTAAAAGAAAGATCGGTTATCACAAGCAATCCCTACCCACCCGAAAACGTATGATGGACCAACGGTCCCGCTGCCATGGGCCCATCATAAAGCTTTTGCTGAAAGACCGGTTTTCTGAGTCTCCACAGCGAAAAACATATATAACTTTTCCGTTCCCTGTAATTAATTAACCCATAAAATCCAAATCCGCATGGAAAAAATGCACCCTATTCAGGCTAAGACAAAAGAAAAAGACAGTAGCATCATTCTGACCTTTGTTACTGCTTTCCTTTACTTCTGCGCTATTATGGCGTTTGCCTACTTGTTTACCAGATCCTAGTTTAGCCAGTGGCAGGTATGGTATCAGTATGCACAAACCGTTTATAATTGGCCTTCGGCCGATGGACTTTGGTCCATCCTGTGCCTACTTGTTTACCAGATCCTAGTTTAGCCAGTGGCAGGTATGGTATCAGTATGCACAAACCGTTTATAATTGGC
>NZ_JBTLQH010000051.1:0-46085 GCF_054461575.1 Flavitalea flava
GGTTATATTCTACTCAAACCAACCGGGTTGGTCTCCATAATAAGATAGATTATGTATTCAATAACCGCAATAAGATCTCCCTATATAATTTATACCTGCATCAGAATGAATATGAGACCAGGTACACACCCGATACGACAATTGGCACCAATTCTTCGCAAGGTTCCAAATCCGTGGATGTGGAATATCGCAGCAGGTGGCAGATCCAGACTATTTATAATGCTACCCTCCAGGGAGAACATCATCTCAGCGAAAAAGTAAAGCTGGATTGGAGCGGTGTATATTCCATTGCCTCGAACAAGGTACCTGATATGGCATCCTATAATTTTAATGCCAATGTGCTGGCTGACCCGTCAGGCAAAATAACCAGGGTGGACTCCAGTACGTATGGCTCTGGGATGAGCAGGATCTGGCAACACAATACCGACAAAGATTGGGCAGGTTATCTTAATCTTACCTATATCCCCAGGATTTTCCATCGGGAAGTGGAATTGGCCGGCGGTGGTCTTTACCGCTACAAAACCAGGGAGAACTATTATAACGACTACTCACTAACGCTGGCATCCGACACTTCACAGCGTTTCACAAACATCGATGCGGCCCAGCTGGTATTCCGCCCGGCAGCTACCTATGGAACCGGTAATATTACTACGACAAAGCACGCTAACAGTTATAGCGCTCACGAAAAGATCGCTGCGGGATATTTACAGGCTAAATTCATGCTGACTCACGCATTGCAGGTGTTGGGCGGCGTACGTATAGAGAACACCCAACAGGATTATACGGCTGCTATGCCGGCCTCTTTTGACCAAAGACATGGCACTATCCAATACACGGACGTATTACCAAGTCTTCATTTAAAATATATGTTGGACCGCCGGCAAAACCTTCGTCTTTCCTATTTTAAATCCATTAGTCGTCCTGGTTTTGGCGAGATCGATCCGTATGAGATCCCTGGAGATTATTACAAAGAAATTGGCAACCCTCTCGTGAAACATACAAGGGCTGACAATTTCGATCTGCGGTATGAATTATTCCCCGGCCTGGCCGACCAGGTTTTGCTTGGCGTCTTTTACAAGCAATTGAAAAACCCTATAGAATATTTTATTTGGACCAACGGGCACCCAAGTGATCTTTATATTCAACCTCAAAATGCGGACAAAGCCACGAACTATGGCCTTGAAGCCGTAATCACTAAATACTTCGGAATGTTCGGCATTTCGGCAAACTATACTTATACACATTCCCGCGTTACAACCGACAAAATACTTTGGGTAAATAATATCAAAACTTCGGTCTCTCAGACCAGGCCTTTACAAGGCCAGGCCGATCATGTTGGCAATCTTTCCTTATTGTTTAAAAACCCTCAAATGGGCCTTGACATGCAGCTGGCCTTTGCTTATACCGGTGACCGGATCGCCCAGGTATCCCCCTGGTACGGTCTTGATTTCTGGCAGAAACCAAACATCCAATTGGATTTCTCTTTAGAACAAAGAATTGCCCGGCATTTTTCATTTTACGCCAAAATCAATAACCTGACCAACTCACCCAATAAACAGTATTTGAAATTCTCTCCATCGGAAATCTCAAAGAACAATGCAGGTGCGTCTTTGCCATTTCAAACATCAAACAGTTATACAACCGTGCAGAGAGATCTTTACAAGATCAGCTTCCTGGGAGGTTTCCGGTATAAATTTTAACCATCAATTCTCTAATAAAGAAAAGTCATGAACAAACTGATAATACCCGTCCTGATCATCCTTACGGGGTCTTTTTTGACAGGTTGTACAAAATGGGCAGAAGAAAAAACAAATATTTCTCATTACGTTCTGCCTCCGGGAAAAGCCGTGAGCGATGCCGCACCTGTGAACGGCTCCGTTAAAGGCGTTATGCTCGCAGGCAAGACCTACATTCTGGATGGTGACATCTATATCAATAAAGGGGATACATTGACCATTCAGCAGGGAGTGACGCTGAATATCAAAAACGCTGCCGGTATCGTTGTCAGGGGAATTCTTCTTAGCCTGGGAAGTCAGGCTCAACCCATCCTGATGACTGTCCCCGGTTATTTAAAAGATCCGACTCCCGGAGCTAAGGATTCCGCTCATAGCGGAGGATGGAAAGGTATAATCGGTGATACATCCTGCCCACTGATGGTGATCAAATGGACCCGCATGAATTTTGGCGGCGCCAATTATGGTCCCGTTGTCGGCCCTAGCGTCAACCAGGGCTCCGGAACCTCCTATAATATTCTCTTCCAGAACAAAAACGGCTCATTTATCCTGGAGGATTCCTGGATCTATGGGGGTACAGATGACTGTATCCGTATATCCAGCGGTAAGGTCCATGTCTTCAGGAACACGTTTGAGAATAATGGAGGCAGTGGAGGAGATTGTGTGAACATGAAAGGGGGTACCGTTGGGACTTTGGCCTATAATTTCTTCATTGGAACTGCTTATAATGGGCAAAAAGCATCCAATAAAGGAGGTGGTATCGGTTACCCCGAAACCAATATTGTGATGTACAACACTACCTTCGTGAATGGAGGAAGGGGGGTCGTTCCGGGGCAGCGGGGTTCTACGGTCAATTTTGAACAAGGTGCAGGAGGCGCGTTTTATAACAACGTAGCGATCAACTGTCGTGTAGGCTACCGTGTGGTCAACAATCCAGTGGCAGATACTGCTAACATGACCTACGGTTACAACTACCAATGGGCAGACAACACAGACATTGCCAACCAGTTTTTTACCTTCGGCCCGGTTTGTACAAAACCGCAATCCACCGATCTGCCTGATCCTTCTTCGTACCTGCCGGCCAATTTTAACTATCAATCCCCCCAGACCTATGATGGTACTTCCGCGGTACAGAAACTAAATCCCCTGTTCGTCAATTATCCGTTGCCGGTCGTCGGAGGTATTTCACCCTGGACCATTACTGCGATCGGAAGCTTTAACTTCCATCTGCAACCGGGCTCCCCGCTTATTGGAAAAGGATATATAGGAGTTCACCCCTTGGTCGTCGTTCCGGTAGACCCTGTTTACGGCGCAACAGAGGTAACCCCTCCCGGCTCCGATCTGGGTTGTTATCAATACAATGGAAAAGGTAATCAGCATTAAAAACGTAAAAGGCCGTCTGATCAGGACGGCCTTTTACTATATCTATATCTTTTGATTTTTCAGGGCCGGATATGATAAGCCTTGGGCACTACAAAGGCCCGGATACCCTGATAGGAAAGGGTCATCCCCAGACCTGAATGTTTCCTTCCCGACCAGGGAAGGGAAGCGCTGACCCGGTCGCAGCAATTCCAGTATACCGTTCCCGTGTTCAATTGTTTCATGATCGCCTCAGCACGCTCATAATTTTTTGAGTAGATAGCAGCCGTCAATCCATATTCCGAATCGGCCATCAATGCAGCAGCTTCAGTATCGTCTTTGACTCGTTGTATCCCAACTACCGGACCGAAAGATTCCTCGGTCATCAATCGCATGCTGTGATCCACATTCACCAGCACGGCCGGTTCTATGAAATAACCCTTACGATCAACCTTTCGTCCTCCATATAATAATTTTGCACCTTTGGCGACCGCATCGGCAACCTGTCCCAATAAAAACTCCAATTGTGCCTCCCTGCTCAAAGGACCGATCTCCGTTCCCGGATCAACCGGATCCCCGATCACCATTTTCCTGGCCTGTTCCGTATAAGACTCCACAAAACGATCGTAAACCGCTTCATGGACATAGATCCTTTCCACCGCACAGCAACTCTGTCCGTTATTATAAACCACTCCTTCAAGGGCGGCGGCAGCCACTTTCTCAATATCCTCCACATCTTCCATTACGTACAAAGGATCTTTACCCCCTAATTCCAATTGACAGGGTACCAGTTTGGAAGCTGTTTTCTCTGCAATGTACCGGCCGGTTCGGTAACTGCCGGTAAAAAAATATCCCTGAAGCGGTAAGGAAAGCAGGTGCTCCCCTACCGTTCCTTTTCCAATAACCATTTGAAAACAATTTTCGGGTACCCCTGCCTGGTATAACAACCGTTGAATATGCATCCCCGTCAGCGTGGCATATTCCGAAGGCTTATAAAAAACCGCATTCCCTCCGATAAGGGCTGGGATAAAGACATTAACCCCCACCAGGTAAGGATAATTCCAGGCTGAAATATTCGCGATCACTCCCAGAGGTTCGTAAACGATTTTTTCGCGGGTAGCGCCTTCCGTGGTAATCCATTCTTCCGCCAGGTATTTAGCGGAGTTGTCCAGAAAAAAACGAATCCTGCTGCGGGCGCCATTCAGCTCGTTAAAGGCCTGCTGCAAAGGTTTTCCGGTTTCCCTGGTAAGGGTAGCGGCCAGATCCAGTTTTTCAGCTTCCAGCAAGTCATAGAAACGGGCAATGCAGGCAACCCTTTCTTCCACCGGAAGAGCTGCCCAGCCTGCCTGCCCCTTTTTTAGCAATTGATATTTTTCCTTTACGGTCGATTCTGTATCTTCTCCAATTTTTTGTATGATCTCTTCGGTGGCAGGATTAATGATTGTCATAATAGTATGTTCTTTTCGGCTTGTAATTCTATGCTTGATTTTTATTATTTTTTATTCTTTTTTATCTCATGTACAAAACGTTCCCGGATATTTTTATATAGAAAGGCATCGGGAAGATGATTGGTATACATCCTTTCCGGATGCCATTGAACGGCCAGCAGAAAAGACTTCCCCTCAGGCTGCATCCATTCTATCCCTTCGATCGTGCCATCTTCTGCATGGCAGTTCACCCGCAGCCCCTCGCCCAATTTATCTATCGCCTGGTGATGGGCGCTATTGGCTTCACCGTTTTTTACTCCGGCAATCCCAAAAAGCAAACTCCCTTCTTCGATCGTTACCGGATGCTCCTGGTCTTTATTGTTTGCATACTCATGTGTAAGATCCCCTTTTTCGCCCAGATCCTGGATCAGCGTTCCCTTCAGCAGCACATTGATCAGCTGCAATCCACGGCAAACGCCGATCACCGGTAATTTCCTTTCCAGCGCAAATTCGAAGACCGATTGCTCGAATTGATCCCTGTCCTTTTTCCATTCCTTTGGAGCCTTTGTATATACCGAAGTTCCCCCATACATTTCCGGGTGGATATCCACTCCGCCGGACAGGACAAAACCATCACAATCCCTGATGGCATCTTTATCCCCATCAACAGAAAGTTTTATAACCTCAACTTCCGGGTTATTCCCCTTCAGCCATTTTACATAATTCTGATGTTTTTCCCCGTAACCCGTATATGTCAATCCTATTTTCATTCCCAGGTGTTTATGTTTATAACGCCTCCGAATAGAGCTTTCTAAAATCTTCCCTGCTCACCGGCCTGGGGTTATTGGGGTGACAAAAATCAGCAAAAGCAAGATCGGACAGCGTTTCCAGGTGTTCTTCCTTTACCCCGATATCCCTTAACCGCAGTGGCAGGCTTAATTGTTTGTTTAGTTCAAAAAGACGTTCCACTACAGCCTTTCCGGTTTCTTCGGTCAATTCCATCGTCCTTGCGATCGTCCGGAACTTATGCTCGCTGCCGGTAATATTAAATTGCATCCCGTACGGCAGATTTACCGCATTGGCAAGCCCGTGATGCGTATCGAGGAGCGAGGAGAGCGGATGCGCCAGCGAATGCACGACCCCGAGTCCTTTTTGAAAAGCTACGGCCCCCATCAGGGACCCCAGCATCATTTTGCTTCTTGATTCCAGATCGGGTGCAGTCACCGCTTTGACAATCGATCCATTGATCAGGATGATGCCTTCCAGGGCGATCCCATCGCACATGGGATGATAATTCTTTGCCAGGTAGGCTTCCAGGTTATGGGTCAGCGCGTCCATGCCTGTTGCGGCCGTTACAAAAGGAGGCAGTTCCATCGTCAGCAAGGGATCGGCAAAAACAATCTTAGCCAGCAACTTGGGCGAGAACAGGATCCTTTTACGATGCGTATCATTTTCTGAAATAATGGCACTTCTGCCAACTTCGCTGCCAGTACCGCTGGTTGTCGGTATGGTAATAAAATAAGGAACATCCCCCGTAACGTATTGATCTCCGCCGATCAGGTCATCATAATCGAAAAGATCCCGGAGATGATGGATCCTCAGCGTGATGGCCCTGGCCACATCCATAGCCGCACCACCACCTATGCCGATAATACAATCCCTGTCTGTTCGCTTAAATGCTTCTCCTCCATTCTCTACATCGGACTTTACCGGATTCTTATGAATATCGGAAAACACTTCTACGGAAATGCCCCGTTTGGTCAGGTCTTCCTTTATTTTTTGAAAAAATCCCAATTGAACAACAACCGGGTCCGTTACCAAAAGCGCCTTCCTAAGGCCGTTTGCAAACAGGTGATCAGGCAACTCCCTGACCGCCCCTGCACCAAATAGAATAACCGTTGGAAAATTAAATTGCCGGATCATATTAAAATCTGTCATCGTCTATATCAAATTAAAAGGTTAATTCAAATTATTATACCATCAGCCTCCCAGAGCAAAAGGATCAAATTATCTCGAAATATCGTTTCAGTTCCCAATCTGTCACCACTTTGGCAAATTGTCTCCACTCCCACTCCCTCGTCCGGGTAAAATGATCCACGAAGGTTTCCCCGAAAAGCTCTGCGGCAATGGGAGATTGTTTCATGGCCTCTGTAGCCTCCCAAAGATTTTTTGGCAATATCCCGTTACGTTTGTCTGAATATCCGCTGCCGACAGTGGCTGCAGTAGTCAGTGTCAATTTATTCCGGATCCCGTACAACCCTGCCGCCAGACAAGCGGACATGGCCAGGTAAGGGTTGGAATCGGATCCGACCACCCTTGTTTCCAACCGGGTGGAGGCCGTTCCTCCGGGTAAGGCCCGAAGGGCAGTTGTCCGGTTGTCATGACCCCAGGTCAGCGTAGTAGGCGCCCAGGCGCCTTCGACCAGGCGTTTATAACTATTGACGGTTGGTGCGATCATCGGCAGGATATAGGGCAGACAAAGCAACTGTCCGGCCATATAACTCTCCATCAGTGAACTCATTCCCGTCCGGCTTTCCTTATCATAAAATAAATTCCTGCTGCCGTCCTCCGACCACAAACTTTGATGCACATGCCCGCTGCAACCTGGCAGGGATTCATTGAATTTGGCCATAAAGGTAGGAAGGATGCCATGCCGGAAAGCGATCTCTTTGACCCCGGCCTTGAAAAGAACGGCACGGTCTGCCGCTTCCAGGGTATCGGCATATAAAATTGCCGCTTCATATACACCGGGGCCCGTTTCAGTGTGGATACCCTCCAGGGGCACTCCGAATTTCTTCAATTGATCGAAAAGATCATGAAAAAAGGCACTTCCCTGTGAAGCACGCAGGATGGAATAACCAAACATACCCTGTGAAATCGGTTGCAGATCACGCAAAGATTCTTCCACCGAAGCGCTCGGTTTTCTGATAAAATTGAACCATTCGAATTCCTGGGAAAAAAAGGCCGAGAAACCCTGGTCCTGAGATTGACCGATGATCTTCTTCAACAGCCCCCTTGGGCAAACCGGTAAATCGTTTTGAGCCGCATCCCGGAAATCCGCCAGAAAAAATGGAATTCCATTTTCCCAGGGCACTTGCCGGTAAGTCTTCCAGTCAACGACAGCCGCCGCATCCGGGTAACCGGTATGCCACCCGGTAAAACTTCCGTTATCATAAGCCTGATCGCCGGCATCCCATCCAAACACCACATCACAAAAACCAAATCCCTTTTCAGCCACCGATCTGAATTTTTCAAAACTCATGACCTTACCACGAAGGATCCCGTCTATGTCTGTGACAGCCAGTTTTACTTTTTCCACCCCCTGCGCGGCCAATTGTTCTATTAATTCAGGAAGGGATTGTTTGTTTCGCATCATGGGCGTTTATCATTAGGGATTTTTACAATATGTTGCTTTACAAAAAAATGAAACCAAATATAGCCCAGACCCAGTATCGAAAAATAGATCAGGGACAAATTAATATTCAGGGTGATCATGGCAACCATGGACAGCGCGGCAATCAATAGAGCGATCAGGGGGAAATAAGGATAAAAAGGCACTTTGAAAGGACGTTCCAGATCAGGTTCTTTTTTCCTTAGGGCCAGCACCGCGAGCATGGAAAGAATATAGAGGGTCAGGGCCCCGAAACAGGACAAAGTAATGATCTCGGAAGTTTTTCCGGTCAGCAGGGCGATAATACCAATGACCATATTGACCAGCAAAGCATTTACCGGGGTCTGGAAGCGTACATGAACCTTTCCGAAGACAGCAGGTATATATTTCACCCGGCCGAATTCCAGGGTAGCCCGGCTGGCGGCCAGGATAATACCATGGAAAGAGGCAACCAGGCCCATTAAGCCGATGGTAATGAGTAAATGATATAACCACCCCCCTGCGCCGGTGATCTTTGACAAGGCCAGGGGAAGAGGTGAGTCCGAAGGAGGGGCGCCCGGAGCGGGATAAACGATGGCCTCCCAACCTGCCACTCCAACGGAGGAAAGAAAGACCAGGATACAAAGAACAACCAGGGTAGCAAGAGCGGACCCGAATCCCAATAATATATTCCGCTGAGGCCGGACCGTCTCTTCGGCCACATTGGCCACTCCTTCCAGTCCCAGAAAGAACCAGAGCGCAAAAGGGATGGCAGCCCAGACGCCATTCCATCCGTGGGGAAAATCATTATGCCTTATATTTTCCATGGAAAAATGAGGAAAGGTGATTCCAGCGAACAGCAGCAATTCGAAAACTGCCAGAATGGTAATGATCAGTTCAAAACCTGCTGCCGCCTTAACACCGGCAATATTCAGCCCCGTAAAGATCAGGTAGGCGACGATGGCGATCACGGTGACAGGGATCTGGGGAAAAAAGATATGAAAATAAGCGCCAATGGCGGCAGCTATGGCGGGCGGGGCAAATACGAACTCGATGATCTGCGCCATCCCTGCAATAAAACCGATCTCGTTATTGAGCCCGCGGGTGGCATAATCGAACACACCGCCAGCCTTTGGAATGGCACAGGCCAGCTCCGTATAAGAAAAGGTAAAAGTGATGTATAACAGGATAATCCCTGCGGTGGCTATGGCAAGCCCCAGGGTCCCTCCTTCGGCAAGCCCCAGGTTCCATCCGAAATACATACCGGAAATAACATACCCCACTCCTAACCCCCATAACATGACCGGGCCAAGGGTCCGGGAAAGCTGCGGTGTTCCGGTGGCCAAAAGATCGGAAGCAGCCCCGTCAGCCCCGGAAGGAGATCCGGGAGGTGAGGATGGTCCGGAAGAAGGTGAGGATGGCCCGGAAGAAGTAGTCTGACCAGTCTGAGCAGAGGGCAAAAAAGGTTGTTCGGAGGGTTTGGGCATATATGCGTCAGTTTTAATATATCAGTTTTCCTGAAAATTAGAACAAAAGAGGCAAAGATCCAGTGCGGCATACTCGTATGATCATTGTTTCTTTTTAGTTATTATTTAACATTTTCTATTTTTTCGGTTCCGGATAATCCTGTTTGAGTCGGCAATATTCACGACTGGGACATTAACAGGGACTTTTGTGCATTAATTCTGTTAATTTTTTTGTCTTATTTTTTTTACCAAACATTTTTATATGAGAAAATCGCTATCATTAATGACATTGCTCTTATCCTTGGCAATGTTCCTTAATGCGCAAACCAAGGAAATTACAGGGAAAATTACCGATTCAACCGGAAATCCAATCTCCGGTGCATCTATTAAAATTAAAGGCGTAAAAGGAGGAACGAGCGCATCCACCGATGGAAGTTTCCGAATCGGCGCTCCTCAGAACGGTACACTTATTATCAGCGCAATAGGATTCGAACCACAGGAAGTGAAGGTTGCCAATTCAAATAATGTTTCCATTCAGTTGCGGACCGGAGCTTCGAGACTGATGAATGAAGTGGTAGTAACCTCATTAGGTATTAAACGGGAAAAAAGGAGCCTGACCTATAGCACCCAGGAAATAAAGGGAGATGCATTGGTAGCCGCCAGACAGGACAATATCGTCAACGGTCTCGCCGGCAAGGTTTCCGGTGTTCAGGTCACTAACTCAACAGGTATGCCTGGAAGTTCTGCCCGTATAGTGATCCGCGGCGCAACTTCCCTTACGGGGGAAAATCAGCCTCTTTTTGTTGTTGATGGTGTACCTATCGATAACTCGGAAGCTGGCGCCATCGATGCCTTGAATCAGGGCCCGGACAACGTTTCCCTCAACCAGGGAAGTACTTCCAACAGGGGTATTGACATCGACCCAAACATTATCGAAACGGTGAATATCCTCAAAGGTGCGGCAGCTACTGCGCTTTACGGAGCTGCGGCTGCGCGGGGGGCCATTATTATCACCACCAAAAATCCGGGAAGGTCTTCCAAACCCAGTATCAACGTCAGCAGCAGCTACAGTATGTCCAATCCGATCTTATATCCCATCCAGAACAAATATGGGCAGGGCTTTAACGGTGATTTTTATGATGGGGATGTGGATAAAATATCTGGTTCCTGGGGGCCTTTGATGGATACCTTGAAGGTTAACGGAGCACCGGCAAAAAAATACAACCCACAGAAAGATTTTTTTCGGACAGGTCACACCACGGATAATAATATCAGTGTTTCCGGAGCCAACGATAAATCCAAGTACCTCCTCTCTTATTCTTATTTAAAGAATGATGGGATCACCCCCAAAACGAATTTCACCCGCCATTCCTTTTTTGGAAAATATTCCAGCCAGTTGAGCAGCAAAGTTGTTGCCAATTTTCAGTTGAACTATATCAGTTCTATCAACAACAGGATGCAGGAAGGTAACGGGTTAACCAATCCATTATGGACCATTTTCTCCGCACCGATCTCCTGGAATCCTCATCCGGATACTTATCCCGATGGAAGCCAGCGCGTTTACCGGTTCAGCAGGAACAGTCCATATTTTATATTGGATAATACTGCCTTTGTCTCAACCGTCAATCGTTTCTTACCCACCGCCTCTCTCGTATATACTCCGTTGTCCTGGATGTCCATTACAGAAAGACTGGGTGCGGATATCTATACCGACGAATCCAACTATCATGAATCCGATAAGATCGTCTCCGGGTTCTTCAATAATAGCGGAGGAGCTACCAACAGGGTACAATCCTACCGTCAATTCAACAATGACCTGATCGTCGAAATGCACAAAGATCTGGGCAATGATCTTTTTGGGAATATTATCCTGGGATCCAATATTCAAACACAATCCTCAAGGGTTTATACGCAGACTGGTGTAGGATTAAGTGTAGCTGATTTCTATAATATCAGCAGTATGGTCGTGCAAAACAGTACTGACATTCTTACCCGGAAAAGAAAGGTAGGGTTCTATGCGCAGGCCAACCTGGAATGGAAAAGAATGCTGAACCTGTCCCTTACCGGCCGTTATGACGGAAGTTCCGTGCTGGCTACCAATAAGAATTTTTATCCATACGGATCTGCGGCCTTAGGCTTTATATTTACGGAATTGATGAAGGATAACACCTCTCCCTTAAGTTTCGGAAAGGTGAGGGTTTCCTACTCGTCCGTAGGCAATGACGATCTGGCGCCCTATTCTTTGGCCACCCCTTATATACAGGCAACCGGATCAGCCAATAATATCCTTTACCCCTTCAACGGGCAAAATGGTTTCTTAATAGCCAATGTATTGGGGAACGCTGCGCTGAAAAATGAAAGCCTGAATGAGTTCGAAACAGGTCTTGAATTAAAGTTCTTCCATAACAGACTATCTTTTGAAGGATCTTATTTCGACAGAAGGACAAAGAACTTATTGACCCCGGTACCCATCGGACCATCTTCGGGTTATTATAAATATGAGTTGAATGCCGGCAGTATGCAGGATAAAGGTGTTGAATTATTGGTGAGCGGAACGGTGTTGAAGACCAGGGATATCACCTGGGATGTTTCTGCCAATTTCACCAAGATCAAAAACACAGTTCTTTCCCTCGCGCCAGGAGTAAATTCCATTCAATTCGGCGGATTTGGCGGCGGCGGCGGAACCTATGCATTTGCCGGCAAGCCCTATGGTGCTCTTTATGGGTCCAAATACCAAAGGAACGCCAAAGGAGAGCTAGAAGTTGACGATACTGGTAGCCCTTTAAAAGGAGACAACGATGTCATCGGAAATTCAACGCCTGATTTTACAGCAGGACTGTCTAATACCTTTTCTTATAAGAATTTTTCATTGAATTTTGTCTTTGACTGGAGACAGGGTGGGGATATCTATAACCTGGATAACCATTATAACTGGTTCTATGGTACGCCAAAGGCTACGGAAGACCGCAGGCCAAGATTGGTTAAAGGGGTATATGCCGGAACGGATGTAGTCAACACCACCATGATTTCTGCCCAGGATTATTTCCGGAACGTCAGCGATATCGATGAAGCCGTTATTGAAAAAGGTACTTATGTCAAATTAAGATCGGTTGGATTATCCTATTCGATTAACCCGTCTGTGATAAAAAGAACGCCCTTTAAGTCCATCACCATCAATCTTACCGGTAATAACCTTTGGATCTACAAACCCTCTTTCACGGGTTCGGATCCTGAGGCCAATCTCCAAGGAAATGGGAACGGGCAAGGTATCGTTAACTATATCACACCGACAAGCCGTACATATATTTTAGGGATGAGGCTTGCGTTTTAATCTAACCATTAAATTGAAAAAATGAAAAAGATCAAATCATATATATTACCCGCCGTTTTGCTGATTGTAACAGGCAGCAGTTGCAAAAAATTCCTGGATATAAACAAAGACCCGAATAATCCTGCAGATGTCCAGGAATCGATGTTGCTTTATCCCATCGAGACCGCGACCTCCACTGTTGTGGCCGGGGGAAGCCTTACTATTGGCAACTATACCAGTATTGCCATTACCATTGATTACTTTTTGCAGCAAATCGCCCTGAACCAGGTTGCACCGCAGGCAGATACCTATCTGTTACGACCTGCGGATCTTGATCAGGCAGCCTTGGTTACTTATAGTACGATCCTGCAGAATTTAAGGATCCTGAACCAAAAAGCGGAGAAGAACGGGAACCATTCCTATGGCGTAATTGCCAAAGTCCTGACTGCCTATAACCTGGGCGTGGCTACAGATATTTGGGGTGACATTCCTTATTCAAAAGGTTTTGACGGCAAACTCCAGGTGCCATACGACAAACAGGAAGATGTTTATAAAACTATACAATCCCTACTGGATAGCGCGATTCTTGAAAACACGCTGGCCCCGGGAATTCTCCTCCAACCAGGAAAAGATGATGTTATTTACTTTAACGATGGTGATCCGCTCCAGATGAGCCGTTGGGTAAAATTCGCCTACACATTAAAAGCCAGGTACTATATGCACCTGACCAAGGCTCCGGGTTATGATGCCGCTACCCAGTCCAACCTTGCTTTGGCGGCTTTGGCAAATGGGTTTTCTTCCCAGGCCGATGAGGCTAACTTTGCCGGTTATACCGGCAGCTCCGGAGGGGAAAGCCCTTGGTTCCAAAATATCGATATCTCAGCAGGGCCTACCGTTCTCGCATCGACCTTCGTTGATTCCCTGGTCAGCAGGAACGATCCCCGGCTTCCCATTATGGTTGCACAAGGATCGAACGGCACGTATAATGGACGGATTATCGGTACCGAACCCGATGGGGATCCTTCCGTTTATTCTCTTCCCGGTGCCTTTTACTCAGCAAAAAATGCTCCCCAATCGATCATGAGTTATTCGGAGGCATTGTTTATAAAAGCTGAAGCAACCTTCAGAACTGCGGGAGCTGCAGCTGCCACTCCCATTTACCAGGCCGCCATTAAAAGTCATATGATCAAATTGGGCCTTGGCCCCGTGATCGACTCTCCTGAGGTGAAAAATTACCTGGCAGCCCGCGGTACCCTGACCAACGCCAATGGCATTCGATTGATCATGGAAGAAAAAACGATCGCCAATTTCCTGGCTATTGAAAATTACAATGACTGGAGAAGGACTGGTTTCCCTGCGCTGACCATTGTGCAGAATCCACATATTCCCAGCATTCCAAGGAGATTCCCTTATCCATTGGCTGAAATCACCGCAAACCCGCAGCCGGAGCAGAGCGCTACGCTTACCGACAGGGTTTGGTGGGATGCTCCATAGAGCGACGAACTTTTCATAAGTTGAATACAAAAAAGACGGCACGGGAACAGACCCCGTGCCGTCTTTCATTTATCTGTTCACATTTATCTTTTCAAATTCTATTTATTAACGGCCCCATGAAGATCCATTTGCAGATCGATCATAAAATGGCCGGAAGTGATGATGATCTTTAGATCATGGCTTCGGGGATATAGCAGATTTAGTCTGTTCCCGATGCTCTGCAGAGAGGGTCTGTCCAGGCCGGTGAGGGTGGAACTATCATTAGGCTTATTCCAACTTAACTTCATCCGGAAATTGCCGTCTGCAACCCGTATTTCCAGATTGATTAATTTTTCCGACAGATTAAGACAGGCCAGTTGCCGGAACCCATTCTCCACGATGGGCAGAAGGATAAAAGGCGAGATCTGTTTACCGGACGGATTGCCCGTTACGTGAAAACGAACGCCCAGGTTCCCCGGCGCTCCCGTTTTTTCCAGCTCTACATATTCCTCAAGGCTTGCCAGTTCTTTTTCAAGGCTCACGCTCGCCTGATTATTATCATAAATAACATTCAACAACAGGTTCTTTATTTTTTTCATCATCTCCGGTATAAGGGTCGGGGAGGAAATGGATAGCTGCTCCACACGGTCCAGGGCATTGATCAGAAACACAGGCTGCATTTTTCCTTCCTGCAAATAAGGCACGATAGTTTGTTTCTCTTTTTTTATCAGATCCAGCTCTTTTTGTTTGATAAAAACCGTTTTCCCCAATTTAATGGCGGCAGCCAGTCCCCCTTCCATATTGATCTGGTAGAACAGGTATAAAAAAGTCCAATAGAGACTCATGGTAGAAGCAGGATGGGGCATTCCGAAATATTGGCGAATAGGCGGTAACAGGTAATGAACATACCCTTCATAACTTACGATAAAGGTGATGCTGAGCAGAATCCAAAGCAGGGTCATTTTTATATAATGCCCCTTATAAAGATACCTGGGAATAAGAAAGTAGATAATGGAATAACAAAAGATCATGTCCAGGGGAGTGGAGATGATCACTTCAACTAAAGAGGAAGCAAAATTTTTAGCAAAGTCATATTTATTATGCCAATATACGATCTGTAAGGCAGTATAATAGATGATCCATAATATCCAGAACAGGGAATGCCGCGCAATCCTGTATCGGGGATTATTCGAAAACACCAATGAATTAAGGCTCATAAGCAGTTGAAGTAGTAGTGGTAGTAGTATAAAATTAAACCTATGATTAAGATACAAAATGATTCCGGACTATCCCGTATAAGATTACCCGGGACGCATAATTATTTACCGAAAGAAATAGTGTATTCCGGGACTGAATATCAGCCCTTCCCCGTTCAAGGTAAAGGGCCGCCCAATAAGTGGGCAGCCCTTTGAAAAATCTATCCTATTCCTTTTTATTTGTCCCAGAATAGCAGTGGCGAGTTAAGCGTGACATTCGTAGGAACATTCACGAGATTAAAATTTAATTCGGTTTGCGGATAAAGCAGCCTCCGTGGGATCGCATTTGGCGGAGCCGTAGTCGTCAGATTCGGGGAACCTGTCCTCCGCCAGAGCACCCAGGCTTCAGGGTTAAGGAACAATGCCTTAAATTCCTCTGCCGATACGGTGGCGATGGCAGCATCAACAGAACCGGGCAAGGTTGCATTTGCCGTAATGTAAGCACCGATCTCCGATTGACCCACACCTAACTTGGTCATATTGGCCGTTATGGCTGCTTTTAAGAGCGTTTCGGCGGCAGGAATACCACCTCCGTTCCTGAGTGTCGCCTCTGCAGATACAAACAACAATTCCTCGTAAGTGATCAATTCGGTAGGAGAACTGATCTTATTATAATAACTAGTGGCCACACCAGTATTATCAGTTCCGTCCATATCAAACGCGGTATACCGGGGATCGTTGGCAGCCAATAATTGAATGGCAAAGGGGCTGGATTCAAAATTTTCGTCGCCTGGTCTATCTCTGTAAAATTGGTACCAGGAATTCGCGGAGGTCTGCGTAGGACCGAAGGTATAGACGGCGCTATGGGAATTCTCTGTAAAAGATTGCGCGATTTCCGTCAGCGCCTTTGTGGCCATGGCAGGATCCCCTTTGCTTTGGTGTATGGCCAACCTCGCTTTGATGGCATGTCCGAATTTGATCCAATTGTCGGCATTTCCACCATAGATTACATCGTCATTTCCCGGGATCAGCAATCCGGGATCTGCATTTTGCAGTAAAACCGTGCCTGCATCGATCAGTGCGGAAACTGTATCATATAAATCCTTTGCTTTATCATAGGTCGGATGAAAAATAGGAATGGCCGCATTTCCTTTGAAAGCCTGCGAATAAGGAAGATCACCCCACAAATCCACGCTCATTTGTAAAGTATAGGCCAGGATAATTCTGGATATCCCCCCATAAGCATTATAGCCTCCCGCGTCGGAAATTTTCATTAACGTATAGTCATTCTCTAAAGTAGAGGTAAACAGATCCGGCCAGAGATTGTCGAATACACCCGGGTTCAGATTATAGATATAGTACTGCTGTGACTGGCTATTAGCGCCGAACATTTGTTGCATCAGCAAAGCGGAGAACCGCGATATATCCCCACCCTGTGTGTAGCCCAGGGCTGCTTCCACGGTCGGCAGCAGCAACTTGGGCGGTACGGTGGGCAATACATTCGGATTGTTATTTACATCCGTAAAAAAGGTTTTGCTGCAGGAGCCGGTAATCAAAATACCGGGGATCAATAATAGTAAGGCTATTTTTGGAAATCGTTTCATTGTTCTCATTTTAAGGTTAATTAAAAACCGACATTCAGACGAAGGCCATAACTTTTGGTACCCGGATTATTGAAATAGTCCAATCCCTGAACGTTGGAAGGCCCTCCCAAACTGGTTTCAGGATCAACTCCGTCATACTTGGTCCAGATATGCAGATTGTTGGCGAATGCAGTCAGCGTCAACATCGTGAAGGGCGTCTTCTTTAACATGCCCTTAGGTAAATCATAGGACAGACTGACTTGCCTGATCCTCGTGAACCCTCCATTCTCGATGTCTGGCTCCTGGCCACCACCAAAACTATTACCGGTATTTTGCCAATAGGATTGATTAAAGGTCGAAGCGATTGTATTAGGCGCTCCTGGTCCTGGTTTTTCTACCCCGCCATCCAGGTGTACCACATTACCATTATCATCCAAATGCCCCAACAGACCCTTGAATACAGTTGCAGAACCCCTGTTGGCCGTCTGACCCGCAGTTCCTTTATTGGTCAATGCACCACGCGTGCCATTCCAAAGATCCCCGCCGTGACGGACATCGATCTGGAAACCAAATACAAATCCTTTGTAGTTCAAATTACTGATCACTGATCCTATCCAATCCGGGTTTGGATTACCAATGACCTGGCTTGGACCAACTCCGCCTCCAATTGGTTGTGCATAAGAACCAGAAGCTGGCTGGTCATCGATCAGGAGAGGACTTTTAAGGTTGGTCAGATCGGAATGCGGTGTGGTCGATCCGTAGATCACTCCATAAGGAGAACCTGGTATCGCAAAAATTCCTGCTTCCCCTGCTCCGAACCCTCCCATGAAAAAGCTGGTGATACCGGGATATAAGGTGACGACCTTACTGATGTTCCTTGACCAGTTCACGATCACATTCCATTTCAAACCGTAAGAGGTCTGTACCGGAGTACCATCCAGGGTAAGTTCAAGCCCTTTATTGGTGATCGTAGGACCGTTCACCAGCTTACCGGCGAATCCTGTACTGAAAGGAAGGGAAATGGGCATGATCCCATCGGTAGTTTTACTATAATATCCGGTCGCATTGAACATGAGCCGGTTATTCAGGAAGCCCAGTTCAAAACCGCCTTCATATGAATTGGTTTTTTCCGGTTTCAGATCGGGATTGCCGATAGTGGCAATAGCCGAACTGATCTGGAAACCGGATCCACCGGCAGCAGGAAAAGTGATACCTCCTGTAAAACCATCGGCAAAAACGGCATTCGTAAATGGAGTAGTAAGACCATAAGGAGAGGCATCCTTTCCGACCTGGGCAAAAGAACCTCTTACCTTACCAAAGGATACTATTGATTTATTAAAGCCAGGCAATTCAGAGAATACCCAGCCCAATCCAACAGAAGGGTAAAAAAAACTGTTATGCGAAGCAGGCAGGGTTGAAGTAATTTCATTCCTTCCCGTAATGGACAGGAACAGCATTCTCTTATAATTCAACTCTGCATCTCCATAAAAGGCCATTGTCCTTTTCCTCGATTCCGTTTCGTTTGCCTGAATGGATTGAGCGTTGGCTAAATCATAAAACCCTTCTGCATTAAAACCATTTCCAATGGTAAATACATTATCCTGCTCAAGCGTAAAATAATTATGCCCCAGGATTAAAGATCCACCAAAATCATCAGAGAAGTTTTTGTGCAGGTTAACAATGAAATCCGAATTGAACTGACGGTTAGTGTAATGGATCAGATAGATCGAACCCGCAGGTGCATTGTTTGAATTGATGTCATAGACGGTTTTGTCGTTCTGCGAATAGACATCTCCTCCCACCCGATAGGTAAGTGTCATCCAGGGTGCGACGATATAATCTGCCTGAGCATACCCAAGGACCCTGTCCAGATCGGAATGAGTAGGTGATTTGTTGACGACCCAGTAAGGATTATCATATCCGGGACCACCTCTGTAGTTTCTTTGTGATCCTGCATTTGGCCCGGTTAGGATCTCGTATGCATCTTTGTGATAGGCCGCATCGGAATAACCGTTGGAATTATCAAAAGTAACTGGCGTCCGGACCAGACCCAGCATTACGCCGGAAATATTGGACCCCTGCTGGACCTTATAATTACTGGAATTGAAAAAATTGATGCTTGCCGAAGTACTCAACCTGTCGCTGATCTTTGTCTGTCCGCTAAGACCCAAGGTTGTTTTTACATATTTAGTTAAGGGCACGATACCAGTCTGGTACAGATTTCCCAAAGATACCCGGTAACCTGATTTATCATTTCCCCCCGATAAAGAGACGTTATTATTGTAGGTCAGCCCGGTCTTAAAAAATTTATACCGGTCATAAGGAGTTACAGGAGTCTTGGCAGAGGGATCTGACCTGCCGACGATATGACCATGTTTGTCAAATTCATAATCGGTAGCGCCATCCCAGGACAAGGTATCGATCTTGGCACCCCAGGATGTCGACCCATGCGCTTCGGGAGGTGCATACTGGCCATGTGATCCCTGTGAATACAAAGACTGCAATTTAGGTAACAGGCTTACTTTATCCATGGTCACCGAGGAATTGAACGTGACGGCAGTTCTTTTTCCGGCACCGCCCCTTTTAGTAGTGATCACGATTGCGCCGCTGGCGGCCTGGAGCCCGTATAAGGCGGTTGCGGCGGGGCCTTTTAAGACGTTAATGGACTCTATATCATTGGGATTCAAATCATTACCTCGGTTGGTAGGCTGCTGACCACCGGTAAGGTTCCCTGCCGCTCCGGAAGATACATTGCCTGCTGGGGCGGTGGCATCGAAGTTATTGATCGAATTATCGATCGGCACCCCGTCAATGACCATCAGCGGCTGGTTATTCCCGGTTATGGAAGTAGCTCCCCGCAACCTTACATAGGTTCCACCACCTGGGTCGCCGGTGCTATTGATCACGGTCAATCCGGAAGCCTTACCTTCCAGTTCACTCAGGGCATTACCCGTTCCCGATCTGTTAAGGGCGTCGCCATTAATGGTTTGGGTGGCATTGGTAAGCTCCCTTTTTTCTCTTTTAATCCCTAAAGCTGTGACAACCACCTCGTTGAGAGATCTTGTCGCTTGGTTTAACTGAACGGAGACCATACTGGAACCGGAAATATCCACTTCCTTGCGATCAAATCCGATTGCACTGACATAAAGCGTTTTGGCACTGGAAGGGACGTTAATCCGGAAACTACCGTCCTGGCCGGCACTGGTCCCGCCCCGGGCACCTTTAATGTTGATGGAAGCTCCTGCTAACGGCAGGCCGGTTGAATCGGTGACCTTACCCGTCACCTCTTTGGTTTGCGCCTGTGCCCATATGGCAAAAAGCATGAATAGGACGGTTTGAACGAAAAGTTTTCTCATTTTACTGTCATTTTGGGTGATAACAATGTGACTCATGGCACACAAACAGCTAAAGACTGGAGGATCTTCAATACCGTCTGTGTAGATATAAACCCTTACATCAATTAAGAAGGGCCTGTCTAAAGGACAAAAAAATTAACATTTCTGACGCATTAGAGATCCCGTTCATGACTGAATCGGTATTTTTGCTTACTGAAGCCGTGTTTTTCGATACTGAAAATTCAGTAATTTCAAATATTGTTAAAATCCGCCTACACTTTGTTAAAATGCTGTTATTGGAAGTTGATGACGGAATTTTGAAAATTGGCATGGGCTGCCCCGAAAATAGAAGCTCGAAAAATCGGGTCCAAAATACATCGGAAAAACAGCGATTCGCACTTAATGGAACTGGCAAGCTGCCGGGATAAATTGGAGAAGAAGAATTATGGGGAGATAATTTATGGGAAGAATAAAAAAAAAAGAGCAGGTGGTAGAAACCACCTGCGAGTCACATGAGAAAACTTCTAAAGACAGCTTTTACAGGATCCGGGGGAGCTGCCCCTAGAGAAATTTATTTCCCCGGAATAGATTATTCACTACTAGCGGCGAAGGTATATAGTATTCAAGGCAGTTAATAGAAAAATTTACCCAACCACGAGAATAATTGTTTGAAGACCTTCTTTAAACGATTGAAGACGCGTCAAATTGCTCTTTATTTGAAATTTACCGCTACCCATTGTCCCTGATTCGTCCTTTTGATCATGTAATTTTTCCTTTCACAATAAATTAACTTTTCTAATACAGGTGAATATGGGTACTTGCTGTTTCTTCTACTACACACTACGACTACTTCCAAAAACCTTGTACAGGATCGCCGGGGCGGCCTAAGGCTCAAATGCAACTGCTATGAAGAATGAATTGGTTTTAAATGATAAGATGGTTAAGCTGATCGGTGTACCGGCATTGGGTTTGCTCATCCCGAACCTGACGGGTCTTATTACAAACAATCAGTATTCATTCCTTGAATTGTGTACATCCTACGCATTCTTTATCCTGATCGCCTTTCTGGTCTGGCAGGGCAATCTCTGGTTGATGTATTTCATACGGAAAACTTACGACTGGTCGTTCAAACAATATTATAAAATTATTATTTCTCTTTTCCTGACCAACATTGTTTACTCAGGCGTGGTGGCTGGGCTATTGCTTAACGTTTGGAGACTGTTTTCCAGGGAGACCTATCTCCGGAATGGCCCTATGCTGAACAGTACGCTTATCATTATCATCGCCGCCTGTTTTATCATGAATATTTATGAGATCATCTTTCTGAATATGGAAAGAGAACATACGCAATCAAGAGTGGAACAACTGAATATTGCCAAAGTACAGGCCGAATTGGAAGCGCTCAAAAATCAGATCGATCCCCACTTTATTTTTAATTCCCTGAACACGCTTTCCTTTTTGATCACCAGGGACCCTCAAAATGCCCGGCTATACAATGATACCCTGGCAAAAGTATATCGGTATATCCTCAGTAATAAAGAAAAGGATATGGTACTGTTACGGGAAGAGATAGAATTTATCAGCAACTATTTCTATTTGCTGAAGATCCGTTTTGGTGAGGCTATCAGTATGATCATTGAGATCACCGACCTTTCCTCCGAAGATTTCCTGATTCCGCCCATCTCTATGCAGGCCCTGGTGGAAAATGCCATTAAACACAATGAATTCAATGATAAAACGCCATTGACCATTCACGTTTCCATCTCTTCCAATTATGCCATTGTAAAAAATATAATTAATCCCAAAAATTATGCAGCACCAACCTCCAGGATCGGGTTGGGCAACCTCGATAACCGTTATAAGCTGATTACCAAACGAAATATCATCATAGAAAATAATTTCAAGTCATTCACGGTAAAACTACCCATTATTAAATTCTGACGCTCCCCCGGTACTATCCAATCCCTTCTGAAACACCCCCTCCCTGTGAAGCAACAATATTCCCGAAATGGGTATTTTATAGATAAGCGGTAAACAAAAACTATAAAACATGCCTACATTTGTATCGTCAAAATTGAGTCACATGAAAGTGCTTATCGTAGAAGACGAAGGCCCTGCCTTTGAGAATATGGTAGAAGAACTCCATGCCATAGATGAAGATATAAACATTCTGGCCGGGTGCACCAGCGTCGACGAATGCGTACGCTGGCTGAATAAGAACCCCCATCCGGATCTTATCCTGATGGATATCCAGTTGTCGGATGGCCTTTCCTTCAATATTTTCAAGGCCTGCACTATTACCTGCCCGGTAATTTTTACAACGGCCTATGACAAATACCTGACCCAGGCATTCGAGTATAGCAGTATCGATTACCTCCTCAAACCGATCAGTCAGGACAAACTGAAAAATGCCATAAAAAAATACAAAAATCTTCAAAGCCATTTTGTAAACAACAATCCTTCCTCCGCCGATCTCCTTGCTTTGCAGGATAAAAAAAGGTCAAGGGTGCTGGTTAAAAAAGGGATGGAATACCAAACCGTTCGTGTAGAGGACACTGGTTATTTTTTTACAGAGCACAAACTGGTTTTCCTTGTCGATAAAGAGAACCGGAAATACATGGCGGAAAAAAACAATCTTACCGAACTGGAGGAAGAGCTGGACAGAAATCTGTTTTACCGGGCGAATCGGAAATACATTATCAACGCCAATTATATAAAGCGTTTCAAACCCCTGGAAAGAAGCAAAATCAGTGTGGAACTGGTACTGCCTGTCAATGAGGAGATCATTATCAGCCAGGAGAACTCTGCCTCTTTTAAAAAGTGGATTGGTGAGATTTAGAAAGGGGAAGTGCGCTTTTTTGAAATTTAGCGCACTTCCCCTTTCTGTCTAATGATTGGCCTACGGCCTGGCTGCCCGTGGCAGCCCACGTGACAATCAGGATATGCCAGGTCGTCTGTGACGCCCTTTTATCCCCTCGCCACTTTAAAAATGCAGCAGGAAAGAACTCCCCTCCCCTTCTACCGATTGTACCTGGATATTCCCTTTGTGCAGCATCATGATCTGCTTGCAAAGGCTCAGGCCAATACCGCTCCCGCTCTTTTTTGTTGAAAAGAAGGGAATAAAAATGTTATCCATTACCTCTGGCGACATACCTGTTCCATTATCCGCCACTTTAATAGTCACCTTATTACTGGACGAAGCGATCGCCAGTAAGGAAATACGGGGTTCTGCACTTTCCTTTACCGCCTCGATGGCATTTACAAGCAGATTGATCAGTACCTGTTCGATCAGACTGGCATCCGCTTCAAGGGACAAATCCGGATCCTTCAGGATGATCTCCATTTCTATATTTTTCTGATCCAGGGTCGGCTGCATCAGGTGATGCAGATTCTCAAACAAGTCCCTGGCATATATCTTCTTCAGATTAGGAGTAGTGATCTTATTAAGATTACGATAGGTTTCTGCAAATTTCAGCAACCCTTCGCTCCGTCGCCTGATCGTCTCAATACCCAGATGGAGATCCTCCAGGGCGCCGGGTTCCCCTTTAAGCTGGCTGATCGACGCCTGTAACCGGTGTAACATCGTCTCGGCCAGCGAAGAGATGGGGGCAATGGAATTCATGATTTCATGTGTCATAACACTCAGTAATTTCTGCCAGGCCTTTGCTTCTGTCTCATCCAATGCCTCATTCACATCCTGAAAGGCAATCAGCTTATATACTTTACCGTCGGTCTGAAAGGCAGTAGCCGCCAAAAGTGTTTTAAAGGTATTGCTGTCCTTGGTAATGGCGACTATTTTGCTGTCTCCCGGGCGCAGGTTCATGATCTCGTGATATAAGGCTGCATCTCTTCTTTCCAGGGAATGGATCGTCTTGAGATAGGGAACGCCCAGCATATTTTTGAATGATTCATTCATCCACCAGATATCGCCGCTTTTATGTTCATAAGACAGGATACCCGTATTCACCAGTTCCAGGATCTTCTGCAGGTATTGGTATTGTGTTTCCCTTTCCCGGCTGATGAGCTTAAAGGTGGAATTGATCTCATTAAATCCCTGCCGGAGGGACTGCAACTCCACGGGCGCCTCTTTCACATCGAAATAACGGGAAAAATCCCGGTAATGAATGGATTCCACGAATTGCTCCACCTCCGTTTGCGCCTTGCGATGGAAATTATAAAAATCAACCAGTTGAAAAATGATCACCGGGATCAGGGAAGCCAGATACGCATAGTACCCCTTTACCAAAAGAAAGGATGCGCCAGAAAGAGTGAGGAACATAAATAAGACCCTGATCAGAATCCGTTCCTGGTATCGTTTGAATATCATATATCGTATTTGCTCAGGCGACGGTAAAGTGCTGTCCGGGTCAACCCAAGCTCCTTGGCAGCCTTGGAAATATTTCCGTTATGTTTTTCTATGACCATCAGAATGGCATTTTTTTCAATCGTACTTAATTTTAGCTCCTGCGGTTCGTCAGGCATGGATTTTCCGGACTCGATCGGAGAAAAGATAAGATCCTTGGCCTGCAATACATCCCCATCCGTCATGATAACAGCCCGTTCGATGGTGTATTGCAACTCCCGCACATTTCCCGGGAAATGGTAGCTCTTCAGTTTTTCAATGGCCTTCGCATCCAGATCATGAGAAGGTTTCATGTATTTATTGGTATAGATCCGGGTAAAATGCCGGGCCAG
The DNA here is from genome assembly GCF_054461575.1 of Flavitalea flava. Lineage (NCBI taxonomy): Bacteria > Pseudomonadati > Bacteroidota > Chitinophagia > Chitinophagales > Chitinophagaceae > Flavitalea > Flavitalea flava. The sequence goes on from NZ_JBTLQH010000051.1 coordinate 24,948, forward strand.
TAAAATGATATCGTCTTCTCGTTTGCGCAGCGGAGGAACCATGATCTCCACCGTATTGATCCGATAGATCAGATCCTTCCGGAACCTGTTTTCGTTGGCTAGTTCACTCAAGGGAACATTAGTGGCACAGATCAACCGGATATCGATGGGCAAAGGCTGATTGGCGCCCAGCCGGGTCACCTGGCGGTTTTGTAATACGGACAATAGTTTTGCCTGCTGATGCAGGGAAATGTTCCCGATCTCATCTAGAAAAAGAGTTCCGCCGTTGCTTGTTTCAAAACGGCCCATCCTGTCTTCCCGCGCATCGGTAAATGCCCCTTTTTTATGACCGAACAGCTCACTTTCAAATAAGGACTCGGTCAAAGCCCCCACATCGACCTTGACATAGGGCTTGTCAGCCCGTAAGGAATGCTGGTGAATGGCCTTGGCGATCAGATCCTTACCCGTACCGTTCTCGCCGAGTATCAGAATATTGGCATCCGTGGGAGCTATTTTTTCCACCTTGAAAAAAATATCCTGCATGATCTCCGATTCCCCCAGCAGTTCGGAACCGATCACCGAATCTGCGGCAACCGAAAAACCGCCGCTTCCCTTTTTATTATCTTTTTTTTTCAGGGCTTCCTTGATGGTGGTGATCAATCTTTCGTTGTGCCAGGGTTTCACCACAAAATCAGCAGCGCCTTCCTTGAGAGAGCGCACAGCCAGATCGATATCGCCATAGGCCGTGATCATGATCACGGCTGCCTCCGACCCGAATTCCCTTAATTTCCGCAACCAGAACAACCCCTCGTTCCCGGTATTGATGGAACTGTTGAAATTCATATCCAGTAAAATCAGATCAAAGGGTTTTTTGGCCAGCAGGGAGCGCATGTTCTCCGGGTTTTTCTCCGTAACTACTTCGGCTGCTTCCGTCTTGAGCAATAGCCTGACCGCAGTAAGGACGTCAAGATCGTCATCGATCACTAAAATTGAGGCGTTCTTTAAATTCATATCTCAGGTAAAAAATTTAAAAATAGGTTACTCGAAAATGCAACACCGGGATACAACCGGCGTCTTTGGTAAAAGACGATTATCGGGATACAGGCAATTATAAGACAATGTTACCGAAGTGGCTGCTAATATTCCCGCCGCCGTTCCGGTTACAAGACCTAACTACAAGTATACCCTAATTATAATCGTATGACAATTAATTTTTTATGTCAGAACCATCGTTTTTACCAGTGTATCGAAACCGTACAGTTCTTGTATCAAAAATGAACTACCAAATGGCTTATATAGTTCTAAGAATCTGTAAATCATAGGTATTACATTCTGGCATGTGATTGATAGTATACCGATAAGAATTTTCTCATGTGTAGTAGTCCACCTGGTATTTTTATACTGGGTGGCTTTTTAAAGAAAAACAAAAATTACTAAATTCTTAATCGTGGACAGAGTTATACCGAAAAAAACGTGGACAACCAAACGCCTGATGACTATTGGCGGAATATCAGCTTTGGTTCTTTTAATAGCGGGCAGTTTTTATTTCACATCCGGAAAATCAACGCTTAATGTTGATACTGAACGAATTACAATTAGCGAAATCAAAAAAGGTACTTTTCAGGAATCCATTCCCCAGAACGGCACTGTACTGCCCCTGACTACCATTTACCTGGTAACCACCGAAGGGGGCCGGGTATTGGAAAAATATGTGGAAGACGGAGCCGTCCTTAAAAAAGGCGATCCCATCCTTAAATTAGGAAATACCGAACTGGAATTGACCCTGGCCAACCAGGAGACCAATGTATTCAACCTCCTGACGCAGATGCAGATTGCCCGAACGAATGCCCAGCAGAATACGGTAGGCAAGCTGACGCAGATGGCAGATGTGGAAAGTTATTTTAAAGAAGCCGAAAGGGTTTATACCCTGGACAAAAAATTATACGAGCAAAAGGTGATCGGGTCCCAGGAATTCAAACAGGCAGAGAACAATTATAACTATTATTTGAGGAAAAGTACCCTGACCCAACAGATCCTTAAATCCGACAGCATTTCTGTAAACCAGCAGGCAGAGCAGGACAAACAGTCCTACCTGCGTGCTCAGAATACCCTGAGCATTCTTCGAAGAAGAGTCGGTGACCTTATCCTGCGTGCGCTGGTCGACGGGCAGTTGACTTCCCTGGACGCCGAAATCGGCCAATCCAAAACACCCGGAGCCACTCTTGGGCAGCTGGATGTACTGAACGGTTTTAAGGTCAGGTTACCCGATGTGGACGAACATTATATTTCCCGCATTTTTACCGGGTTGACCGGGACTTTTACCTTTAAGGAGAAACCCTATAAGCTGAAGATCATTAAAGTATATACCCAGGTGACAAATGCCCGTATCCAGGTAGATATGGATTTTGTCGGAGAAGTGCCCAAGGGCCTGCGTAAAGGACAAACCCTGCAGATCACGCTGGCTTTAAGCGATGAAACGACTGCCGTTCTTGTCCCTAAAGGTGGATTTTACCAGCAGACAGGAGGGAATTATATTTTCAAGGTCAGCGCGGATGGCAAAACCGCTTATAAAGTCGATATTCAACTCGGCCGGCAGAACACGGACTATTACGAGGTTTTACAGGGGCTGAGCCCGGGAGATAAGGTGGTCACTTCCAGTTATGAGAATTATGGGACTATGCAGGTATTGGTATTGAAAAAAGATTAAAAAAAAATTATGCTACTGAAATTTCTTTACACTGCCATCCTGCTCTTTGGAATAAACGATTTTGCTTCTTCCAATGAATTTGCAGGCACTAAGGAATGTACAGATCCAAAAGAATGCACAGATCCAAAAGAATGCACAGGTCCAAAAGACTGTACAGATCCAAAAGACTGTACAGATCCAAAAGAATGCACAGGTCCAAAGGAATGGGCGAATTCGACGGAATGCACAAGCCGCTGCAGCAAGGGGCTGACCTGTCCGTCGTCGCCAAAAGGAACCTCAGCCGTCAAACCCGTTATGCAGGTGAAGCATGTTATAATTGCTCCCTCCATGGCCATCCCCTCCTTAGCCATCCGGCCGGCAGAAGGAGGAAAAACCAAACAGGCAGAGACAAAGAGGGCAGGTGATGATATGGACAAACATCAGGAAGGGAACGGTAAAACCGGAGATTTTTCACCGCTTCTTGTTGCCCTGTATATTTAAAAAACATTATCTTTTAGCCAAATAAACCTACACATCATCTAAACAGTTTTAACTTAAACAGCATTAATATGATCAAGATCAGCGAACTCCAAAAAGTCTACCGCACTGAAGAAGTGGAAACGATAGCCCTGAACCGGCTCACCTTTGACGTGAAGGAAGGAGAATTTGTCGCAGTTATGGGTCCCTCAGGTTGCGGTAAATCAACCCTCCTTAATATTCTGGGTCTGTTGGACGATCCCGATGGCGGCAGCTTTTTATTCAACGGTACGGAAGTTGCGCATTTTAATGAACGCAAAAGAGCTGATCTGCGCAAACGAAATATCGGTTTCGTGTTCCAAAGCTTCAACCTCATCGACGAACTTACCGTATTTGAAAATGTGGAATTACCCCTGATCTACCTTGGCGTAAAAGGCCCTGAAAGAAAACAACGGGTGGAGGTCGTATTGGATAAGATGCAGATCATGCATCGCCGCAATCATTACCCTCAACAATTATCGGGTGGTCAGCAACAACGTGTTGCCGTTGCCAGAGCAGTGGTCAACAATCCCAAGTTGATCCTGGCCGATGAACCTACCGGTAACCTGGATTCATCCAACGGGAACGAGGTCATGCAATTGCTGACAGACCTCAATGAAAAAGGCACTACCATCATCATGGTTACACACTCCGAACATGATTCCCGTTACAGCCATCGTATTATACGCATGTTGGACGGACAGACAGTTACGGAGAATATCCTGGTTTAAGGTTTGTTTGCCAATGTTTTTTGTTTTGGGGCTTACGGGTCTTTTAATTTTTTACTATGCTTAAGAGCTATCTTAAAATAGCGTTTCGGAATATAACCCGAAACAGGGTTTATGCAGTCATCAACATCACAGGACTGGCTATCGGAATTGCCGCAAGTCTTTTGTTGTTTGTCGTGGTCCGTTATGAATTAAGTTATGATACCTTTCATTCAAAGGCCAGCCGGATCTATCGGGTAGTATCAAAAGATAAATATGCGGATGGCATTACCTATAACGGCGGTGTGCCGGTCCCGATGACCGATGCTTTACGTCAGGACTATCCGGAGGCAACCTTCGCTTCGATGACCAGTAACCTCGGTTGTCAGGTGACTATACCGGAGACAGGGGCAATAAAGGGTGCGCCCAACGATGGCTCCAATAAAAAATTCATTGAAAATACCGGTGTCTTTTTTATCGGGCCCCCCTTCTTTACCATCTTTGATTCGAAATGGCTGGCAGGCACTCCCGGCGTATTGGCATTTCCGGATAATGTGGTCCTGGATAAAAGCACCGCCATAAAGTATTTCGGCAGCTGGACGGAAGCTGTAGGCCGGAACTTAAAAATGGATAACCTGCTGACGCTGAAAGTGGCAGGAGTGATAGAGGATTATCCGGCAAACAGCGATTTTACACTGAAAGTGATAATCCCCTTTTTAACCCTTAAGCAACATGCCAAAGAATATCAATTACACGAGGACTGGAATACCCTCGGGAGCAACCACCAGGTTTTTCTGTTACTGCCCGAAAATCAGTCTGCCCAATCCGTTAACACCCGTTTAGCTACCGGTTTCATTAAGAAATATTATCCCGACAGAGCCCTGAGCATTTCTCAACGATCGCATTTTTTGCAACCCTTAAAGGACTTACATTTCGATAACCGGTTTGAGAACTTTGGGAACCATGTTACCGGCAAAACCACCCTTTGGACCCTTTCTCTGATCGGAATCCTGGCTATACTGATGGCCTCCATTAATTTCATCAATCTGGCTACAGCGCAGTCTGTCGGCCGTTCCAAAGAAGTGGGGATCCGTAAAGTATTAGGCAGCAACCGGCCCCAGCTTATTTTTCAGGTAATGGGTGAAACATTTCTGATCGTATTGAGTTCTGTATTGCTGGCCGTCCTGCTTTCCAAAATATCTCTGCCTTATCTGAAACATATTGCCAGCGTCCCTGAAACGATGCATTTGCTGAACGGCAGCAGTATCTTGTTCCTGTTGTTGGTCACAGCCCTTGTTACCCTGTTCTCCGGTTTATATCCTGCCTTGATCTTATCTGGTTTTAAACCGGTTCTTGCCCTGAAAAGCCGTATCACTTCCGCTACGCTTGGTGGTATATCCATGAGAAGAGTGCTGGTGATCACGCAATTCACTATTTCCCAGTTCCTGATCGTCGGCACCGTCGTTGCTGTCAGTCAGATGAATTTCGTGCATAACGCAGATCTGGGATTTAATAAGGAAGCAGTTCTGGTCATGCCCGGGCCTTCCGACAGTGCCAGCCTGCAAAAAATGAAATTTTTCAAAGAACAGTTATTACAGAACCCGGACGTAAACGCAGTTACCCTTACCGCAGATGAGCCCTCTTCCGATAATAACTGGAGTTCCAATTTTTATTTCAATCATTCTGAAAAAGATATTCCTTTCAACGCTTATCTGAAATTCGGAGACGCGGATTATTTTAAAACCTTCGGCATCCATTTTCTGGCTGGACAGCCTTACGCTCCCGGGGATACGGCCCGTGGAATCGTGATCAATGAAACCATGGCAAAAAAATTGGGAATCAAAGATCCGCAGCAGGCTATTGGAAAAGAAATGCGGCTGCTCATACCCGCCTGGCAACGGATCGTTGGTGTAGTAAAAGATTTTAAGACCAATTCACTGAGGGAGGAAGTAAAACCTCTTGTTATTACTGCCAATCTGAATTATAGCAGCCGAACCGCCATCAAAGTAAATACCGCTCATTTTTCCAGTACGATCGCTTCTATCCGGCAGCTTTGGGAAACTAATTTTCCCGACTATGTACGAAATGATTATTTTATCGACGATCATATTGCCGAATTTTACAATCAGGAAAATCAATTGGCCCTCATCTATAAGATTTTCACGGGCCTGGCCATTTTTATCTCCTGTCTCGGCTTGTATGGTTTAGTCTCCTTCATGGCCATGCAAAAAACAAGAGAAGTGGGTATCCGCAAAGTTTTGGGTGCTTCAGCCGGGAGCATTGTATACCTGTTTTCCAGGGAATTTACCCTGCTTATCGCAGCGGCCTTCCTTTTAGCCACTCCGGTTGCCTGGTACCTTATGAATAATTGGTTGAATAATTTTGCCTACCGGATCCACCTGGGTGCAGGCGTATTTTTAATCGCTCTTTTCAGCACCGTCCTGATCGCCTGGCTTACCGTGGGCTATAAGGCCATACGGGCCGCACTGGCTAATCCGGTTAAAAGCCTGAGAGCGGAATAGAATTGCCCAAGAGGAGAATTGATTATTACTAACAATCGTTAAAGCTAATCTCATGCTCAAGAATTATCTGAAGATCGCCGTCCGTAACCTGATGAAATATAAGTTTATTTCTTTCATCAACCTTTTTGGTCTTACCATCGGTATGGCCTGTTGCCTGCTCATCCTTACATATATTCTTCATGAGGTGAACTATGATAAATACAATAGCCGGGCCGACCGGATTTACCGGGTAACAAGGAGTTTTAACAACAAGGATGGTATCGTTTCCCTTCACCTGGGAGCCGTCGCCCCGCCCTTTGGCCCGCTTTTACAAAATGAATTTCCCGATATTCAGAAGATTACCAGGATTCTTCTTGCAGGGACAACGCCCATGCGTTACGAAGAAAAGATCTTCAATGAGAAAAATGTATATTTTGCCGATAACAATTTCTTCAGTGTTTTCGATGTAATCCTGACCAAAGGGAATCCTGCTACAGCCCTGGCTGACCCATTCAGCATTATGCTTACCGAGAATGCTGCCAGGAAATATTTCGGCAATGAAGATCCGATGAACAAGGTCATTCGTTTGAACAGCAAAAATAATTTTAAAGTAACCGGTATTTATAAGGACTTTCCTTCAACTGCCCACCTCCATCCGGAAATATTGTTATCCTTCAATACCCTCAAAGACAGCGCTATCTACGGAGAACATAATTTGCTCACCAATTGGGGCAATAACTCCTTTTTTACCTATCTCCTGTTCCCGAAGGATTATCCGGCAAAAAACCTGGAAGCGCAGTTCCCTGCCTTCCTGGATAAAAATATGCCTGCGGATTACGCAGGCCCGGGTTCCAAACCTTCGAAATTTACGAAACTCTATCTGCAAAAACTAACGGACATTCACCTTCGCTCTCATCTCGATGAGGAAATAGAAGAGAACAGCGATATCAGCCGGGTGTATATTTTTGGGGCCATCGCTCTTTTTATCTTACTGATCGCCTGCATCAATTATATGAACCTGTCCAGCGCCCGTTCTACTTTACGGGCTAAGGAGATCGGGATCCGTAAAGTAGCCGGAGCCTTAAGAAGCGAGATCATCACCCAATTTTTAAGCGAATCGGTCCTCATTGCCTGGCTGGCGATCCTGCTCTCCATCCTGTTGACCTGGTTTGGATTGCCCTGGCTCAATAAGCTCACCGGTCTGACGCTTGGCATACAAAGCCTTTTGAATGCCAGGGTATTGGTGCCGCTGTTCCTGGCTCCCTTTTTCATCGGGATAATTTCCGGAATTTACCCCGCTCTGTTCATGTCTTCATTCCAGCCCTCGAAAGTCCTGAAGGGGCTGTTCAAGGCCGGAGGAAAAAACATTTCTTTCCGCAAAGTGCTGGTCGTGACCCAATTCTCTATTTCCATCATCCTGATCATCAGTACGGCTATCGTTTTCCAGCAATTGCATTTTATGCAGCAAAAATCGCTTGGATTCGACAAGGAACGTATCGTAACCATGTTGTATGACAATGGCCTGGATAAAACCTATGAGACCTTTCGCACCGAACTGCTGAGCAATTCCAATATAAAAAATGCGACGCGCTCCTCCCGGATCCCCAGTGGGCGGCTGCTGGACGAGCAGGGCGCATCCACCGAAAGCGGGGATTCCCTGAGACCGGTAAATGCGGATATAAAGTTCCTGGCCACCGACTATGATTTTCTTTCGTCTTATGGAATTCCTGTCGTTGCCGGAAGGGATTTCTCCCGGGAATACGGAACGGATAGCAACTCCTTTCTGTTGAATGTTGCCGCTACCGAAGCCCTTGGTATGCGTCATCCACAGGAAGCCGTAGGGAAAAATTTCGAATATGGCGGTACAAAAGGAAAGGTGGTTGGAATCATAGGAGATTTTCATTTTGAATCCATGCACCAGCCTATTGTACCAATGATCATGATGATGCCTGCAGCCAGCCAGGGTTTCTATTCACGCATATCTTTAAAAATTGCAGGGGGAAATACAACAGCGGCCCTTGCCCACCTGGAAAAGACCTGGAAACGATTCCTGCCGGAAACGCCTTTTGATTATACCTTCCTCGATGAAAAGTTCGATGAGTTATATAAATCCGAACAAAGACAGGGCAGTCTTTTTACTATTTTTTCGGGTATTGCTATCTTCATAGCCTGCCTGGGTCTATTTGGATTGTCCGCCTTTGCCATTACCCAACGAATAAAAGAGATCGGCATTCGTAAAGTCCTTGGAGCCAGTGTTGGCAGCATCGTGGGGTTGTTATCGAAGGACTTCCTGCTTCTCGTTCTCATAGCCGCCCTGATCGCCTTTCCGGTTGCCTGGTATACCATGGATAAATGGCTGGGGGATTTCGCCTACCGGACATCCATTCAGTGGTGGGTATTTTTGATCGCGGGCATCCTGGCGGCAGCCGTGGCACTTATCACCATTAGCTTCCAGGCAATCAGGGCCGCCGTGTCCAACCCGGTAAAAAGCCTGCGATCTGAATAAAACCTCCTGTCCCCTAAAGGGGGAAAAAGTAAGAACAAAAACATACTCTTTTAAAAAGTAATAATATACAATAACCATGTTCAAAATCAGTTCCCCCTTTAGGGGGACAGGGGGTTTTAAGATTGGCTGGCGCAACCTTCGACGGCACAAGGCTTATACGGGGATCAATATCGCAGGTCTTTCCCTGGGCCTTGCCTGTGCCATTCTTATTTTTACCCTTATCCGTTTTCACCTGAGCTTTGATACTTTCCATCCGGCTGGAGACAGGATATACCGGGTCATCACCGAATTCCACGAGGATAAGATCGATTATCAATCTGCGGTGCCCCAACCCCTTGGCAAGGCCTTCCGCAATGATTATACCTTCGCTGAAAAAACAGCAAGGGTTGTAGCCTATCACAATTGCCTGATCACTCTTCCCACCGAAAAAGAAGTAAAAAAGTTTAGGGAGGAGGATAAGATCGCCTTCGCAGAGTCATCTTTTTTTGAAATATTTAATTTTCCCCTGGCACAGGGTGATCAACGAACCGCCTTGCTTAATCCCCATTCTGCTGTAGTAACGCAAACTATCGCCAATAAATATTTCGGCAGGGAATCACCCATCGGTAAGACCATCCGGCTGGATAGCAAGACCGATTTTACCATCACCGGTATATTAAAAGATATACCTGCCAATACCGATCGTAAACAGGAGATCTATCTTTCCTATGATAATTTAAAGGATTACAGCAGCTGGATTGGAAGTGACAGCAGTTGGGGAGCCGTTTATAGCGGCAGTATGTGTTTTGTCCGCCTCAAGCCCGGAATGAGCCCGGCGACCGTAGATAAAGCCTTTACCGGTTTTAGTTCAAAATATTACCAGGGAAGGGATGCGAAGATCTGGCAATTTAAATTGCAGCCGCTTTCCGATATTCATTTCAATTCGGAGTTCGATGGCTCCGCAGACAAAAAATATTTATGGGCCCTGGGTTTCATCGGCCTGTTCCTGATCATTACCGCCTGTGTTAACTTTGTCAATCTCGCCACCGCCCAGGCTTTAAACCGGTCTAAGGAGGTCGGCATACGGAAAGTTCTGGGCAGCCTGCGTTCCCAGCTTTTCTGGCAATTCATCGCTGAGACGACCCTGATCACCGGCTTTGCCTTATTGCTGGCCTACGGACTATCGCTGATCGCCCTTCCTTCTCTTAACCAATTGCTGAAGACCAAAATGACTCTTCGGCTTTTCAGTGACTGGTCTTTATCTGTATTCCTGGCAGCAATTTCCCTGATGGTCATTTTCTTGTCGGGCTCCTACCCTGGTCTCGTCCTGTCCAGGTTCCAGCCTGCACTGGCCCTTAAAAGCAAATTGTCGCAGGCTCATATAGGAGGATTTTCCCTTCGCCGGATTTTGGTCGTAGCCCAGTTCACGATCTGCCAGATCCTTATCATCGGAACGATTGTAATTGCCTCCCAGGTCCATTATTCAAAAAATATCGACCTTGGATTTAATAAGGAGGCGATTGTAACCCTGCCCATTCCTGTCGGGGATAAAACGAAGATGAATACCCTGCGCGACCAGCTGGCTGCGGTCTCCGGAGTTGAAAAGATCACCCTTTGTCATCAGCCTCCTGCCTCAGGCAGCAACAGCAATACAGGGATCCGGTATGATAATCGTGCCGAAGACGAACATTGGTCCATCAACATGAAAGGAGCCGATGATAAATATCTCAATACCTTCGGATTGAAACTGGTCGCCGGAAGGAACTTTTTTCCTTCCGATACGACCCGTGAATTTGTGGTCAATGAGACCTTTGTGAAAAAATTAAATCTTCCCTCTCCGCAGGAAGTGATCGGCAAACGTATCAGCATCAACGGCGGTACCATCTCTGCCCCAATAGTAGGAGTAGTGAAGGATTTTCATAATTACTCTCTCCACAATGAGATCGCCCCGATCTGTATGATGGCCGGATATGATTACTATGAGAATTGCAGTATCAGGATTAATCTGGCCAATACAAGGCCGGCATTGGCTTCCTTCGAGAAGATCTGGAACGGGATCTATCCGGAGTACCTGTTCGCTTATCATTTTCTGGATGACCGGATTGCTGAGTTTTATGAAACGGATACCATGATGCTGACCCTGGTTGAAGTATTTGCCGGAATAGCCATCCTCATCGGTTGTCTGGGTCTCTATGGATTGGTTTCCTTTATGGCCCTGCGTAAGACCAAGGAGATCGGTGTGAGAAAAGTTTTGGGGGCCAGCCTGATGAATATTCTTTGGTTATTCGGTAAAGAGTTCAGCCGTCTGTTGGTCATCGCCTTTGCTATCGCCGCGCCTCTTGCCGGCTGGGTCATGTACAGGTACCTGCAGGATTTTAAATACAGGATACAGATCGGGGCCTGGATCTTTGCCCTGGCCATCCTGGCAACTTTCCTGATCGCAGCCCTGACCGTAGGTTACCGCTCCCTTCGGGCAGCGCTGACCAATCCCGTGAAAAGTCTTAGGTCCGAGTAGATCCCATCTGGTTTGAATAGGGAATAGCTACGATTGCCGCAAAAAAACAAGTCATCACTACTATGTTAAATACGCATTTGAAACCGGCCCTGCGAAATTTCCGGAAATACCCGGTTTTTTCTCTGATCAATCTTGCCGGTTTATCTATCGGGATGGCTGCCTCTTTTATCCTGTTGATCTATTCACAACGGGAAATGAGTTGTGACCGGCATTTCCGGGATGCGGACAGGATAGTCCGGATCGGCACTGACTTTTTTAACATGGGAGGGTTTGCCAAAAGTCAATCCCTGCTTAAAGAACTGCTGACTGCTTCCTGTAAGGACGTTCAATATGCAACCTCCTTTGATCGTTCAGGCGTAGAGATTCCCGTTCGCTCCGGCCAGCAGGATCGTGCATTTACGGATATTTATCCATATTATATCGACCCTGTCTTTTTCAGGGTCTTTTCTTATCCGGTCAGCGCAGGGGCTATTCCGCAGGAAGGACTGGCGCCCGGGGAGACTATTCTTTCAGAAAGTTATGCCAAACGTTTCTTTTCCGGGACAGATCCCATCGGAAGGACCATCCTTATCGGAAAAGAGAAAAAACCGTTTACCGTCATTGCCGTCCTGAAGGAAGGTTTTGAAAAATCCCACCTCGATCCACAGGTGCTGTTACCGCTGGAGCCTGCCATAGTTTCCTCTCCAACCATCAACTGGTCTTCAGCATCTGTATACAATTATGTAAAATTAAAAGAGAAGGGATCGGTAGCTGGTTTAAAAAGCTGGCTGGACCGCCTGCTGGAAAAAGGCGTCTACCCTTCCGGCAGCACATCGGTCTCCTTCGCACAATGGAAAGAAGGAAACACTGCCGTAAAATTCCTGATCCAGCCGTTGACCGGTATTTATTTCCATTCCGATCTGAAATTCGAATTATCCCCAGGTGGCAATTTAACCCAGGTAAGGTTATTAGGAACGATCAGTATCTTCCTTATTTTACTGGCGATCATCAATTATGTGAATCTGGTTACCGCCCGTTCTTCCATCCGTTCCAGGGAGATGGGCATCAAAAAAGCCTTCGGGGCATCCCGAAAAGATCTTGTTACCCAGATCCTCCTGGAATCTTTATTGTTCAGCTTTCTGGCTATGTTCCTGGCTTGCGGTCTGATACAGGTCATCCTTTTTTTCTATCAATCCGCCACAGGCTCAGTCCTTACAGGGCCACTCTCTCTTCTCAAGGTTCATTATGCCTGGCTGATCTTTTTCTCTCTTTCTACAGGATTTCTGGCAGGCATTTATCCTGCCTTTTATCTTACCGCATTTAAACCCCTGCTATCCATCCGGCCACTTGTCAGGCTGCCCGGAAAAAACAATTTCCGGATACGTAATATCCTGGTTCTTATTCAGTTCACCCTTGCGGCCTCCCTGATCTTCGTCTCCTTTGTCGTATACGGTCAAATACAGTATATGAAAAACAAGGATAAAGGTTTCCGGGGGGAGGGTGTAGTACTGATCGAGAATGCAGGCGCCCTGAACCAAAGGGCCCTTGCCTTTCAACATTACCTGGAACAACAGTCCCAGGTAATAAGCACCAGTTTCTGCAACCGGACCCCTGGGGGCAACAGCATCTGGATGTATACTTACCGTACCGCATCTATGAAAGAAGATATGACCCTTCAGACCTTTCCCGTCGATGATAAATATATTGCCACCCTGGGAATGCGCCTGACCAATGGAAGAAATTTTGATAAAAAACGTATAACGGATACCAATGCCCTGATCCTGAATGAATCGGCCGTGGCCGCCCTTGGATTATTCGATCCCGTAGGCGCTTCGATCAATGGAGATCAGCGGGTCATCGGGGTGGTAAAAGACTTTAATTTTGCTTCTCTCCGGGAAAAGATCGGGCCTGTCGTTCTGCGGTATTCCCCAAATGGAAATGCCCTTGCTGTTAAGATCAGCGGCGGACAGACCAGCGCCTTTCTGGACCTGCTGATAAATGCAGGAAAAGAATTTATGCCGGAAGAACCGCTTAAGATCAGTTTCCTGGATGATAATTTCGCCAAACTGGGCCGGAAAGAAAAACTCATGGGCAATGCCCTCAGCTTTTTTACCATCCTGGCCATCTTTCTGGCCACGTTAGGCCTTACCGGGCTAATTCTGTTTACCATAGAGAACCGAACGAAAGAGATCGGTATCCGAAAAGTGCTGGGGGCAAAACTTCCCGATCTTCTTGGTTTGGTGTCGGGAGATTTTATCCGGTTGGCGGTACTCTCTTCCCTGATCGCCTTTCCCCTGAGCTGGTGGCTGGTGCATCAGTGGCTGGAAAATTTTGCCTATCGTATTTCTGTAGGTTTCCAGACTTTTTTTCTAACCGAATCCATCCTTCTGGTCATTGCCTTTTCTGTCATCGGTCTGTTGACATTGGGTACCGCCCTGGCTAGTCCCGCGAAAAGTCTGAGAACGGAATAATGGAGAATGTACACCTGAGTACACCCGATCGCCCGTTCATGTAGCCGGAAAAAAGGACTCAAGGGGTGTATCAAAAACGGACAGTTCTTGTATCGAAAACGAACTATCTTCTATGTAATTGATAGATAGTATATTGTGTATCACTGAGTAACACGCTGGCATGTTATTCACAGACATATAGACCAGCAATTAAAAAGCTAATTTTTTATGTATGATTGAATTAAAGCGCATATCGAAATGGGTAATGGTCGGCGGGAAACCAAATTTTATTCTGAAAGATATCAATCTTCATATCGGGGAAGGCGAGTTCGTTTCCATAATGGGTCCATCCGGTTCGGGAAAATCCAGTCTGCTGAATATTATCGGAATGCTGGATGATGCATCGGAAGGAGAATATTTTTTCATCGACCAGAGTGTACATACGTTGAAGGAAAAACATCGTTCGCAATTGTACAAACAATATATCGGATTTGTATTCCAGGCTTACCACCTCATCGATGAACTAACGGTTTATGAAAATATTGAGACCCCGCTCATCTATCAGAATATCAAATCTTCCGAACGTCAGGCCATGGTGGCAGATATACTCGATCGATTTCAGATTGTAGGTAAAAAAGATCTTTTCCCGGCTCAGCTTTCCGGCGGCCAGCAACAATTAGTGGGAATTGCCCGGGCCCTGATCGGCAAACCCAAATTATTACTGGCAGATGAACCAACCGGTAACCTGAATTCCAAACAGGGTGAAGAAATCATGGATTTATTCAAACAACTGAACCAGGAAGGAGTAACGATTATACAGGTGACCCATTCGGAAAAAAATGCTGCTTACGGATCGAGGATCATCAACCTTTTGGATGGCCGTGTCGATAATGGTTAATCGCAGAACAAAACACCAAAAGGAAAAGAACACGAAGCAGAACAAACGTAAATAAAGCGTAAAATGTAATTATGGAAAAGAAGGCGATTCTTTATTTATTAATGGTTGTACTATTGTCCCTGAACAAGGCCCATGCACAAAACAAAACAAACACCACAAATAATACCGGCTCTCCGGAAATAGGCAGTTCGCTCAGCATCCGACAGGCCGTCGATATTGCCATCAAAAACAATCTCCTGGTCAACCAGGCCGATCTGTTGTCCCAAACTGGTAGAACAAACCTCAATCAGGCCTGGGATAATCTGCTGCCTTATGTTGCAGCTCAGGCCACTCAGGGAATTGGTTTTGGACGCAGTCTTATTACCCAATCCTATACCTATACCGACGAGCAGACGGTTTCCGGAAATTATTCGGCAAATGCCAATCTGACCCTGTTCAGCGGATTGAGTTTGCAAAATAGCATACGTCAGTATAATTATGCCTATAAAGCCACCAAAATGGATCTGCAGCAGCAAAAGGACAATATTACCTTGAGTGTGTTGCTGGCTTACCTGCAGGTCCTAAGCAGCCAGGACCTCCTGAATATCTCCCGTGAACTGGCCGGTATCGATGACAAACAAGTGCAACGATTGCAGGGCCAGAATAAAGAAGGTGCGCTGCTTTTACTCTCCAATCTTACCGATCTCAGAGGGCAATACGCCGGAGACCAGGCCAATCTGGCTATTGCTGCGGGTAACCTGGAATCGGCAAAGATCAATCTCTTTCAATTGCTGAATATCCCTTATAAGAGGGAGCTCGAATACGACCGCAGCGCTTTGTTGCTTCAGCTGAATGATTACCAGGAAAATCCGGACAGCATATATCAGACGGCCCTGCATACCCTCCCATCTATTAAATCCGCAGATCTGAGGATCTTATCCTATCAGAAAGCGCTGGCTGCAGCCAGGGGACTGTACTATCCAACCCTTTCTTTTTATGCCAACGTCAATTCCTATTATTCCAATGCGGCCCCCCCAACCCAGATCCCAACAGGAAAAACAGATTTAATAACAGGGAATATCGTTACCGTAGGTGGTACGCAATATGATGTTATAGCTCCCCAGCAGCAACAATATAGCAACCAGAATCCAAGCTGGGGCGATCAGTTCAAGAACAACAGGCAAACGTCCCTGGGCCTGCAGCTCAACATTCCCATTTTAAATTTCCTCAGGGCCAGGAATAATGTTAAAATGGCAAAGATCAATCTCCGGAATACCGAGATCAATGCCAATTCCACCCGCCTGTTATTACAGCAGAGCGTCGAACAAGCCTATCAGAATATGATATCCTCTTATAAACAATATAAGTCTTATATCGATCAGGCGGCTGCTTATAACGAATCGTTCCGGACCACCGAGATCCGGTTCAATGAGGGAGTGATCAATTCTGATGTTTATGTGATTGCCAAGAACAATTCGGACAGGGCTAATATAAGTCTCGCACAGGCCAAATACACCTATATTTTCCGGACCAAGGTCCTGGATTATTATCAGGGAAGATTGAGCTTGCAAATGCCCTGATAACCTTAATTTCGACAAATCCTGCAGATGGCCTGCAAATGGTCAGCATAAGCCTGTCCTGACCAGGAAATTCTAATCCAGCCAATCCCTGAGATGACCGGCAATATCCGGGCCTTCCACCATAAAACCGTCATGCCCATAAGCGGAATCGATTTCAACCAGGGTGGCATCAGGCATATGGGAAGCAATAAAACGTTGCTCTTCCACCGGACAAAGTATGTCGCTGCCAATTCCGATGATCAGCGTTTTCCGGGTTATAGCCTCCAGTATTTCCGTCATTTTCTTATGACGGCCCCTGGCCAGTTGATGACTGTCCATAGCCTTGGTAAGCAGCCAATAACTATAGGCTGAGAAACGGCTGACCAGTTTATCCCCCTGGTAATTTATGTAGGAAGCAGCCTTAAAATGGTCTAGTTTTTCTTTGTCCGGATCGGTTTGTTTCCGGACCATGATACCGTAATTACGATAGGTAAGTATCCCAATGGCCCTTGCCGCCTTAAGGCCGTTCCGTCCGGCATCGGCAGTCTCTTCCTTCCACGTGGCATCTGCCTCGATCGCAAGCCGCTGCGCGGCATGAACGGCGATACCCCATGCGCTTTCCGAAGGAGAAGTGGCGATGAGGAATAATCTTTCAATCACTTCTTTTTCCATTACGCTCCATTCCAAAACCTGGTACCCCCCCATGCTTCCCCCCATCAACAGGTGAATCTTTTTAATTCCCAGGTGTTTGCGCAGCAAAATATGGGCATTGACCATATCCCGGATGGTGACCTGGGGGAAATGGCTAAAATAAGGCTTTCCGGTCCGGGGATCCTCTTCCATGGGCCCGGTACTGCCATAGCAGGAGCCCAGGATATTAGCGCAGACGATAAAATGCCGCGAAGGGTCGACAGGTCCTCCCGGACCGACCACTCCCGGCCACCAATGGGCAACGTCGGAATTGGCCGTAAGGGCATGACATACCCAAATTATATTGCTTCCCTCTTCATTTATCTGACCATATGTATGATAGGCAATCCTAATACCAGACAGCGATTGCCCGGATTCCAGGTCAAAAGACTGCTCATAATGATAATATTTCATTCGCCGGTTTCTCTATTTCGATGCAAATTAAGCGTATAGGTGAATTACATTTGCAAAAATCTTTTTTATGATACAGATTGAGGTTAACAGGGTAAACGGGGACTTTGGATTCGAAGCCAGGGATTCGTCCGGTCATATCGCCAGGATGGACAGCAGCCCGGAGACCGGGGGGTTGAATTTCGGCATCCGCCCTATGCAAATGCTGTTGATGGGTCTCGGAGGCTGCAGCGGCATCGATATCCTCTCCATCTTAAAGAAGCAGCGGCAGGTGGTCGAAGGCTTCCATATGCTTGTAGAAGGTGAAAGAGAACCCGGAAAGGAGCCATCCCTCTGGCAAAACATTCATTTGGTCTTTGAATTAAAAGGGAAGATCGATCCGGATAAAGCTCAAAAAGCCTGCGAACTATCTATGGATAAATATTGTTCAGTTGCAGCCACCTTAAAGGAGGCCCGTTGTCAAATAAGTTGGGAAGTCCGGATCGTGGATTAGCCTGGTCGTTTATAATCCTTCAAAATTCATAACCATTCAAAATTTATAGTCATTCAACATTCATCGTAAACATTATACAGTTTTTATATGTCACTACATCGCATAACCAAGGCCATACGGATCCGTACTGACCGCACTGATGAAAGAGAACATTCATCCCCCCTGTACCTGACCAGCAGTTTTGTTTTTGACGACGCAGAGCAAATGCGCGCGGCTTTTGCAGATGAGACGGATGATAATATATACAGCCGGTTCAGTAATCCTTCCGTACAGGAGTTTGTAGATCGTATGTGTGCCCTGGAAGGCGCTGAAGCAGGTTTTGCTACGGCCTCGGGCATGAGCGCAGTAGTCGCCTCTTTTATGGGTCTTCTGAAGAAAGGAGATCACCTGATCTCCTGCAATGCCATTTTCGGGAGTACCCATACCGTCATAACCAAATACCTTCCGAAGTTCGGGATCGAATATACCTATGTAAATGCCGGTGATCCGGACCAGTGGGAAGCCGCCATTCGTCCGAATACGAAGATGATCTATATGGAGACCCCCACCAACCCGGGACTCGATATCATCGATCTGGAAGCAGCCGGTAAGATCGCAAGCAAACACAAACTGATCCTGAATGTAGATAATTGTTTCGCCACTCCTATCGGCCAAACGCCGATCCAATACGGAGCCGATCTGGTCGTTCATTCCGCAACCAAATGGATCGACGGACAGGGGCGGGTATTGGGAGGAGTCATTCTTGGGAAAAAAGAACTGATTAAGGAGATCTATCTGTATTGCCGCAGCACGGGTCCCTCCTTGTCGCCCTTTAATGCCTGGATCCTGAGCAGAAGCCTGGAAACCCTGGATGTACGCATGGAGAGACATGCCTCCAATGCCCTTTTTATTGCCAGTGCCCTGGAGACCCATCCAAAAATTTCCTGGCTGAGATATCCTTTTTTACCCAGCCATCCCCAGTATGCCATTGCTAAGCGTCAGATGAACAGTGGCGGAGGTATATTCTGCTTTGAATTAAAAGGAGGTCTGGAAAGTGGAAGGAAGTTCCTGGATAACCTGGAAATGCTTTCAAAAACCGCTAATCTGGGTGATACCCGCAGCATCGCCTCTCATCCGGCCAGTACAACACATGCCAAGCTGACGCCGGAAGAAAGACAAGCCGTCAATATCACTCCTGGTCTTATCCGCATTTCCGTCGGTCTGGAACATAAGGATGATATCCTTCAGGATATTCTGCAAACGCTGGAGAAAATATAAAAAATTGCCACAGGCTCATTCTTTCCCCCCTTTAGGGGGTGGGGGGTTAATCCCCCCAGATTTCATCCTTCCCGGCCAACCAGGATTTCACGAGTTCGGTGGTTACGGATTTCGGTCTTTCCAAAGGGAGACCTAAGGCCCGGTCCCAGCATAGACTGGCTAGTACTCCCAAGGCCCGGCTAACCCCGAACAGGACGGTATAGAACTCATATTCAACCATGCCGTAATGAACCAGCAGGGCGCCGCTATGGGCATCCACATTCGGCCAGGGGTTCTTGATCTTTCCCAGGGACTGAAGAATGGGAGGTACTGTTTCATAGATATTCCATACGGTTTGAACCAGGGAATCGTCTTTGATATGTTTCTTACCAAATTCCATCTGAGCGGTAAACCGTGGGTCCGTCTTACGCAATACGGCATGACCATAACCGGGAACTACTTTTCCTTCATTCAGGGTCTTGCGGACATAGTCTCCGATCTGCTCCGGACTGGGTAATTCCACTCCCAGCTCCTGCCGCATTTCCAGGATCCATTTGATCACTTCCTGGTTAGCCAGACCATGCAAAGGGCCGGCCAGTCCATTCATCCCCGCGGCAAGGCTCAAATACGGATCGGCCAGAGCGGATCCCACCAAATGGGTAGTATGGGCGCTCACATTTCCTCCCTCATGATCTGCATGAATGGTCATGTACAACCGCATCAGTTCCCGGAAGGTCTCATCCTCATATCCGAGCATATGGGCAAAATTACCTGCCCAATCCAGCAAACCATTGGGATGGATGTGATCCTCACCCTTATATTTTCTACGATATATATAGGCGGCCACACGGGGAAGACGGGCGATGAGGTCCATGGAATCGTCAAAAACAGCCTCCCAGTAGTCCTTTTTATTCATTCCTGCAGCATATCTTTCTGCAAATTTGCTTTCCGTCTGAAGTGCCATAATGGCTATTACAAACTGCGTCATGGGATGAGTGGCAATCGGTAAGGCCTCGATCGCTGCAAATACGTGATTGGGCACATGGCTGCGCCGCTGCCAGTTAGCAGTGATCTGTTGCACATCCTCATCCGTCGGTAATTCACCCAGCAGCATTAAATGAAATAATCCTTCCGGCAAAGGTTCCGTCCCACCTTGCGCCTTGGGCAATTTGGTCTGTAAATCCGGTATGGAGTATCCACGGAACCGGATCCCTTCCTGGGCATCCAATAAGGATGTTTCCGTCACCAGACCCGTAATTCCCCGCATTCCCTGGTAGATCTGAGAAAGGGTAACTTCTCCTATTTTCTTATTTCCATGCTCTTTTAATAAATCCTTGATCTCAGCTGCCACAGCATCCGCTTTTGATTTAAACCTGTCCTTTATTACTGCCATATCGAAACTATTTTAATGTTCTTTCGGATTGAAGAGTTTGTTAGGTCATACGGCTATTATTTAATTTAGCCATATGCCCGGATCTCTCTAATGATGGCCCTTCGGGCAGGGAACCCGTGGTTCCCAGCGAACGGTTCTGACACGGGTAAAGTTAGGCCAAGGATCGTTGTAGAACAAATGATTAGCCAAACATTATTTGGGAGTTTTAAAGTATAACCAGATCGCCACGAAACTAAATATGATGTTAGGCAGCCAGGCGGCCAGCATGGGAGGAAGATTTCCCTTTGAAGAAAAGGTAACCGAAAACTTGTCCATCACGACGAAAAGGGAGGCGGTAACGATACCAAATGCCAGGTGAAGACCGCTACCTCCCCTGATCTTACGGGAGGAAACTACGGCCCCGATAAGGGTCATAATGATCACTGAAAAAGGTGTAGCATCCCTGCGGTAACGTTCCACCTTAAAAGTATTCAGGCCCTCCGAACCTCTGATCTCTTCCATATGGATGAACTGTTTTAACTCCGGTGAGGTAAGTTTATCTTTAAGATAATCGTCCCTTCTGAGTTCCTTTGGAAGCACATTCAGGTTCACATGCAGGGTATCGATCTTTGCGACTGTTTCTTTGATCCCGTCAATTTTCCGCTCGATTATGGTAGTCAGC
>NZ_JBTLQH010000052.1:0-42834 GCF_054461575.1 Flavitalea flava
GAGAGCCAGACTTCCCTGGAAAGGATTTTTTTGGCGGCTTCTTTGGAATCGATGCCTTCCAGTTTGATATACAGGTCTTCGGCGCCCTTTATCTTGGTCGTTTCGATGAACCAGGGCAGCATTTCATCCTTTTTATCTTCCAGGAATATCGTCGTAAGTCCCTTCAGACTGGTTTTTTTACCCAGCCGGTGCTGCAGGATAAGTTCACCCTGGAGGCCGAATACGGCTACCAATTTTCCTATATTCCGGTAATTACTGCTCATATGATGGGCCTTCAGCCAGGGAACTATGTTCCCTTGAATGGTTATTTAATCACAAAAAAAATCAGGAGGTCAATAATCCGGCAATTCCGGGCTTACTTTCCTCCTGATACTAATTTCATTGTTTTGGTCCTGGACCCTTTGCATCGAGCCTAAGCCTGTGCAGCAGGTGCCGGAGTACCGCCTTCCTCTCTTCTCTCTACTCTTCTCACAGGAGGTCCGCCTGCCCTACGGGGGTATTTAGACTTTCTGTTATCTTCCTGGCGTTTCTTCATCTGGATCTCGTGTTCGGAGTGCCAGGTCTGGAATTTCACCATTGCGGTTGCGTCATCGAACAAGCCCAATTTCACACCACGCAATAAATGTTTCAGGTAAAGAACTCCCTTGTAAGATAAGATCCTGCGTACCGTGTCGGTAGGCTGAGCACCTTTGTGCAGCCAATCGAGCGCTTTTTGGCGATCTAATTGAACAGAAGCAGGAACAGTAAGGGGATTGTACGTACCGATCTTTTGGATGAACTTGCCATCTCTGGGCGCACGGCCGTCGGCTACTACGATGAAATAAAATGGTCTCTTCTTAGACCCGTGACGTTGCAGTCTGATTTTAACTGGCATTTTAAATAGAAATTTAAATGCGTGAACAATAAGGTTACTCTTTTTTCGGACGGCAAAGGTAGCCATCCGCTACTAATAATTCAAAAATAATACTTATCAAATAAACCTCGAAATGTAAGGTGCCATATTTTATGAACGGGCTTAAAAATTAACGATTTACCCAGATCCGCCACTTTTGCTTTAACAACCTTGCTCCATGAGCGGTGAATCCTGCGATTTATCTATTTCCTCCGCCCCAGGGCTCCCCCCATCGGCATCGTGAGTTGATCGTAAACCCGCATTTGCAAAAAGTAGCGTGTTTCCGATCAACCGTCTTATGATTGGCCTTTCAGGCCGATAAGATGCCTATTTCCGTCGCCCCAGGGCTCCTCCCATCGGCATCTTATTCATCATTTTCATCATTTGTTTCATTTGCTCGAATTGTTTCAGAAATGCGTTGATATCTTCCAGTTTTTTGCCGCTTCCCCCTGCAATCCTCTTTCTTCTGCTCTGATCGATCACATCCGGGTTGGTCCTTTCGAAGGGAGTCATCGAATTGATCATCGCTTCGATCCCTGCAAACGCATTATCGCTGATATCGATGTCCTTTACGGCCTTCCCAACACCCGGAATCATGCCTAAAAGGTCCTTGATATTCCCCATTTTCTTGATTTGCTCCAGTTGCTGTTTGAAATCCTCAAAATCAAACTGGTTCTTGCGGATCTTTTTTTCCAGCTTTTTAGCCTGAACCTCATCGAATTGCGCCTGGGCCTTTTCCACGAGGGTGGTAATATCCCCCATCCCGAGGATCCTTTGCGCCATTCTCTCGGGGTAGAATACGTCCAACGTATCCATTTTCTCCCCGCTGCTGATGAACTTTATCGGTTTCTGAACGGTGTATTTGATGGATAAGGCTGCCCCACCCCGGGTATCCCCGTCGAGTTTGGTCAGCACCACCCCGGTAAAGTCCAGGACATCATTGAAGGTTTTGGCCGTATTGACCGCATCCTGACCAGTCATGGAATCCACGACAAAGAGGATTTCCTGGGGATTGACGGCCTTTTTAATGGCCTCCACCTCTTTCATCATCACTTCGTCGATCGCCAGACGACCGGCCGTATCGATAATCACTACATTCTTATTTTTGCTCTTAGCCTCTTTTATAGCGGCCAGGACGATCTGCACCGCATCCTTGTTATCAGGCTCGTTGTAGACATCTACCCCGATCTGACCCCCAAGTACCTTGAGCTGCTCGATAGCCGCAGGACGATAGATATCTGCCGCAACCAGGAGCGGAGACAGGCCTTTCCTGGTTTTCAGGTAATTAGCCAGTTTGCCGCTGAACGTAGTTTTACCACTACCCTGCAGACCGGCGATCAGAATGACTGCCGGCGCCCCCTTTGCGTTCAGTTCGCTTTCGGTTCCGCCCATCAGTTCCACCAGTTCGTCCTTCACGACCTTGACCATCAACTGGCCGGGACTTACCGCCGTCAGCACTTTCTGGCCCAGGGCCTTTTCCCGGACGGTATCGGTGAAGTCCTTGGCTATCTTATAGTTGACGTCCGCATCGATCAGGGCACGACGGATATCCTTGACCGTTGCCGCGATATTCAATTCGGTAATGCGGCCCTCCCCCTTTATCTGCTTAAACGCCGACTCCAGCCGCTCCGACAAACTTTCAAACATACATGCGCTATTTATATTTTATCTAATAATGCTGCCCTTGGACCCTTCGGTCTCTGGGGCTATTCCCCTTGGTAAGCGCAGGGGGAATTTTGTTAAAAATATCCCCCCTTGCGCTTACCGTCTTATGATTGACCTTCGGTCTTTGGGGCTATTGCCCCAAAAGTAAAAGTGAATACAACCAGGTTATATTCACTTAAAAGAGTGGCAAATTTAGGGAATCTTAGGTGTATATTTTATTTCAAATTTTTTGTTGTTTAAAGGTTGTTTTAATAGGGTGTGATTACGGATTATTACCGAGCTCCCGGCGAAGGTAACCGAGTTTCGCTCAAAGAGCGGGACGAAGGTTACGAGCGGTAGCTCAAACGAGTGTTAAACAGTGTTTAACACGAAGTTCTTGCTGCCTTTTCCCCCCTTTAGGGGGCTAGGGGGCCTATACGCCCAAATAACTACGTAACATCTTGGAACGGTTGTTACTGCGTAATTTGGTGATAGCCTTGTCTTTGATCTGGCGCACCCTCTCCCGGGTCAGGTTAAAACGTTCTCCGATGTCTTCCAGGCTCATAGGATGGTCCACCCCGATGCCAAAAAAGAAACAGATGACTTCTTTCTGTCTTTCCGTAAGGGCTTTCAGCGAACGGTCGATCTCCATTTTCAGGGATTCTTTGTGTTCGATGTTCGTCTCCGCCCTTTCGGCATTGGGATTCTCCATTACGTCCAGCAAAGTGTTCTCTTCGCCTTCCGATAAGGGAGTGTCCATGCTTACATGACGACCTGAGATCCCCATTGTGGAAGAGACTTCCTCGATGTCCAGTTCCAATACTTCGGCCAGTTCCTCGGCTGAGGGCTCGCGTTCGAACAGCTGTTCCAATTGGGAAAAAGCCTTCTGAATGCGATTGGTGAGGCCTACTTTGTTGAGTGGAAGACGAACGATACGGGATTGTTCCGCCAGTGCCTGAAGGATACTTTGACGGATCCACCATACGGCATAAGAGATGAATTTAAAGCCCCTGGTTTCATCGAAACGCTGGGCCGCCTTGATCAGGCCTAAATTCCCTTCATTGATGAGATCCGGCAGCGACAGTCCCTGATTCTGGTACTGTTTGGCCACCGAAACCACAAAGCGAAGGTTGGCCTTGGTTAATTTGTCGAGAGCTTTTTGATCTCCCTGCTTGATCCGGACAGCAAGTTTCACTTCCTCTTCCGGGCTGATTAACTCTACTTTACCGATCTCCTGCAGGTACTTCTCCAAGCTCTGGGATTCACGATTTGTTATACTCTTCGTGATCTTGAGTTGACGCATGCTCATAGGCTTGAGGTCTTTAAAGGGTTTTAAAGGTTTATGGGTAATGTTTAATAGGATTCCTTGTAAAAACGTATAAATAGAGCTTTTCTTATACTAAAGACTGGCTGGTGGTTATAAAGATGTGAATAGCAATATACCCAATTCCGGATGTGTAACCAAAAATAATTTTATAAAATACTGGTACTCAGTCCATTTAGGATAAAAAAGTATCATAGTTGTTTAGTTTTGACTATTAAACACTGAGCGAAAAAAAGTTTTGATGGTTGAATTATTTTTATATTATTGCAATAATCGCCGGGTTTCTCCCAAATGGGGAGCGGTGGTGGTACCCTGGTAATTTCAAAAATTGCTGACTGAGGCGATAGAAAAGATTCCCGGGATGTTTGGTAACAAGATTCAATTGACAAATAGATGAGTAAGAAGCAGCTTTTCACATTAGAATTCCCAATAAGATGTTCCCCCTCCATTTTATATGACTTTTTAAGCTCACCCGCAGGACTGCAGGAATGGTTCGCAGATAAGGTTGACGAAAGAGATAAGGTTTACAGTTTTTCCTGGAATGGCACCACGGATAAGGCCGACATGCTCGAGAGTGAAACGGATAAGTTCATACGCTTTCACTGGACGCATTCTCCTAAAGAAGAATTTTTTGAGTTCCGCATCGAAAAATCAGAAGTGACGAATCTGACTATCCTCATTATAAAAGATTTTGCTGAAAAGAAGGAAATTAAAGATCAGAGTCAGCTTTGGAGTTCGCAGGTGAAGGATCTTTTTCACCGGTTGGGGAATTAGCCTCCCTGGGTTTTACACCGGCTGGTTCCTGATTACGTGGACTGCATATTTTGGCGTGCCCCGCCTACACTGGGTTGGGCTTTACTCGGCAAGTCCTCACCTATACTTTATTTAGGGCTCAACTTTGTTGGGCCCTTTTTCGTATGGCTCGCTTCGCTTACCTGGCTCCGGGCTTTTTGCTTCAATCCCTCACGTGGTTTCGTTGATACTTTTTCATTGGATGCTTTTTCGGGAGAGTTTTTTGTTCGGGAAATTTTCCAGGAAAATTTAGGAGGGGCAATTTTATTTAAATTATAGAGACATTGGGTCTGTAAAATCAATTGTGTCAGATTGCAATTTGGGTTCGTACTTAGGTAATAAATTTAATGGATACGTAAATTAGATACGAAGTACAAAGCAACAATAACGCTAAACAATAACTTCGGGAATAAATAAAACCTCTACATATTCCAAATCTTCTATTCCATCTGGATATTACTATTCCTGCCTGAGATAAAATAATCAAAGAGGCTAAATAGATAGCCAGGAAAGTAGGCAACCGTGTAATTCCTTGGGCAGTATCGGTAAAGAAGTAAGGGTCATGTGTTCCCAATAAATCAAACCAAATCCACCTAAATATCAAAAAGTAGACAATTGAAAAAAGAATAAAAATCATGAGAACCTCGTATTTATTTCTTTCATTTCACGATTTCATCTGAGCCTGACGCAATAGCCTTTGGCAGCTTTTGAATAAATATCTTAAGGCTTGGATTAAGCCCATACTTTTGCTTTAGCTCGCTATTCTTTTTCATACCCGTTGAGAAATCATCATAATGCCTTCCGCCCTGATAATTTTTTTGATGAAGAGAAAATCCTTTTGCGGTAGCTATCTTTTCGAGAGTATTTAGACAGTTAACCATTTTTGCCTGATGGGCGGAGTTGTTGGAATTAAAAGGCAGAAGCCAGCATTCCAGTTCGTGAACGCTTATGGCAAAGATGAATTTAGGTTTATTTTCTGTATAGAAGGGCTCTCCTATTTTCGTTATGAGGACAGCGGTCACTTGAGATATAAAGGAATCTATTTTTGATTCATCATCTCCTATTTGAGGCAATCCTTCCTTCCACTCCTCACATTTATCTGTATCGATCTGAATGATGATATAGTCAGAATTTTTAACTCCGGTCTGAAATTCTTCAGTGGAGAGAAACCGTAATACATTCCCCCATCCAACAGGTTCTTTTTCTTTTGGAAGCAATCGATTAAGTGCAAGGTTCTTGTCGTTATATAATCCAATTAAAAGATTTTTTACAACAATATGATCTGTCAGCCCTTCTCCCACAAATGCAAACTTCATTATTCTATAGTTTCTGGTTGCCCTCCTATATACCCCCTTATCCATGCCTCAGATAACTTTACCTCTTTTTGTTTGCCAATTTTATCTGCAATGGTCTCTCCATCCGAATTTCTTCTAACCACAAAAAGAGTTTGCTCCTCATCTTCAAGGTCTAGTCCATCTAACACAAAGGGGTTGTGGGTGGTTAATATGATTTGTTTATTATGATCTTTTGATAGCTTGATTAATATTTTAATTAGTTCTTCGCAAACTCTTGGATGAAAGGATGCCTCGATATTATCAATAGCAAAAAAGGAGGGAGTTTCCCTACTTACAAAAAGTGAAATATAAAATAGCAGGAACAGGAACCCCTCATTTACATTATTCTGATTTAGGTTTATTTCCGGGATATAACGGTCTTTAACAACTAAACTTTTTCTTCCGGAAGCTTTATCATAAATCGCCTCAAAATCGTCGAACCATTCTATGATATATAAATATCTTTTTAATTCGTTAATAGTATCAGGACCGTAGCTTTCACTTTCATTAAAGATTTGGAGCAAATTGAAAAGCCCTTCCCCTTTTATGCCTAAGGGTTTGATTTGACTTTCGTCTTCAAATTTCCGCAATGCACTTATTTCAGGGCTATAAATGATAAAATTAGCTAGGAATTCGTCATGGAAGTTGAGATCATGGATTCTATTTGTTCTATCCTGTGATAAAGGAGTCCCTAAAAATTCGGTTAATTCTTTTTCTCTTGGCCAACTTATGATTTCGCCAAACTGGAAGTTTTTATTATTTATTAGGTGTTCTATAGTTCTATCGTAAAGTTTAGGGTCTTTTCTTTTCATTTCGGAAAGTGCATCCAAAAAAATTTCAATAAATCTACCTTCCAAAATCCCTTTTTCTTTTACAACCCATTTTAGAACCGGCCCATCATCTTCTTCAATTGAAAACTGAATATCTTTTTCTGCAGTTTTAAATTGCAAGGAAATCTCCTTTGAAGCATTTGAAATTGAAAATGCGCTTTTCATTAAGGGAGAGTCAGAAGCTCTGATTCCCCTGGAGCTTAAAAATTCATTATCCAATTTATTAGCGGAAGCAGCAGCACCAAAAGCAATAGCCTCCAGGATATTGGATTTACCTGACCCGTTGGAACCAATTAGCACATTAAATCGGGTAAGGGGAATAGTTAATTCCTGAACCGATTTGAAATTATTGATGCTTATTTCTTTTATCAAAACCTTAAGAAATTTAATATTTTCAAAAATACCCAAAAATTGGCTAGCGAAAACAGGTAATTGTTGGTCACAAATTTTGGGGAAATGCTAATCATTTGATGACTTTGGTTACGGAAACGCTTAAATACTTTAATAGTTCAGTTTACGGAAAACTCATTTTAACTAACTGACTATTAAAAGAATATATCATCTAAACACAAAGAGAAATTACCGCTAAGTCGCCAAAACCGTCAGCGCCCCAAACAATTCCATCAGTTTTTCATGAATATTCCCAGCTTCCAGGGGACATTTTGCGGAAAGTTTTAGAAATGGGTGATTGGTCATCCTGCCTTCCAGATCGGATTCGTTAATTTCCTCTATGGGGGTATAATGATCCGCTTCGATTTCATGTTTCCATTCGTCGTCGGAAATGCTGATATGAAAACCCAATTCGCTTAATTTCTTCAGATTCTCTTTTATAACGGGCAGCAAGCTTTCCTGGAACCGGCCTTTCAGATGTAGGGTCACACTGAAATAATGCCCCCACCAGAAAAGGGTGCGAACGGCCAGAACATCCTCCCGGCCGAAAAGACGGGGGTAATCCAGGACGACATAGGGCAGGCCATTGTAGTTCTCCCCTTTGGAGATTTTGGGATTGGTGGTATGGGGCCAGAGGGACTTCATTTCCTCGCTGAGATCCGCGAAAAAAGCGATAATCCTGGCCATGGTCGCATTCTTTGTTAAAATCCAGGATGAGTCGCTGATCAATGCCAATTCCTCTGGTGAAAGTTGTAAATTTGCGGGATTCATACGTTAAAGATAACATCATTTCAGAAAGCCGGAATTCGAACCACTTGATAAAGCCGCTGATAAAAAAACTGGATCTTCTCATCATAAAAGCCTTTATCGGGCCTTTTATAGCCACCTTTTTCATAACGTTATTCGTATTGGTCCTTCAGTTCTTCTGGCTCTATATCGACGATATCGTGGGTAAAGGGGTGGATCTTTTCACCGTTTTGCGGCTGATCTCTTATGTGAGTGCCACCCTGGTGCCCCTGGCCCTGCCCCTGGCGGTATTGTTGTCGTCCATTATGACCTTTGGTAACCTGGGCGAGACTTTTGAACTGATTGCGATCAAAGCGGCCGGGATTCCGCTGCTCCGTTTTATGCGGCCTTTGTTCTTCGTCAGCCTGGTAGTCTGTTATATTGCTTTTCTGTTCAATAATAACCTGATCCCGATCGCCAATTTAAAAATGAATACCCTCAAATACGATATCATCATGAGCAAACCGGCCTTCGATATCAAGGAAGGGGTGTTTTATGACCGGATCGAGGGTTATGTGATCAAGATAGGTAAAAAGGAAAAAGACGATTCCACCATCCGCAGCGTGGTGATCTATGAACAGGATAATGCAGGGGTACAGGACGATATTATCGTAGCGGAAAAAGGGAAAATGGTTGTCTCAGCCAACAAAAAATTCCTGGTCTTTACCTTGCAGAACGGATGGACCTACCGGGAAAAGGGAGACCGGGGATCCCTCAATACGGAGTTTGTCCGGCTCGGCTTTAAGGAATATAAAAAAGTGCTGGATCTGACTTCCTTCAAATTAAACAAGACGGACGACAGCGCCTTTAAGAATAATTACATGATGCTCAGCATGCGCCAGCTGACCGGCAGGATCGATTCCCTGGAGAAGGTGAATATGTCCTACCTGCAGCGGGTATCCAGGGACATGAAGGCAACATTGAAATTCCCCAAAGCAATGGACAGTGCCTGGATCGCAGGGTTGCAAGCGCCTTCACTGGACTCGGCCAGGAAACGTTTTGACAGTGCCACCAAGGCCTATGCCAAGGCGACGGAAGAAAGGACAATCGCCGAAAACCGGGCCCGTGACTCGGTAAATAAGGTACGTGACTCCCTGGCGAAGAAAAACCACACTGGGTTGGCAGCCTGGAAAGGGAGAGATTCCCTGATTAAAGGACTGGATGGAAAACTGCTTAACGGAAACGATTTGGATTCTGCACGAAAATCCGGGATCGTAATTCTGCGCGATTCGGTGATGCGAACCCATGACACGGCTTTTGTGGCGAAGGTCCGGGACTCCATGCGGAGGATCCAGGATTCCATCAGTAAAGCCGCCGTAATGGGGAGGCCGGGCGGACCGGGCGGCAATGTCCAAACGGGCAATGCAACGAATAATCCCGCTAACCATAAAGACAGCGCCAGCAAACTGGCCGATGCCAATAAAAAGACGGCACCCAGGGTCATGACCTTCCTGGACATGCTTCCGGACAGCACCCGGAATTCTGTCCTGGACCGGACCATTTCCACCATCAACGGAGTGAAAAGCAACCTGGACCAACCAGCGTATTTATTTGAAAATGAAGAGAACGATCTCCGTCTGCACCTGATCGCCTGGCATGAAAAGTTAACCCTTTCGGTAGCCTGTCTGGTGATGTTCCTTATTGGCGCACCCCTGGGGTCGATTATCCGTAAAGGCGGGATCGGTCTGCCGCTGATCTTTGCCGTTGTATTCTTCGTTATCTTTTTCCTGCTGAATAATTTCGGGAAAAAGTTTGTCAAACAGGATGTGATGACACCCTTTGCCGGCATGTGGATGGCGACCTATGTACTGACTCCTATCGGGATCTTCCTCATTTACAAAGCCCTCCATGACTCACAATTGTTCAACAAGGAATTCTATTTCCGGGTTATCCGGGACATCCGGACGTTTATACAGAAACGCAAGGAAGCAAAATTAAAAGCCGCGGAAGAATAGTTATTATTTTTCAAGCAATCGTCTATTTTGGAAAAAAGCAAAGAAAACGTAAAATTCCAGCAAATCGTAGTAGCCGTAGCGGTCCTCCTTTTTGGGCTGAAAATCATTGCTTATTACCTGACTCAATCGGTTGCCGTACTGACGGATGCACTGGAAAGCACCGTGAACGTGATCGCTGGTTTCATCGGTCTCTATAGTCTTTATGTAGCCTCCAAACCCAGGGACGAAGACCATCCCTATGGACATGGTAAGGCCGAGTTCCTCTCGGCGGCCGTAGAAGGCTCCCTGGTCATCATGGCCGGGCTGATCATCATTTATGAATCGATCGTAAATCTTATCCATCCGCATACGATCCAGAAACTGGATAAAGGGATTATCCTGGTGGGCATTACTGCGGTGATCAATTTTGTAGTGGGCTCGATCAGCATTTACAAGGGGAAAAAGAACCAATCCATGGCCCTGGTTGCCAGCGGCAGACATTTGCGGACCGACACGTATTCCACCCTGGGGATCATCCTGGGATTAGGGATCATCTTATATACCAAAATGACCTGGGTGGATGGGGCCATATCGATTCTTTTTGCCGGGATCATCCTGTATACGGGTTACCGGATCCTGCGCAGCTCCATTGCTGGTATCATGGACGAGGCGGATATGCAGTTATTGGAGAAGATGATCGGCTGGCTGAATGCCAACCGGCGTAAAAACTGGGTAGACCTCCATAATTTCAGGGTTATCAAATACGGAGGTTTATTGCATGTCGATTGTCATTTGACGGTACCCTGGTATCTGAATGTAGTGGAAGCGCATACGGAGATCGACGCGCTGACGGCCCTGATCAGGACGGAGTTCGGAGAGGCGATGGAGTTCTTCGTGCATTCCGATGCCTGTATGGATTTCTCTTGTTTTATCTGCACCAAAGAAGATTGCGCAGTCCGTAAACACCCCTTTGAAAAACGGATCGAATGGACGATGAAAACTATCGTTCCAAATAAAAAACACCGACTGAGCGCTTAAAATCTTCAGACTTGAATCTTGCAGCTTGCGGCTTGCAGCTTAAATCACAACACTCTTTTCCTGCTCAGGTACCCCCTTAACGATTTCAGCATCAGTTTGAGTCCGGAGGCTCTGACGGGTTCAGGCTCAGGCAGCGCCTGGTAATATTTTAGTATAGCAGAAGACGGTGAGCCTTTATGACCGACCAGCAGATCGGCGAGCCGTTTGATTTCCCGGTTGAGATTCGTCTTATAGTTCACTCGTTTCTGCACCCGCATAAAGGCGACAATATAATCTACCAGGTCCTTCATCTGTTCTTCATTTTGCGGGGCAAAATTAAAGGTGTCGAGTTCCTGGCGAAGACTGCGGCCAATGGCACAGGCTCCTTCAAAATCCTCCTTTTTTTCCCGGATGCGTATTTCCTGTAAGGAAAATTTCACGAGACGGGGCAGGGCGGAGCCATAGGGTGGCAAGGCCTGGAGCCCATATAAATTCACATAGGCCGCCTTTTCCAGCTCTCCGAAACGGAGATAAACGGCCGCTTCATAAAAGAACAACGGACTTTGGGCGGAGCGATCAAAACGTTTCAATAATTTTTCATAAATGTCCCGCAAGGCCTCCTCATCATCCCTGGCCAGGGCATCTTTAGCCAGCCAGGTATAATATCTTTCCCAGGCGAACATGCCGGCCTTCTCCACCACCTCTTCAGGAAGGGTTATTTTCATAAAACTGGCGAGCGAGGCGGCCGCATCGGGATTCAATTCCGGCAGACAGGTGTCCAGCAAAGGCCTCAGGGAATCCGAATAGAAGATTTCTATGACGGTCGGATCGTCACCCCGTTTCAACCGGTGAAAAAGATGCTCCGCCTGGAAGTGCAGATCCAGATCGAATTTGTAGTAATCCTTGGCACTATCGTGGATGGCGATATGATTGTATTCCTTATTTTTTGCGATACTGTCGTAGAGGGCTATCCGCAGGTCCTGCCTGAAGGCGATCCCTCCTTCGACTTCCTCCACAAAGGCCGTTTCGCTCCTTAATCCTTCGCAAATAAAAGCAGCATGTTCGGTGGTGATATTTCCCATGCCGCAGGGTTCCGCCAGGATCATCCGGACAGCCTCCGGATCCAGCCGTCGCAGAAGAAGGGCGGGGATGGCAATCCTGCGCATATCGATGCCTTTGATAGATTCCAATCCAAGCTGTTCTAATAGTTGGGGAAGGGGTGTCTCATTGAGTTGGTAAAATAACCCGAATGAATAACTGTCACGATCGATGGTCATGAATGATTTTTTTGAATAAAAATGGAAATCTCATGCTACCGGCAGTCTAACCACGAAGGAAGGTTTAATCAGAGGGTCAAATTATTACGAAGAACAAAACAAAAAACCCATGCAACTGAGATCTGCAATTAAGGTCGTTAAGGAATCGATCGACAGGAATTTCGGGCAAAAACAGATTAGCAAGATAGTTAATGCGTTTTAAATCTTATAATAAATTTAAAAAAATTCTTAGAAATGACTAGGACTTTTCTACTAGGAGCGTGTTTTTATTATAGCACGGCTGGTATAGCTGCTGGTGAATGTCTTATTTTCACCATGATATTTAAATTAATTTATATATATCCAACATGAAAGGTCTTTCAAAAATCATCCTGGTGACCGCCTTCTGCGTCTTTCAAAACATGTTTATTTATGCCCAGCATTCTTATAATGGTCCTTATAGCGGCGAATATCTTCAGCGTGTAGCCTTCCCCATCGGAGGGATGGGAGCGGGCATGTTCTGTCTGGAAGGGACAGGGGCTATTTCGCATATGTCGATCAGACATTCGCCCGAGATCTTCAATGAACCCGATATGTTCGCAGCCATCTCGCTAAAGGGAAGCTCTGAGAATGCCAGGAATGCGGGAACCTCCGGGAACCCGGGAAATTCCGGAAATCCTGGACCCCAGGGCATTGCCAAGGTCCTGGAAGGCCCGGTACCGGGCTGGAAAAAATTCGGGCAATGGGGTGCCGCCAGAGGCGCGGAAGGAACCACTTTTGGCCTGGCCCGGTTTCGGGAAGCCGAATTCCAGGCGAGATTTCCTTTCGGGGAAGTCCGGTTAAAGGATAAAGATTTACCGCTTGGGGTAGTGATCAGGGGATGGAGTCCTTTTATCCCAACCGATGCAGATAATTCCAGTCTGCCGGTTGGTGGATTGGATTATGCCTTTACCAATACCGGGTCAACAACCATGGAGTATGTGTTTTCCTATAACGCCAAGAACTTCATGGCCCTTCAAAACAGCCGGGCGCCAAAAAATCCGGCCCTGGGCACCAACCAAATAAGGGCCACACCTAATGGTTTTATACTCAGCCAGGACCTCACCGAGAACTATCCCGAACAACAGGGTGATTTTGCCATCTGGACAGACGAGCCGGCCAGTGTTGATCATTGCTGGTTCCGGGGCGGATGGTATGATCCTTTGTCCATGGCCTGGAACAAGATCGGCAAAAGGGATACCGCTTCGGTAGCAACGGTAGAGAAAGAAGCACCGGGAGCATCTTTATATGTTCCCTTTTCGCTGAAGCCGGGCGAAACCCGGCATATACGCGTCCTGATGGCCTGGTATGTGCCCAATTCTCATTTGCGGGTCGGAGCGCCGGTCACCAAATCTTCGGACAGTGTGGTCAGGGATCTCTCCAAAGATCTCCCCTCCATTTATCATAAACCCTGGTACAGCAGCAAGTTCCATTCTATCGGCGAGGTCGTAAACTACTGGGGCAGCCAGTACGCTGCTTTATATAAGAATACTACCCTTTTCAGCGATGCCTTTTACCGGTCCTCGATGCCTCCGGAAGTTATGGAGGCGATAAGCGCCAATCTGACCATCCTGAAATCACCTACGGTTATGCGGCAGTATGACGGGCGTTTCTGGGGCTGGGAAGGTTGTAACGATAACCAGGGCAGCTGCGCCGGGTCCTGTACCCATGTATGGAATTATGCCCAGGCCCTGAGCCATTTATTTCCCGATATGGAACGTAGTATCCGTGAAACCGAATTCCGTGAGGATATGGACTCCATCGGTCACCAGAATTACCGCGCAGCTCTACCCATCCGCCCGGCGGGTCATGTCTATTATTCCCCTGCCGCCGACGGTCAGCTGGGAGGGATCATGAAGACCTACCGGGATTGGCGTATCAGCGGGGACAGCGCCTGGCTGCGCCGTCTTTATCCTAAAGTAAAGATCAGTCTCGACTATTGTATCCATACCTGGGATCCGCATCATCAGGGCACTATTACCGAACCGCATCACAATACCTACGATATCGAATTCTGGGGGGCCAATGGTATGATCACCAGTTTTTATCTCGGCGCCCTGGAAGCCATGATCCGGATGGGCGAATACCTGGATCAGAATGTGACCATCTACAAAGATTTATTGGCCAAAGGTCGTCCCATCGTGGAGCACGATCTGTATAACGGCGAATATTTTGTTCAGAAGATCCAATGGACAGGACTGAACGCACCGGACCCGGTGAAATTTGCGAAGGAGGCCCTGGATGGAGGAGAGGTTTATTCTCCCGAAGCAGAAACCTTATTGCAAAAAGAAGGACCAAAATATCAATATGGGAATGGTTGTCTTTCCGATGGTGTATTAGGCGCCTGGATGGCCAGGGTCTGCGGTTTGCCGGAACCATTGGACAGCAACAAGATCCGGAGTCATTTATCGGCCGTGTATAAATATAATCTGAAGACAGATCTTTCCGATTACAGCAATCCTCAGCGTCCTTCTTTTGCCCTGGGCAAGGAAGGGGGATTGTTGCTTTGCACCTGGCCCAAGGGAGGCCAGTTATCTCTTCCTTTTGTTTATAGTAATGAGGTGTGGACGGGCGTGGAATACCAGGCCGCATCACATTTAATTTGGGAAGGCAAGGTAAAGGAAGGGCTGGATATCGTACGTAATTGCCGTAAC
The DNA here is from genome assembly GCF_054461575.1 of Flavitalea flava. NCBI lineage: Bacteria > Pseudomonadati > Bacteroidota > Chitinophagia > Chitinophagales > Chitinophagaceae > Flavitalea > Flavitalea flava. Next base: position 14,893 of record NZ_JBTLQH010000052.1, read on the forward strand.
CGTTATGACGGTAAAGTGCGTGATCCCTTCGACGAATATGAGTGCGGGCATTGGTATGCCAGGGCCTTATCGAGTTATGCCTTGTTGGAAGCCCTGACGGGCGTACGGTATGATGCCGTCAACAGAACCCTGTATGTCCATTCCCGGATGGGAGATTTTACCAGCTTTTTGTCGACGGCAACGGGTTTTGGTAATGTGGTGTATTCCAAAGGCAAGGCGACGCTGAAGGTGGTGTATGGATCTATACCGGTGGAGAAGATCGTGATAGCCGGCCAACTGTAGTCTTACTGCAGCCCGGGTGGCTATATTTATTTAATGAAAACGGTCAATAAAAGTCTTACCAAAAACTGGGTCTTGTGGTCGGCGATCGCTGCATTCCTGTTACCGGTACTTGTCATAGAGTTTATGGTTATGCAAACGACACATGGTGTTTTTGCCTATCCCGTAGATGATACTTTTATTCACCTGGCGATTGCCAGAAACCTGGCCTTTTATGGCGTATGGGGGATCTCGCCGCATGAATTCGTATCGGCCTCCTCGTCCATTATTTACCCGCTGTTGCTGGGGTCCTCCATAAAAATATTCGGAGTACATACCTTCATCCCTTTTGTCATCAACATGATTGCGGGGGTCATTTTATTGGCTGTCATGCAGCGCTGGCTGGACAAACAGGAGGTCAAACCAACGGCTCAACTGATCGTTTTGCTGGCGGTCATTTTTCTCATGCCGCTGCCGGTCCTGGCTATGAGTGGAATGGAGCATGTCCTACAGCTTTTGTTTTGTTTTTTGTTCCTCACTACTTTTTCAGAAGGTCTCGAAAAGATCGTTCATTCCGGGAAAAAGGAAGGTAATTTTTCCTGGACGGTTTATCTCTATGCTGCGCTGCTGACGGCTACCCGTTTTGAGGGAGTAACCCTGGTTGGTTTGGCCTGTCTGTTGGTACTGACCCAACGCCGGTTTTTCCTGGCCATTCAACTAGGTCTTATTGCCCTGCTGCCCGTCCTGGTATTCGGGATGCTTTCGGTGTATAAAGGCAGTTACTTTTTCCCTAACTCCGTCCTGTTAAAATCAGGCGCACCTCCGTTAACTTTCGATGGTCTGTATTATTTTTTTACCGACGAACTTTTTAACAAACTTTCTTTTTCGACGATAGGCTGGATCACCGTGGCCACACAACGTCTTTTATTTATACTACCTCTCACCTATTTATTATTCCTCGATCAGACCAGAACGACTCTTCGCTACCGGTATATACTCCTTATCCTGATGGCGGGTGTGGGACTCCATTTAGTGCTGACAGGCAGCGGACGATTCCCCCGCTATGAAGCCTACCTGATCGGTTGCTCCGCTATCGGTGCCGGCGTGGTATACGCCAGGTACTGGCAGGAACTCCTGAACGGAAAACTATTATCCGGAAATTGGTTTACGATAAAAAATAAAACGGGAGACCTTGTCGCAACGGGTGACCCCATTACCGGTCCTGGAAAACTCTGGAAGGCCGGGCCATCTGGAAATCTGCCGGGAGGAAATCTGCCGGCTGCACAATGGGCCGCCCTTTTTATTGCCTTGTTCCTTTTATTCCCAATCCTGATCCGTAGCAAAAACGCCTTAATGGATGTGGGCCGGCAATGTGTAAACATTTACCAGCAGCAATACCAGATGGGCAGGTTCCTGGGCCAGCATTACCCAACCACTCCTATCGCCATGAACGATATCGGAGGGCCATCCTTTTTCACCAGCGGAAAAAATGTCGATATGTGGGGATTAGGAAATATTGAGGTAACAAAGAGCGTAAAGAAAGGTTATTATGGTCCGGATTTTCTGAACTGGCTGACCAAAAAAGACAGCGTGAAAGTGGCTGTCGTATTCGAACGTTATTTTCCACCAGCACTCCTGGAGCGTTGGGATAAGATCGCCTCCTGGCAGATCATGGATAATCTTATTTGCGCCGATGACAGTGTTTCCTTTTATGCAGTGGACAAGAAGGCCGGCCCGGATTTGAAAAAGAATTTGCATGCTTTTCAATCATCGCTTCCACAGGGAGTAGTGGTACGGTATTATTGATAACCTATTATTTTAAACCTTATCTATGACCGCATTCCTAAAATTATTTAAGAGTTGGGTGGTATGGGTTGCCTTCGTCGCTTTTCTGACCCCCGTAATTATTATCGAAGCAAAGGTTCTTTCCGATACCAAGGGTACTTTTTCCTACCCGGTGGACGATACGTTTATCCACCTGGCCATCGCCAAAAATCTTGCTTTTCATGGTTCCTGGGGGATCAGGCCCGGTGAGTTCACTTCGGCCTCTTCTTCCCTGACCTTCCCGATCATCCTGGCTGCTGCGTTACGGATCTTCGGCGATCATAGTATCCTGCCCTTTTTGATCAATATCGTGGCGGCCATCCTTTTGCTGTTGGTCATGCATAACTGGCTGGTCAAAAAGGCGATCCCTCCCCTGCCCCGTTTGTTTATTTTATTGGGCGTTATTTACCTCACTCCCCTTCCTTCATTGGCCGTGTTGGGCATGGAACATACGCTTCAGCTCCTGTTCTGTTTCCTGTTCATCACCACTTTTTCCGATGAGCTGGCGGAATTGGTAAAAGCCGACAGCACGGGTTCCTCCGGTAAAGAATGGAGTTTTTCCTGGAAAGTATATCTCTTTGGAGCCCTGATGACGGCTACCCGTTATGAAGGCATGTACCTGGTGGCGGTTGCCTGTCTGATCGTGCTGCTTCACCGGCGCCTGATCCTGGCCTTTCAGTTGGGTTTGCTCTGTGTCCTCCCCATTTTCATTTTTGGTTTTATTTCGGTTTACAACGGGAATTATTTTTTCCCCAATTCCGTCTTATTAAAATCGGGTGCGCCGCCGATGACATTCGATGGTTTGCTGGATTATTTCACCGATACCTGGTATGTAAAATTATCCTATTCCATTGCCGGTTATATTACGATTGCGACACAACGTTTGTTATTTCTGCTGCCGCTTGCCTTTTTAATCACCTTTAACAGAACCCGGCAAGAACCCGCTTACCGGTACATCCTCATTTTGCTGACGACAGCGGTCATGTTTCATTTATCTTTTACCGGTTATGCCGGATTCCCCCGTTATGAAGCCTACCTGATCGGCTGTTCGGTGTTTATCCTGGGGGTTATGACTGCCCAATATGGCAGGGAACTTGTCCGGGGAAGAACGGGCATGACCCGACTGGTGATCGGCTCGCTGACCGTATTCCTTGTATTTCCCCTTTTCCTGCGAGGTTGGAATTCCTTCCAGACCCTGGGTCAGGCCTGTATCAATATTTTTGATCAGCAGATCCAGATGGCCCGTTTCTTACATACCAACTACAACCATCAGCCGGTGGCCCTCGGGGATATAGGCGCGGTCTCTTATTTAACGGAAGGAAAAAATCTCGACCTGGTCGGTCTCGCCAATATGGAGGTGGCCAGAAGTAAAAGGGAGTTTTATTATACCCCGGATTTTTTGGATTCGATCAGCCGGCGCGATGGTATACAGATCGCCATTGTCTATGACCGGTTCAACAGCCCCTATCTTTTACAACGATGGAATAAGATCGCCACCTGGCAGATCCAGAACAATGTCACCTGCGGGGATGCCATCGTTTCCTTTTATGCGGTGAAACCTTCCGCCGCACCTGATCTGAAGAAGAATCTGCTGACCTATCAGCATTTGCTCCCGAAGGGGGTGGAGGTGAAGTATTATTGACTTGTATCCCGTTTTTTTCAAAAGCTGTATATTTGCTGCCCCTGTCGCAGGGCGGCAGTATTCATCATTCCATTACTTTAAAAATCATTCGGATATGCAAGCTTGGAAAGACTACCAGGATAAGAATAAAGACCGTTTTCTGACCGAATTACTCGAACTGCTCCGCATCCCTTCGGTGAGTGCCCGCAGCGAACATAAAGCGGATATGGAAAAATGTGCCGAACTGGTCAAACAGCGGCTATTGGAGGCCGGCGTGGGCACCGCTACCATCTACCCTACTGAAGGTCATCCGGTGGTCTATGCCGAAAAGATCGGCGATCCTTCCAAACCTACCGTTCTCGTGTATGGCCATTACGATGTACAACCGGCGGAACCGCTGGAGCTCTGGCATAGCGGTCCTTTCGATCCGGTGATCAAGGATGGCAAGATCTATGCGCGCGGGTCCGCAGATGATAAGGGACAGTTCTATATGCATGTAAAGGCCCTGGAGATCATGGTGAAGACCAATTCCCTGCCTACCAATATCAAATTTATCATCGAAGGAGAAGAAGAGGTCGGCAGTCCCAATCTGGCCAAATTTGTATCGGCCCATAAGGATCTGTTAAAGGCCGATGTGATCCTGATCAGCGATACCTCTATGCTCAGTATGGATACACCATCCATCGACGTTGGGGTCAGAGGGCTGTCTTATATCGAAGTGGTAGTGACCGGTCCGGACAGGGATCTGCACAGCGGCGTTTATGGCGGCGCGGTAGCCAATCCCATTACCATCCTGGCCCGGATGATCGCCTCTTGTCATGATGAAAATAACCATATCACCATTCCCGGTTTCTATGACGATGTGGTGGAAGCCAGCCCGGCCGAACGCAAACTGATGGCGGCTGCGCCCTTCGATGAAGAAGAATACAAAAAAGACCTGGGGATTCAGGCCTTGTACGGCGAAAAAGGTTATTCCACCAATGAAAGGACCGGTATCCGCCCTACCCTGGAACTGAACGGCATCTGGGGTGGTTATACCGGCGAAGGATCAAAGACGGTATTGCCGTCCAAGGCATCGGCCAAAATCTCCGCCCGTCTCGTACCCAATCAGTCTTCCGTTAAAATCACTGCAAAACTGCTGAACTATTTTAAGAGCATTGCTCCGGCAGGAGTGACCATCACGGCTGAAGAACATCATGGCGGCGAACCCTATATGACCCCGATCGACAGCAAGGCCTACCAATCGGCAGCCAAGGCAATTGAGACGACCTTTGGCAAAGCACCGATCCCGGTACGCGGCGGAGGCAGCATACCGATCTGTGCTCTTTTTGAAAAAGAGTTAGGCGTAAAGATCGTATTCATGGGTTTTGGCCTGGACAGCGATAACCTGCACTCGCCAAATGAAAAATACGGTTTGGAGAACTATTACAAAGGCATCGAGACGATACCTTATTTTCATCAATTCTTTGCTGAGAAATAAATAAGTCCTTGCTAAATAAAAAAGCTTTGGAGTTTCCAAAGCTTTTTTATGTAAGGTGGTTTCAGATTTAATTGATGGCTAATTTTTCTTTTTCTGGCAAACCGGGATAAGGAGTATGCGGCCCCAGCTGATACCAGAATACGGTAGACGCGATATCATTACCGGGCATGGGCTGGGTTGAACTTGCCTTATTCCAGCCTGAAGGCTGAATGGTGACCTTAATACCTTTTTTGAAATGGATCGGGTCTGCGATATGCCACCGGTAAAGCCCATAACGATGTACCAGGCTGTTCGGTTCCTTTCCTTTCCCGCTCAGGATCTGAGGCAGGCCGGAATAAGGGGTGGAGAATTCGACATAATCAGTCATGACCATTCCTGCCTGTTTTTTATCCGGAATCTCCATCTGGTAGAAACCGCAGAAATAATTTTCGGTGCCAAAACCAGTGGCCGAGGGTGATTTCTTACCGTCATCCATACAGAACCTGATCTCTCCTTCACCCCGCCAGGAATTGCAGTTCACCCCCCAGGCCAGGTAAGTGCCCACATACTGACCTTTCCCTTTAATGTTATCGACCAGCACATATTCTGATTGGTCAGGTGAGGGTTTTATCCGGCGGAATTGAGCATGAAAATAACCGGCATCGGCGGATACTTTGGTGAGCGTATAATCCACCTGGTAAAATAAACTGATGTCATCATCTCCTACATTTTCGATGGTGATCCGGCATTTTTTCCGGAAAGGCATCGGCCAGTAACAGTTAAAGGCGTTGCCGGGATTTACACAGACCGCCAGGGACTGCATGGGAGCATATTGCCCCCAGCCCATACAAAAAAAGTCGCCCACCGGCACTTCTACGGAAGGGTCCTTTTCACCGTCCCAATAAAACCGGAGGATGGAATACCGCCAGTTTCCCGTGGGAGTCATCCTTATATGCTGAATGGAGCCGGAACCATCCATCTCAGCCACCGTGTAAGTGGTCTTTGCTTTAATAATGACTCCGGGACTTTCGTTCCAGCCCTGGTCGGGGTCGGTGGGACCCGAAGGATAATTTTTTTGGCGGGTGCCTCCCCCTCCTTCCGCGCCGGTGCTGTTTTCCGGGCTTATCGATCTCGATCTGGCAGCAGTGACCCGAAAAATATTGGCGATGTTCTCACATGGGCCATTCGGTTTGGCCTGGGGCAGGACGGTAAGACCACTGGACAACAGCAGGGCTAGCAGCAGCACCGATCTGCTGTCGTTCGTTAGATTCTTTGACATAGGTAGGTTCATTTTTTGATTTTATAGTATAAGGTTAAACGTTTAAGCAACTTTTCCCGAAAGACAACCTGTTGTTTGAATCTTAAGTGAAATCCAAAAACAGGGTTTACTACGTATATGTAATCACAATTGCTAAGATCGGAGCCATCCGACAAAAAGGTTTGTACTACTAAAACAGTTCGTGTGCCGACAAAAAGCACGAGAGAATTGAGTTGCCTTAGATCTGAACGAAGGATTTTTATTTATCCTTTTACTTACTCTTCAGATGAATTTTGTCCTTTACATAAAATACTTACCGACAGGTTTTGGAAAAGGGTTTCCAAAAATAAGGTTTTTCGTTAATATGGAGCGGCAAAGGGCCTGTTTTAAGCCAATAAGGGCATTTAAATTGATTTTTTACATGGATACCCTTAGGGTATCTTTCTCCTTTCCCTTAAAATCGTAGCCGGCAGGTCGTCCCTGCATACCTAATTTTTCCTATATTTGACTCCCCTTCACAACTGATTTGCTGTAAAAGCTACCTGTCTCAGCACGTATTTAACCGCTTACACTTAACCAAAAGGATCTTTATGAGACAGTTCATTTCCCGCAAGGGGCTCCTGCTTAGCGTCTTTTTATTCATCGCTTTTTTGCTGGCCACCCTTCCCTGTTTTTCCTCCGAAAAAGTAACGGTAACCTCTAATCCGCAAAGCGCCCGGATCTATGTGGATGGCATTCAAATGGCCTCGGGCAAGGTAATCGTAAAGATTCCCAAGGGTGCCTGTGTAACGGTGGAAGTAAAATCAGAGGGTTATATCCCGGAAATAAGGACCTACTGCAATAAAAAAGGCGTTACCGATCCACCTTCCTCCGATTATATCCAGTTACAGGAAGATGAATCCTATACTTCTTCCATCGAGTCGAATATTGCTAATACCGAAGTGCAGATCAATGTCAAACCGTCCAAATCCAAGGAAGACGCCTGGAAGGAAATTGTTAGCACCGTGCTGGAAAAATTCGACGTGCTGGAGAACAGCGATGAAAAAGCCGGCTATCTGCGTACCGCCTGGGTAGGCATGTCCTTTAAATCCAATACGATCCGGATCCGTTTTATTGTCAAACAATCCTCCGAATCGCCGCTGGTCTACCGGGTGAAATTTGTTTCGGAGGCTTCCGGGAAATCGTCCACGCCTTATAATGCCGATGAACAATACCGATCGTTTAACCGGATACTGAAGAAATATGATGGGTTCCTGGATGAGCTGACGACGAGATTGAAGAATTAGGGGGATTATACCCTTTAAAGTATAATACGGTAATTTATCTTCTATAATATACCCATTTGGGTATATTATAGAAGATTTTTAGCTTTCTATACCCTGTAAGGTATAAATCACATAATTTACGCTATCTTTATACCCCAAAGGGTATAGAATGACGAAATTATCAAAATTCATAAAGGAAAAAAGAAAGCAACATAATCTAACGCAGGAAGAGCTGTCGGCAAAATCAGGAATAGGTCTACGTCTGATAAGGGAAATTGAACAAGGCAAGACAACTATGCGCATGGATAAAGTGAATCAAATCCTGGCCTTATTCGGAATGGAATTGTTACCTGGTACTAAAACAACCAACGATGAATAAAAAAGGATTAGTATATTATGAGGATCAATTGGCCGGCATCATTACTGAAAATTATGATGGGTATAGCTTTGCGTATGATAAGGAATATATTAAAGCTGGGGGCAAACCTGTAAGTCTTACCCTACCAATTGCTAATGGAACGTATGGCAATAAGACCTTGTTTCCTTTTTTCGATGGATTGATTCCGGAAGGATGGCTGCTGAATCTGGCAGCCGATCATTGGAAATTGGATAGGATGGATCGATTTGCCTTGTTATTGACTCTTTGCAGAGATTGCATCGGAGCCGTCAGTGTAATACCAGAATCTTAAAATTTATCTATGCCTGTTTGTTGGTTTTGTTATAAAGAGACTGATATTGTTTATCATCCGGAATGTTCCAAAAAGTTTTTTGGAAACCCGACAGTTCCGGAGCTGCAGTTGGATGATAAACTATTACAGGAGCTTGCCGAAAAAAATATTAATCAACGGATCGCTGTAACAGGAGTCCAACCTAAATTATCCGTGACGCTGGAAAAGGCGACAACTGGAAAAGACAGATTAACCATTGTCGGATTATGGGGAGAATATATATTAAAGCCGCAACAAGAACAATACCCATACATGCCGGAAACAGAAGATCTGACCATGCACCTGGCCTCGGCTTTTAAAATACCGGTTTGCGATCATTCGCTTATGCGGGCCACAGACGATAGTTTGGTATACCTGGCCAAACGATTCGATAGAAATAAAGGCCGAAAGATCCACATGGAAGATTTTTGTCAGTTAATGGAATTCCCAACAGAAAACAAATACAAAGGGTCATATGAGAAGGGAGGAAAATTAGTGCTCAACTATTGTACGAATAAAGGGTTAGAGGCACTGTCCTATTTTGAATTGATATTATTTTCTTATTTATCAGGCAATAATGATATGCATTTGAAAAATTTTTCGTTATTGTATAAAGGCGATACGGTATCCTTGAGCCCAGCTTATGATTTGCTTAATGTGACACTTATTAACCCAAAAGATAAAGAGGAATTGGGGTTATACCTGAATGGAAAAAAGTACAGGATTAAAAAGACCGATTTTTTAGTACTTGGCAAATCTCTAAATATACCTGACAAGGTAATGGAAAATACCTTTATACGATTCGCCGCCCAAAATCAAAAGGTTCTAAATCTCATAAACAGTTCCTTCTTAGGCGAAAAAGAAAAAGAGAAATACCAGGAAATTTGGCTCTCCCGGCAAAAATTATTAGCGGAATAAAAAGTAAAAAAACCAATCTATCATGTCTGAAAAAGAAAAACTCCGCATCGATAAATATCTTTGGTCCATCCGTCTGTTCAAGACCCGGGCACAGGCAGCCGATGCCTGTGACAAAGGCCGCATCAAACTCAACGGGGATAGTGTCAAGGCATCCCGTAATGTCGTCATAGGCGATGAATACGAGGTAAAGACGGAGGAGAAACGCTGGAAGATCAAGGTCACGGATCTTTTAGATCACCGGCTCCAATATTCACTCGCCATTAATTATTACCAGGATATCACGCCTCCGGAGGACGCAGACAAACTCCAATACCAGGCCTCCAGCTTCAACACCGGTAAACGCCAGAGTAAAGTGGGCAGACCGACGAAGAAGGATCGGAGGGAGCTGGGGGATTTCATGGATTAATAATGGACTAGTATTGGATTAATAGTTACTGCCTTGTTCCGCCAAACCCGAAATATTTATCATATAAATACTGGGCAATCCATTTTTAGTGGAATGAAATACATCCATAATGGCCTGGGTAGTAATCTTACCGGATCCGTAATCGGGTCTGCTCTGCGTTTCGTGGTTGGAGCAGAAATATAAGATATCGCCATTTCGGGAAAGCCCGGGAGCGCCGTCACCAGCGGCTGTATTTATCTTGGGTCCCATATTTACCGGCTCGCTCCAGGTATCTCCCTTTTTAAACGAAACATAGATATCTTCTGAACCATAGCCCTTTCGATCGGTACTACAGAATAGTAAGAAACGCTCATCTTTGGCAATCATAGGATCAAAATCATTAAATTTCACGTCATTAAAGGATAACCGAACCGGAGCTGCATATTTTCCGTTGGTAAAGGCACAATAATAAATGTCCCCGCTCCCGCTGCTATCCCTTAGATGGAAATAGATATTGCCATTTTCCGCAAAAGAGGGATAGGATGGACTTTGGCCGGCAGCCAAGGGCAGTTCGAGCAGGATCGGTTGAGATACTATCTTGTTCCCGTCCAGCTCGACATAAAAGTATTGATAATCAAAGTCGACAAAAGGCTTCCCCTTAACTGGCCTGTCGGAAGAAAAATACAATCGTTTGCCATCGGCGGAAACAAAAGGATCGGTATCTCTGTAGACTCCTGTGAAACTAACGGCCTCCGGAACTGTCCATACTGAACCTTTGAGGGTAGAAGAAAAAATGGCGATATACCCAAAATTCACGGTAGCCCTGCTAAAATAAACGGTTTTGTTATCCGGGCTAAAGCTGGTATTAAATTCAAATTCGCCGGTAGATATACGGCCCGGACCAAAAAGGGAAGCCGAATCGTTGAGCTGTATCGTCGGGGAGACCTGGGCCTGAAGACCGGCAGTTATAATCACCAGACAAATTGCCAAAAATGATCTTTTCATGTTTTTTTTGTAAATAAACCAAGAAATAAAACAGAGAAATAATCTGTTCAACAAGACCGAAAAAGCGTTCAACATTTCTCATTATTTGGCAATCCCTTCCAAAGGTTGAAAAAGGAGTGGAAGATGTTGAATCGACCGGAATACTATGTCGGTTTGACCTACCTTTCAACAGGGGAAAATCATATGGGCACCATCAAAAAGGGCAGCTTCAAAAAGGATATTAAAATAGGGCAGTTACACGCCATCCTCTGGTTAGTCGTCCTGCTGTTCTCCTTCCTGTCCAATTTGCAATACGATCCTCCGTTCCCCGCGCTTTGTTTTGGAATGCTGGCCGTCCTCTTCTATGCATCGGTGATCTATGGGAACGCACATTGGCTGATCCCGCAGTATTATAATCAGAAAAAACCAATAGCCTATTTCCTGTTGGCCCTGCTGCTGCTCGTAACGACTATATTCTTACACAGCCTGGGTTCCATTTATCTGTTCAATTCCTTTTCCGTTCAAAAGAATCGATTAACGACCGGCTCCCTAATCTACAGTGCCTTTACCGCTATCTGGATCTTTCTGTTCAGTATACTCTATCGCCTGGCGGTTAATTATTTTGCCCTGAGTAAACAACAACGTGAAATAAATGCTGAAAAAGCCCATTCCGAATTACATCTGTTAAAACAACAGGTCCATCCGCATTTTTTATTCAACACCCTGAATAATATTTATTATGTCACCCAAAAGACTTCACCCGAAGGATCCGAACTGATCGAAAGGCTGTCCAGTATTATGCGGTATTTTATTGAAGAAAGCAATAAAGAACGGGTACCCCTAAAAAATGAGATCGATCTATTGAAAAGTTATATTGAGCTGGAAAGTATCCGGATGCAGCATGAAATGGCCATTGATTTTCTGATAGAGGGGAATATGGATTCAGTTTTGCTCCCGCCCTTGCTGCTTCTCCCCCTGGTGGAGAATATATTCAAACATGGTATTGACAAACGGAGTAAACATAATTTTGCCAGAATAAGCCTGAGTGTTACGGAGCATCGATTGTCATTCAGTACACAGAACGCATATTTCTTATACATAGGAACCAATACGGGCAGCAAAACCGGGCTCACCAACCTGGAAAAAAGATTAACCCTTTATTATAATACCGACTTTCATTTGGATGCCAGGAAGGAGGGAGATATTTTTATTACCGCTCTTCAAATACCGGTTTATGAAAATTAGTTGTATCGTCATCGATGATGAACCCAATGCCCTGCATTTATTGGAAGGCTATATTGGGCAAATGCCTTCCTTATTGTTAAAGGGCGTATTCTATGACGCAGTGGACGCCCTGGCCTTTTTGAAAAATGAGCCTGTCGATCTTATTTTCACCGACATTAATATGCCGCTGCTGACGGGTTTGGAACTGGCAGATATCTTGCCGGGTCATCAGAAGATCGTCTTTACCACGGCCTTTGCTGAACATGCCTTAACCAGTTTCAGTTATCATGTCATTGATTTTTTGCTGAAACCCATATCCTTCAAACGATTTATCCAGGCGGTCCAGAAAGCAGAGATATTGATGCCTCCCCAAATAGATCTCCCGCCTAACCCTGAACAGCAAAAAGCCATCGTCTTTGCCAAAAGCGGCAAACAAATCATAAAGATCGATTTTACTACGGTGCTCTTTATCAAAGGAGAAAAAGAGTATGTAAGCATCCATTTTAAAAATGAAAGATTGCTAATTTACAAACGGATGAAAGACATGGAAGCCCTGTTATTCCCCCTGCAGTTCAGACGGGTGCACGCCTCTTATATCATAAATACGAATTACATTCAAAAGGTAGAGGCCTACCAGGTTTTAATGAGCAATGCCGCTCAAATTCCGATCAGTAAAAACTACTGGGATGGGTTTCAGCAGTTCCTGAAGGAGAAAATTATTTAAAAATTCAGCCCCAGTTTTAATTTTTGTAATTATCATTTATCTCCTATTTTTGTTCTCCCTTCCTTCCTGCGCAAGCATTTCTTCATTCTAAACTTGAACCTTATCATGGAAGAACTAATCGAATTGATTAGCCAATTTGCGCCGCTATCTCCCCGCCTGAACAAACATTTACGAAAGATCATTAAATTCCGAAAATACAAAAAAGGGGCCTTTATCCTGCGCGAAAAAGAGATCTGCAACCAGATTATTTTTATCAAAAAAGGGCTGCTTCGGAGTTATAGTATGCTGGGTGATGAAGAGGTCTCCAATTGGTTTATGAAAGAAGGGGATTTTGTCATTTCCATAGCCAGTTTTTTCTGGCGTCTGCCTGCGGAAGAGGCAATTCAGGCTTTGGAAGATGTCGAATGTTTCTGCATGGCCTATGGTGATCTGGAAGATACCTACAAACAGTATATATCCTATGAACGAAACGGAAGACTGATTGCCAGTCACTATTATTGTTTGAGCGAATTGAGGGCTAAGGCCTTAAGACGCCAAACGCCTTTCAATAAGTATGTTCATTTAATGAAAAATTACCCGGAACTGGTGTTGAGAGTGCCGAAAAAACATATAGCCTCCTACCTGGATGTGGGCATCCGGACCTTGTATTCGATCCAGAAAAAGTATACCTTATGGAGGAAGGGGAAAAAATAACCTATCGTTTGAGCCATTTCTCCGGGTGGTGTAATATTTCCCGTGCCGAATAAAGCATAGGTTAATTTAAAAAAGGTGGATTTCATAACGTCCTATTCGGACGAATAATTATCGGAAATGATTAGATAGGCCTAAAGCCTTTTTAAATTTGATAATTAACCGCTTTTTAAAGTTATTGAAATGAGTGAGACATTAATTATAAAGTCAAAAAAAGGGTTAAATCACTAATGTCGTTGACTTAAGCAAAAATGGGTGTTTTAACGGGGGGATAATGATTGATAATAAAGTAATTTGTGCTATTCTATAAAAAAGTCGATCATTTAGGTTATCCTGTACATAAACTGTTGGCCGCGGATGGAGCCTTCCAGAACTTGCCAACCTACCTATGTATCGAGAAGGAATTTAGCGGCAAGGCATGGACCAAGGATGTGTAAACCTTAGTTAAAGACTTTAGTGTTTCACGGTAGGATTAGTATTGATTTTGAATCAATTTGATGTAAATGTCCTAAAAGCTATCATGCCCATGACAATCCCAACGCTAGACTTTTCCACTGCCGATTCGTTATCAGAGAGTCTTCAGCGAATACTTAAAAGGGAAAGGACCGACTATATTGTACAGATATGTATCTCCGGTTTTGCATTCGTTCTTATCGTCATTGTCCTTCTCTGGTGTCATCCGTGCGTTGATGCACAATCCATCGGTAGCACCAGTCTTACACTTGTTGGTGCCGCTCTCACTGAATATGAGGCTAACCAACGGAAACGCGAGCTCCTTCTCGGCCTCAGGAAGCAGCTTAAACATTTTGCAGATGGTGACCTTCGAAGAAAATATCTCGATCTGTTTGTGAAATTAACGGAGGCCGAAAATTTTGCAAAATGAGATATCTTAAATACCTTGTTTATGCTGCTTCCGCGATCGCCATTCCCTTATGGATCGCTCTTGGCGATTTCGCCAAAAAGACCGACAGCAAAACCACATTTGCTGTAGATTCGGCGACCAGGAGCTGGTTGGATACTATCCTGCCGGTATTAATTAAGACACTTCCGAATCCTAGGGTTTTGCCTATTTCGTCCAAGACCGATTCGCTGCTTGCGGAGTTGGTAAAAGCCGAGCAGGGTGAAAAAGCGGTAACCCAGGAGTACTTTGCAGCCGTCACCCGCACGCTTAAAAAACTCCAGGAAATTGCCGACAGCAGCAACAGGGGTAAGGCTTCGTCTGGAGAACGGCCCCAACCCGTAGAGATAAAGATCGACCCTATCAGCGTCAATGTTCACCCCCCCGACAGGCCAGACCACCGGCAGGAAGGTAACAATGATCAGTATCCCAATCCTACCCCAAACCCCTCCGACTCTACCGACCCGTTTCAGAATGTCTACTATCTCTCGGAAGCCGTCCAGAGTTTCGAACTTTGGCATGTTAAGGTGCCCTTGTTAAAAGCAGGAGGTCAAAAATCGGGTTCCGCTTCCGCTGAACAAGACATTGGGAGACGGGATTCTATTTATCTTGTTTTGAATGATGCAAGCTTGAATTATGAAATCATCCTGGATTCACTGGGCACCATAGATGTCCAATCCGAACCCGTGGTCCACTTTCCATTAAATCTCACAGTCGCGCCACGAAATACAGTGATCCTCCGCGTCTGGACTCACGCCATGCACGGTCGATTTTACATCTATGGTCGTCTTAGGTCGACCAGGGTGTTTTTAAAGGCGAATATTCCTTTCCGAATACCTGTTTACATTCCGCAGTAGAATCCGGGTGAAGCGCTCTTCTTATTTTCTTAATGCAAATTATCTTATTCTCAGTCAATATTCCCCGTTAAGACTTCCTTTTCTGCTTAAGTCACCTTATTATCACCCTCTATACCCACGTTAAAACACCCAATTATGCCTTAACTAAACAGTATGGGTGTTTTAACGGTAAAAGCGAATTCGAAAAAGTACTAAGTTGCTACAAATCTGAAAAATGGAGAAATTCGCCGGAAGTCAACTGGATCTCGCTCAAACACCTGACACACCGATAAGACCGGCAAAGAAAATCACGGGAAAAATTCCAGATAATCCGCTGGGAAGGATTGCACTGAGTTGTTCAGGCGGAGGGTATCGCGCGGCGAGCTTTCATCTGGGAACAATGTCCTATCTGCATCGGCTGGGGATACTGAAGAATGTGAAACTGATTTCCACCGTTTCAGGAGGAACGATTACCGGTGCAGTGTATGCACTCTATAACCAACAGGGTAAAAGCCTGGAAGACGTGTACAAATTTTTGATGGACACCCTGTCGGAGGTTGACCTCGTGACTTTGGCTGTAGAGAAATTAAGTCCTGCAGGTCAATGGGATGGTCCGCACAAACGGAGAAACTTAATCAATGCATTCGCTGAATTGTACGACACCTACTTTACGAAAGGTGCCACAATGAACGAATTCACCGAAATGAAAGGAGATCTCGAGGCGGTAATATTTAACAGCACTGAATTTACCACTGCAAATAATTTTAGGTTTCGAAACTTAAAAAGCGGGGTTTTTGGAAACTTTAACACTAAGGTTCCATGGGAGCTGGCTGCTGAAGTCAAGGTTGCTGATGCAATAGCAGCGTCTTCTTGTTTTACTGCTGGATTTGAGCCGATTATCTGGCCTTCGGATTTCGCGCATTCGAAAGCGGAGAAGTTGGTTGAAAAGGCAGAAACCGCCGCCTCTGTCGGTTTGATGGATGGGGGGATATATGACAACCAAGGAATCGGGAGCATGCTGATGTACAGGAAGAAGCAACAGCCGTATTTTGATCTGCTGCTTATTTCCGACGTGACATCTCCGGTAATGACGGCGTTTAAGCCGGCTGCCGTTCCGGCCAATAACGGGAAGGATGGGGTGACATTGAGCGAGCTCTGGACGAAAGCCAATCGATGGAATAGGCTCCTGAACCGGCTTTTAATAATTCCACCTTTATTCTTTGGCGTATTGCCACTGTTTTGGAAATACGACAATATATTCGGGACGGGGATATCGGTTGGATTCGCGATCATTTTTTTAAGCATTTGGCTGGGAAAATTGTGCCTCGACAAGCATGCGAACAAGTGGATCGCAGAAGGGAAGGATAAAGCGACTCAATGGCTGAAATCGGGGAATAGGGAATTTTATTTTAATCGGCTGAAATTGCTTAAGATCGAGGATATTCCTCTGAAAGCCATCGTGCCGCTTTTTAAGGACAGGGTAAGCTCACTTGGGATTCTGATGCTGAGCGTCTTCCTGAAAGTAGTACGGAGATTAAACTATGACATCATTTATGAAAATGACACGTACCAGTTTCGGAGGATAAGCACACTGATCCGCGGGTTGACTCAGGCGACATTTAAGGAAAATAAAGCGAAGAAGGTAAGTCAGGTGGAGGAAATGAATGACGATAAATCTTCGGTGTCAATTGACGCTGTTGTAACCGAAGTCAAAGCGGAGATGAAAAAGCCCGACACGCTGAAGGGAGATTATGATACGGTCGTAGGTAAAGAAATCAAGGAAGTCGCGGAATATGCAGCGAGTTTCGGTACCACCCTTTGGTTCACGAAAAAACAGGAAACGGACGACTTGTTGGAGGTCCTGGTCGCAAGTGGCCAGTTCACGATGTGTTACAATATGATAGAGTACCTCGAGTCGGTCATGTTTACCGATGGAAACGGTTATTCAGACCTGAAGGAGGATAAAAAGGAGAAATTAATTACTATTTATAAACAATGCCTGGACGATTGGGCCCGCTTCAAAAAGGAACCGCGATTCCTGCAAAAGGAGATGTCCGACGCCGCTAAAGCCAAAAAATAAATACAAATCACAGATCAATGGAATGCAGTTCAATTTTTCTTTTATCCACACCAGACGCTGACAGGCTAAAATCGAAGACCAGTAAATAACGCGAATAGGTAATGTCAGTTAGTGTATAATCCCTGTCAAGCGAAACAGACCCTACCATATTGGCATTGCGTAAAATGTCATCATTCATCAGCATACCACCCTCATCGTTAAGCACAGTATAGAACCCGCCATGCAGCACATGGGCAGCGGAATGTTTATTTGTTCGTAAAGCATCATTAACGGTAAATAAATCCTGGACAATATATTTACCAGCGTGCATGTCGTAAATGTCCTGCTCAACAAGATAGGAGGCAACGTCTTTTAGTAAAAGACCTTCCTTTTCTTTTGAAATAATATAGGGCCTTCCAAAACGGTCGGTATGATAACCTTTGGCTGCATCGCGGTCGGAATCGCGGTCGTAGTTTAATTCGAGGTAGCGGCCGGCAGCGTCAAACTGGTACCCGTTGATATTTTCAAAGGTTTTTTTTAATTCGGGCTTCCCGGACAAGAGTGAGTAAACAGACAATATTTGGTCTTCTCCAAGCACTGTCAAATAAGAAGCATCGCTACCCACATACAGCTCGAAAGGATCAAGCAAAGGCACCTGTCTTGTATCATATTCTTTAAATAGAACCGTTTGCCGGTGTTCCAAATCCATTTTGTATAAGGCAAGCTTACCCAGGGGGCCATCATACAGTACAGAGAATATAAAGCCGTTAAACACATAATTTTTTTCGGCGGGTGTTTGCATCCATAAACTCCAGTTATCTGCTGATTCATTGTACCGGTATATTTTTTTTGATACTTTACTGAAGTAATATAAATTACTGCTATTGGAAAAAAGTTTATAGCCACCATCACCAGGCAGGTCTGCGCAAATTTTCACAGGCTTGTAATGTCTCAGACTGTCTTTCGGGGTAAAACAGGCAGGGAGCGCCAGGCGATAAAGACAGTTCCTGTACGAACTTATCCATAAGGTATTGCCAAGCTTTGCTGTACTGAAAGGCATATCACCGGGATCCAGCACAATGACTGCCGCGAGGTAGTAGCGCAGGTTATTGAGAAATTGTTGTAATGCCAATGCCTGCGCGGCATAGAAAGAGCCATCCTTCGGGCTGAGCAGCGGCGCTTTGGCAAGCGCAAAATAGAAATTCAGGACCCTGGCATATAGCGAAGGATGCTTTGCGCCCTGTAGTACCGGCGACCAGGGGCCATATTGCGAAATGGCCGTAAGGAGGCCGCCCTCCATTAAATTTAGTAAGGGAAGACTGTCCGGCTCATTAATGAATACGCTGGCCGCATCTTTGGGTAACAATTCCAGGTAGTGATTGGCCGCCCATTCATCAGCCTCCCTTTCCCGCTGCATGGCTTTTGAATCCTGTATGTCGCCATCTTCTCCCGGTAACATGTTCGCAGTAAAATCATTCGACAATGTCTGGTCGTGGTGAAGTGTCCTGTGACCGAGTTCATGCAATAGCACAAATGCAAGAAGCGTTCTTCCGCCACCGGCAAAACCACTCTTTCTTGCAAGATCTACCAACCTGCGGTCGATAAAAATAATATCTGTTTTTGCCTCATAGCATGCGTTGAAAGGCTGAAATACCGGTTTGCCGGCGCTGTCACTGATCACATACAAATGCACGGCAGCCATTTGCCCCTGTACAGAGACGGGTAGCTCTTTTTTGATATAGGTGTGCAGGAAACGATTGAGCACGCTATCGTGGACAACCATACCCTGATGCTCAAAACCGGATAACCTGCTTTCATCACCACGCTGGAAAAACACAAGGACTGTAATGAAAGTAAGCAGCAGCAGGATACCCAGTACCGCTTTTATCCGCCTAACCGGAAAATTATAACTGCCCATTTGGTGTAGTTGGTGCCGGAGTGCCGGGAGAACTTGGATTGGCAAAGCTCTTCGGCATTACATTCTGCCAGAAAAAGCCATTTTGAAATGCCAGCAACAGTGCCGCAGATATGGAAATGCCTTTACTGATGCCGATGATGATTCCGAAGATGATAGGGGAAGCAGCAAGCGCCAGGTAAAAACTGGTCGCTTTAAAAAGATTTTTAAATTCTGCGCCAATGTTAATGATTGGAATACTCTGTCTTTGTAATTCAGAGAAACGGGTATAGAAAAATCCAAAGACGATGCCTAGCAGCATCGCAATGGCATTGTATACCATTGGCAGTATATTTTTCACTGAATAAGAGTTATCCATAAATCCCAGTTCTGAAGCGTCCTCGGCCTGGACTATGTCCAGGTAAACGGACGTGCCGTATACCGCACAAATAAAAACGAGGATACAAAGGGTATATAGAATTGTTTTTTTCACGTGAGAAAGGTTTAAGATGAAAATACAAAAATATTTAATGCGCAATTACGCGTGGGGCTGCTGCAACCTTCTCCTCCTGTTTCTTACCCTCCCTGATGGTCATTTTTTTCTTAAACCATTCCAGGTGTTCTTCGCAATCTTTCAGTACGTTATCCGGATCGTAAAGGGTTTTGATGCCTTGCTCTTCAGCAGCAACCGCTTTTTTAAAATCTCCTGCCTGCGCATACAGACCCGCGCGGGTATCGTAATAATTGCGGTCATTTATTTTACTAATGGCGCTATCCGTCATCGCCAGTAAAACAGGAAAATTAAAGGATGCGTCAAACTCGGGGGTGACCACATATAACCATACCATGTTATTAAAAGTAACTGCGCGGTTGGAAGAATACCTGATCGCCGTTTCGTAATCCCGTTTGGCCTTAGCAGGGTTACTATATTTTTTATTATAATCATAGGTAACCCCGCGAAGGGTGTAATAATAGCTCTTTACTTCGGTAATCGGCCAGGGCCGCAGGTAATAGCTCCTGTTAAGATTGCTTAGGTGGTAATAGCAGCTTAAGGTATTGTCCCTTGGATGATAAGCGCCTTCGATCGCTTCCCAGTTAATGTGCCCGCCGTCTTCAAAGTTCCACCGGATAAAATTATGCTCCGGCAGTTCAATCATTGTCAGCGGCAAACCGTTCATTTCAGCGATGCCGAGGTAAATGAAACAATACAAATCACAATCAATCAGCCTGCAATTCTCGCCTTTGTGAGCTGTCCAGTAGGCTTCGCGGTAAAGGTTATGCTCCATCAACAAATAGCGGTCAGACGGATAAAGATCCCTGAAAGCGAAGGTCAGAAAATCAAAGTGCGGATTCTTGGGATCTGTATAAAATAAAAAACGGTATTCTGTAAAAATGCTGTCAATGGTCGCCAGCACTGCAATGGCACCCGGCTGGCTTAGTTTGGAAAAATCAGCCTCGGGGAAATTCCTTTGTATGCGCTGGCTTGCACTATTGAGTAAATCCTGGCATAGTCTTATCTCATCCCTGTTTGCTCCCAGCAGGTCACTATCATTTGTAATAAACAGGCTGGTAGTAGTGTTTTCAGCTTTCACCGCCTGGGCCTTAACTGTCGTAAACATAAACCATCCGGCAATCAGCAATATAACAGAACGTAACATGGGTTACAATTTATCAAAGCAGGTAATAAACCTCGCGCCGTATCAACACTGTTTTCCCTTCGGTATTCCTTCTTACGACACGCATCACAAATTAATAAATTCTCCTGTTGCACGCATACCGTGAAAACACCTTTTTTGCCTTAGCCCTTATCCCCCCCCTCGAAAAATCGGCAATTTTGCAGTCGATGGTTTCGGAACTTTTACCGATACTTGCATTATCCTTTTTGACTCCTTCGCATGATTTACCAGCCCGTTATGTCTGCGGGTACTCTATTACTGCTAAACGCTACGTATGAAAAACATTCGATTGTTAATGGTCTTATTATGTCTTTTCGGTCCTTTTGCCTGTAAAAAATCCGGGGTACGGTCCACCGATCTGCTACTCCCGCCTCTTATCAGGCAGGCGCAACAATACTTTATGGATAGTGTAGTGCGGGAGAAAATGCCTGTTCCCGGGGCAAATACCAGGCAGGCAGCCGAAAAAACGGAAATATGGGAGGAGGCTGCCATAATTGACTGGCAGAAGGGAAAGGCGGTTTTGGTCCCCGTGAAATACGGGCAGGACCTGGTCGTAAAAACGGAATGGGGAGGGGATAATTTTTTCCATTTGAATAATCTGGCGCATTTGCTTATTTATTGGGACGCAGAAAAGACAGGCCATGCAGAGTTGGTAACGACTTTTCCCGATAAGGCCTTCCTGGGTTCGGACCAGCGGAATTTCTCGGGAGTGACCTTTGTAGAAGATTGGAGTGGCAACTTATTATCCCGGGATTTGGTTAATCCGGATGGGTCGGTCTGGAAATATAAACCTGTGCAGGCGAAGGTGGCTCCGGCAGCGGTCATTAGGTGGTGTACCACTATTTATGGGTATAATACCTCTGGTAGTAATGATGATCCAGTTTTTTGGTCTGAGTCCGGAGGGTGTTACTATCAATATCTGCCAGATACAGATTATGGCGGTCCAGGGGTTTCAGCAGGATATGGAGGACTCGGGGCCAGTGGGGGTAATGGCGGTGGAAGTGGTGGTAGGGCAACAGTTATCATTCCTCCGCCATCCAATATCATTGCTAGTGCAAAAGAGTATTTTAAATGTTTTACCAATAACGCCTCCGCGCTTTATCAGGTCAAAGTTTGTGTAGACCAGCCTAATCCTGGGGTAAGGACAGCCTGGAGGTACACATATGGAGAAGACCCTTCGGCAGGAATTAAGGCTATGGTTGATGTGGGTCATACTTTTTTAGTGTTTACGGAGACAATCGGATCAACAACTATTACAAGGAATATTGGATTTTATCCGGTAAAAAACGTAACTCCTCGTACAAGCTCGTCTCAAGGTGTGCTAAATAATGACGAGTCACACCACTTTGATATATCGGGAACCTTTTCTGTCAGCCAAGCACTTTTTTTAAATATGCTTAATTTTGTAGTTCAGGGCAATTCATTGGGATATTTATATGATATTAATAGTAATAATTGCACAACCTTTGCAATAAATACCCTGGCCGCAGGTCATATTTATTTGCCAAGTACTATAGGATCATGGATCGGGGGTATGGGAAACGACCCTGGTGATCTAGGAGAGGATATAAGGGCACACAATTTTATTGGCATGACAAGGAGTACGACAGAAGTCCTTCACCAAAATTCTGGAACTTGTAATTAGTTTATTAAACCTTTTGTATGAAACCAAATAAGTTTAACTATTTTCTAGTTTCCCTTTTAATTATTCTTTTTCTGACTGGTATTTACTTGGCAATTATCTTTTCAAAAAATGGTATGTCGTTAGATGCCTTTATAATTATAACCTTTCTTCAGATTATTTATTTTGCAACAGGGGTTCTCTGTTTATTTTTGAGGTTATTTCGTACTTTAATTATCCCTGATAGAGTGTCTAGTTTTTTTGCTAAAATTAGTACCCCCGAAAAATTTTTTTACATTTTTTCGGGAGTCATTAACTGTTGGTTTGGAGTAATGACATTTGCTTTACATGTCTTTGGGAAAATAACTAATTTAACAGCAATAGATATGTTACCCAATTTTATTGTTGGGATTATAATGATAATCGATTCCTTCATCCTAACCCACCGCCCCAAGCATCCTGAAATCCTTTAATCTTCTCAAAAAAAGCCCCTCCAAAAGAAAATTCAACAATCCCTAAAAATCAATTATCTTATGTAACATATGCCGCCATTATCTGAAAAAAAACTACATAAAATTGATAGAATAAATCAAGCGGTAAAGGAATACTTTATGAAGAATCCTGGTGAAAAGGAAGTGCCTGCTAAAAATTTTATGCTTCTTTTTATTGAAAAAGGGATTTTCCTTAAAAACCATAGGGAAGGCCTTCCCATTCGAAATCTTCTACGCGACCTGGATAAGGAAAACAAACTGTATTTACTGACGCATGTTAAGGTGGTCAGGAATGAAGTTAACCGAAATTGGTATTTTTCCGTCGAATGAATTCAAACCAAATGCGAGCTCATATTTCCCTGTATAGCGCCAATGCATAACGCTTGATGTACAACCATCTCTCTACACTATTTATGTAAAAACATTTACAAACAACTATTTTCATACATTTTTCATGACCGATCCTTGAATTTCTTGCGATCTGGAATTACATTAGTATATATTTTGGACAATGTATTGAAGCGGCATTTCCCCGTCCCTCCTATCGTGACTATTGAAAATTCAACAAAAGGTTTAATGATTATTTAAGGATCCACGAGTAGTATTTTACAAGTAAGCATTCGGTTGGTGACATATTTGTCTTTCAAGGAGTACACATTAGTTTTGCTCTTTGAAAATAATAATGTATGAAAAAGCCTCTCATTGGCGAATCTATCGGTAAACGTAAGCAATCATTCAGCGAGGATGAGATATTTAGGGCGATTGAAGAGTTTGAGCAAGCTGGAAATATCAGCATAAAGGAATTTGCCAACGCCTTCCAGGTTTCGAAAGCGACTTTTTACAATTGGCGGAAGCGCTACAAAACTAAATTTATCGCCAAAGACCCACCCAAAGGGTTTATTCAGGTGGACCTTACCCAGGTCCAACAGTCAGAAGAACAAGGACAGATATTTGCTGAATTCCGAGGCATTACTTTTTATCAACGGGTGAATCCTGCCTACCTCAAAGCACTCTTATAATTATGTTATCATTATCTGGTTACCGGTTGGTACTATGGAATAGTGCCACTGACATGCGGCTTGGATTCAACGGTCTGTCCGGAATCGTTTGTAATGAAATGAAGGAAGATCCTTTTCAGCCAGGCTCGATGTATGCTTTTTTTAACCAGCGACGCACTCAATGCAAGCTGTTGGTTTGGGAGAGTGACGGGCTGGCTATTTACTACAAGCGACTTTCCAGGGGGACTTTTGGGACACCCATTTATAATTCGTCGACACGAATGATGGTCGTGGAGAAAAAGGATCTAATCCTGATATTGGAGGGTATTGAAATCAGGTATCGGAAAAGGTATGGCAAAAGGGCCTGAAAGAAAGTTCCAAGTGTTAAAAATAGATTAAAACGTGTATGTATATATTAGTGTATACATGCACGTTAGTATATTTACATCAGTGATATGCCCTCATTGCTATACTGCACATTCTCTTACTAATGAGCCCTTTTTCGAGGGTATGGAAGATGTCGTCTCTCTCGGTCTACTGGTGGAGGAACCTGCTCAACTGAAAGCCATCATTGTAGCCATCGCCAGGCAACTTCAAGCCGAAAAACAGGGGAAAAGGATATTACAGCAATATACAGATCAGGTTGTAGAAGATAAGAGTAATCTACAACAGGAGGTAATCGTCTTGAAAGATGAACAGGCAGCTCTTTTGGAAAAGGTAGAAGAAGGTATTAAGAAGGGCTGGCAGCTTGATGAGTTTAAGCGAATGTTGTTCGGAAAAAAATCGGAACGATATACCGCTTATAGCAGTGATATCATATCTGGCACACAGTCCAGCCTGGGGATTATTTTTAATTCAGATGATATCGAAGCAGTGATCGCCATTAGCAGAGCCAGGGTTACAGCCACCAAAGAACTGGAAGCACAACAAGGGGGAACAAAGACAAACCGGCATACGAAAAGGCATCATGTTAATCGAGGACCAAGGATTAGAAAGATCAATAAAGTAGAAGTCGTTACGACCGTTGTAGATTATGAAGGGGATAAAACAGGAATGAAATCATTTGGAAAAAAGATAGTTACCATTTTTGATTATCGTCCGGGCTCCATCGTAAAGACAGAAACGCATTATCTGAAGTATATCAATAAGGAAGGCCAGATCTTCAAAGAACCTGTGCCAGCCCGCATTATTGAAAGAGGGACGGTAAGCAATAGGCTGGTGGCACAAATGCATATTGAGAAGTATGTTTATTATATGCCGTATTATCGCCAGTTGCAAAAGCTCCGGAGAATGGGCATATCCTTTGCCGCATCAACGGTCAATGACTGGGAAGAGATCTGCTACAAAAAATTAAAGCGGCTGTTAAAGCTGATGAAAAGAATCGTTAACAGCCACAATTATTTACAGATGGATGAAGTATACCTTAAATATGTCAATGACGTAGGAAAAGGGAGTTGTAGCAACGGTTTCTTCTGGGTCACCAACGTGCCAGGCAAAAAAATGGTACTCTTCGAGTTTAACCCCAGCCGTGGGGGAGATGTGCCGATAGAATTATTGAAGGGTTTTACCGGAAAATTGCAAACGGATGGTCTTTCCGCCTATAAAAAAGCATTTAAGGATAACGATGAGGTAACATTGCTTACCTGCCTTGTCCATATCCGAAGATATTTTATCAAAGCGTTATCTAATAACAAAGTACTGGCAGAACATTTTCTGAACGAAACGCGTATCATATACACAATCGAAGATTTTGCCGATAGAAAGCAGCTTGCCCCCGAACAACGGGCGGATCTAAGGAGAAAATATCTTGCCCCCATATTGGATCATATAACAAACTGGTTACAGGAGCAAAAAAACAGAGACAACTTGCCCCCGGATAGTCCGATCGGAACTGCCTTAACGTTTGCAGGTAATCACTGGCACATGCTATATGAATTATTGAAGGATGGCAGAATACTCTTAGATAACAATGGGGTCGAAAGGGCATTGCGGCCGGTAACGCTTTACCGGAAGAACTCCTTGTTCGCAGGTAATGAACATGGCGCCGAGCGGGCTGCGTTATACTTTTCTTTGCTGGAAACCTGCAAGCTGAATGATATAAATCCATACGAATATCTCTGCGATATCTACGATAGAATATATGACTGTCCTGCCCATCAACTGGAAGAACTACTGCCACACAAGTGGACTAAACGTACCACAAGCCCTGCGTAGGGAATAGCAGGTAATTCTTTGTCCAATAGCGTCCTGGAAACGCGTAACTTGGCGAAAAAATATACCGCAGTGGATATTCCAAATAAAGACGTGCTAATCCTGGTCTTAAAAAAAGAAAACGACACACTAAAAAAAATCTCCGAATTGCAGGCGAAGCAGTTAAAGGGATACGAGATACAACTCGAAAACTATGTTCAAAAGGCTGAACACTCTCTGAAAATAGAAGATACGATGGGAAAGCTAATAAAAGCTTACGAAGATAGTGTCAAGGGGCAGGAACTACAATTACAGGCAGCAGCCAACTATATTATAGAATTGAACCAGAAGATCGAAGAAATGCAGGCCATCATCGACGGGAAGTCCACCGGCTAATGAGAGATGGGTAGGGAGATGCCGCATGCCGCAGTATTCCATAAATCATTTCCAGAAATGTCAAAGAGCGAATGAAATAATCAGGATGCAAATATACGCGCCCTTTTTATCCGTTCCGAAATGTCATCAACCGAATGGCTACTTTTACAAGTGATTCAATTCGCCGCCCGCGATTGTGAATGCATATTGTCATGCCCAAAACCCGTCACCTCATTTTTTAACATAAAACAAAAGTCATGAAAACCTTTACTATTATCACGTTACTGTCCTTTTCATTTTTTCTTTCCGCAAAATCTCAAAATACATTTCCTTCGACCGGAAATGTGGGGATCGGCACTTTGAGTCCCACCTATTCATTAACCGTCAAAGGCAGAGTCTATGGATTCCAGGATACGACATTGGGGTCCGGGCTCAACGTATGGCAAAGCGCCAACGGGCTTCAGCTTCACGGGACGGGAGGCACCTTGAGCAATCAATTTCAGATGAGTGGCATTAACACAAATATTGACTTAAATATGACGGGTAATTTTGCCGATTTAAATGCAACCCGACCCAGTAATTTTACGGGTATATTTGCCACCAGCCCGCAAACAGCCTATCCTCTATCCTACACAGGTATCATCACCAGCTATTATGGCTTGCTCCTGGAAAGCTCGAATGCGGCTTCCCGCAGTATTTCGGGTCAAATAACCCACCCCTATGGAATCTATCAATCCGGCACTTCGGATGTAAACTATTTTGCAGGCAAGGTAGGAATCGGAACCACCACCCCTTCAGCATTATTGACAGTTTATAACGGGACCACCACAGGCACTTATACGACGGCCGGCTGGGTAAGTTCCTCAGATGGACGGCTGAAGACAAATGTCAACCCTATTGTATCTGCTATGGATATCATCAATAAACTCAATGGTGTATATTTTACCTGGAAGAGTGGAAATACCGACGAAAGACAATTGGGTTTTATAGCCCAGGATGTTAAAAAGGTGCTTCCCGAAGCAGTGACCGGAAAAGAAGGCGATTTATCCAGGGGCGAATCCTTGTCCATGGGTTATCAGAATATCGTCCCGGTACTCGTGGAAGCCTTAAAAGAAAAAGATGTACAAATCACCGCTTTAAGCAAACGCCTGGACTCCCTGCAAAATGTTATTATAAGGAAGCTTAACAGATTGGATAGTACAACGTCGGCGGCCAATTTCAAACTGGGACAGAATGTACCTAACCCATTCACCGGTCAGACCCTTATCCCCTATACCATCAATAAAAACGGTTATGTCCTTTGAGGTGTGATGATCTTGCCGGACAGTGGAGTTGATAAGGTGATTTAATTATGGTTTATTGTATGCATTGATGCCTATGCCTCTGCAAACCTAATAAAAAAGATTGATGGGCGAAGCCCATTCCTTTGTTTCTTTTTTTTGCTTCTTTTTTTTCTTAAAAATTCGGGTAACCAAATTTGAATAAAAGCCTTGTCAATATTGGATTTCA
Source organism: Flavitalea flava (assembly GCF_054461575.1). Classification (NCBI taxonomy): domain Bacteria; kingdom Pseudomonadati; phylum Bacteroidota; class Chitinophagia; order Chitinophagales; family Chitinophagaceae; genus Flavitalea; species Flavitalea flava. The sequence goes on from NZ_JBTLQH010000052.1 coordinate 42,757, forward strand.
GGGTATTTATTTTTTGTATCATTACTTGGTTTGGTTACATTTGTTTTGCCGGAAAGAAACGGAAGCAGGCTCTGCTGG
>NZ_JBTLQH010000053.1:0-42048 GCF_054461575.1 Flavitalea flava
CAATACAGGAGCGGTTACCAATTGCCGGTTCTCTAAGTTTCCTGGTTCCCTAAGTTTGGGTGGTTCAGGCCACAGGGAAATAGATATGGAAGGTAGCGCCTTCATTTACTATTCCTTCCGCCAGGATAATTCCCTCATGATTCTCCACTATCTTTTTACAGATGGCCAGACCGATACCTGTACCGGCATAGGCGCTTTTGCCATGCAATCGCTGGAATACTTCAAAGATTCGTTCTCTGTATAGCTGGGAAAAACCAATACCGTTATCAGTAACCGATATATGGTAATATCTTTTATCGATTTTGAAGCCGGGGGCATCATTGCCTTCCATCATGCGGACATTGATGCGGATATGAAGAGGAATATCCTGTCTGGCAAATTTGATCGAATTAGAAATGATATTGGTAAACAACTGATGTAATTGGAACGGGATACCATTAAAGGTTGGAAGATATCCCACTTCCATTTCCGCATTTTTTTCCTTCAGGCTTTCTTTCAATTCTTCTTTAATATCGGAGATCACTTCATTCAGATCTGTCTCTTTAAAGATCTTCTCCGTATTGCTGGTGCGGGAATAGGAGAGGATGTCTCCAATAAGGGTCCTCATACGTTCTGCCGCATTTTCCATACGTCCCAGGTATTCCTTTCCTTTATCCGAAAGCTGGTCTTTCTCGGTATCTATCAACCGGCTGGCAAAGGTCTGGATCTTGCGCAAGGGTTCCTGCAGATCATGGCTGGAAATATAGGCGAAAGAACTGAGTTCCTGGTTAACCTTCACCAACACCTCGTTGGCTTGTTTTAATTCCCTTGTTCTTTCCTGAACCTTTCTTTCCAGTTCTTCTTCCATGCTCTTGCGCTCCGTAATATCGGAGGTAATTCCCACCAGTTTAACCAGGCTCCCCGTCTCATCATAGATACCACGGCCGGAAGAGGCTATCCAGCGCAGGGTTTGATCAGGCAGGACAATCCTGTATTCTGCCTGGAATGGCTTTTTATTTTCCAACGCATTATGCAGGGCAGACTCCATTTGAGTTTTGTCTTCCCCGTGAATAGCGCTCAACACCTTCTGCAAGGATATTGGGTTCTGTTCATCCAAAGGAAAACCAAAATTGGCTTTACACCGGTCATTAAAATTGAAAAGGCCCGTTGTGACATCCAGCTCGAATGTTCCCAGCCTTCCCGCATCGAGGGCCAGTTCCAGGGTTTTATTGGTCTTAACGATCTTTTCTTCATTGGACCGTGCTTCTGTGATATCCATCAACGTGCCCAGCATCCGGAGCGGCGTATGGCTGTCATCGAAAATGACCTGGCCTCTCGTTCGTATCCATCTTGTCGTCTGGTCGCGCCATACCACTCTCGCTTCATAATAATAGATTCCCGTTTGTAAAGCCAGTTCAAAGGCCTTTTTAACGATAGGCAGATCGTCAGGGTGAATGTCGCTCCGCATTTGGGGATGACTGATGATTGCAGACGAAGGATACCCGAATATTTCCGCGAGGCGGGGAGAATGAATAATTTCAAGGGTCTGCAGATTGAGGTCCCAGGTCGCCAGACGGGTGCCTTCCGTGGCCAGACGCAAACGTTCTTTGTTGTCCTCTATCTTTTGGCGGGCCTCCACTTTTTCGGTAACATCATTTACCGTGACCATGATCCTTGAAACACTTTTATCTTTTTCAAATAAAGGGGCATATTCATAATCCAGCCAATATTTTTTAAGGCCTTCGGGCCCATTTACAAAGGCTACTGCCTCATTTTCACTATGGGCGATCCCCGTAGACTGTACCTTGTGCAATAAACCGGGGAACTGCTGGCCTTTCAGTTCGGGAAATACATCCAGTAATTTTTTGCCTTGTACTTCATGTAAGGCTCTCTTCCAGATTTTATTCAGCAAGACTTCATTTGCCATTTCGATGATCAGATCTTTTCCCCGGAATATCGTCATGGCAATGGGAGAGCGCGTAACCACATCCCTGAACTGTTTCTCGCTTTCCGCAAGAATATGTTTGGACAATACCTGAGCGGTTACCTCATTGGCTACGACCATAATCCCCGAAGCCTTGCCGCTTTCTGGTCTTTTACCATTGCCGGCATCCTCATATAAAGGCTGATAAATGAAATTAAAATAGGTTGTTTCTTTGTGGCCATGCCGGTTGAGTTGTACTTCGAATTCATTTCCATAGTAGGGTATCCCGGTTTCCAGTACCTGGTTCAATAAAGGCGCTACGGCCTCTTTTACTTCCGGCAAACTTTCAAAAAGAGGTTTCCCTACGAAGGAGGCTTCTGTCCTGTCCACGATCTGTAAATAGGTCGCATTGGCCATTTCCACGATGAACTCTTTTCCGCGGAATATGGTAATGCCGACAGGCGCCTGTTTGACGATGTTCAGGAATAGATTCATGGAACTCTTTTACAGTACAAATTCTTCTTGGGGGAACTGGAGACCATTATTGCCCCAATCTATAGAAAGTACTCTTTCAATCACCCTTTTTAACTGGTGAAAAGTACCCGGCTTCCGGATATACAGGTTGGCCCCTTTTTTATAGACCGTACTAATGGTTTCGGATTGTTGGGATGTGGAAAAGATCACAACAGGGATGTCCTTCAGTTTCTCATTTTGTTTGATCTCGTCCAGGCATTCAAAACCGTTTTTGACCGGCATATTCAAATCCAGGAAGATTACATTCGGGGAAACAGGATCTTTGTCCTGTAATAATTGCATTAATTGCCGGCCATCACCAGCTGTCCTGAGGTTTCGGTTTTCGGGACATATTTCCCTTAACGCGTCCTCAAAAAGAAGACAGTCATCCTCGTCATCATCGGCGAGAAGGATACGTTGACTGCAATTTGGCGTGATTAGCATCTGCCGAAGATACCGATTAATTTTTTCCGATAGCGTATTGAATACCTCCCAGAAGATGTCCCAGATATTTTGGGTCTGCGTATGATTCGTCAGTATGACCCAGCTCGGTGTAAAAAGCTCTTCCGCCTTCATATTCATGATACCAGGCCATCGGATGGTTATCGCCGTTCTCTCCGCCGGTATAGGATTTCTCGTCGATCTTTAAAAGAATGGTAAGGTTAGGATTGAGATATTTGAAGTTATACCATTCGTCAAAACGTTCCCAGGTTTCCGGGAGATCTTTGGTGGCCGGGTTTTCTTTATCGATCACCACGATCCTGGCCTGCTGCTGTTTGGGATGGGATTTAAAATAACCGCCTACCAGATCGCCATACCATTGCCAGTTGTATTCACAATCTGTGGCGGCATGAATACCTACGAACCCTCCGCCGTGATGAATATACTCCTGCAGTGCTTTTTCTTCAGCGGGTCCAAAAACAGTACCTGTGGGGCTAAGGAAGATAAGGGCCGCATATTTTTTCAGAGTTTTTTTGCGGAACCAGGTGGAATCTTCCGTAGCATCCACTTCAAAGCCATTCTCCTGTCCCAGTTTTTGGATGGCGGCTATACCGACGGGAATGCTGGAATGGCGAAACCCGTTGGTCTTGGAAAAGATAAGTACACGGGGTTTGGAAAAAAGTTCCGGTCCGGGCAACCTGCCGGTGGCACTGGTCATAGACAGGCAAACGAAAAGACAAAGAACTCCTGTCAGGTATCGTGAGGGCATGTTTATTCTCATGTGGATGACTTTTTGAACTTCAGGCTTGAAGGTTGTGGTTTGAAGGTTGTTTTACAATTTTCTTATTTTGATATTGCGGTACCAGACTTCATTTCCATGATCCTGCAGATCGATCTTTCCATTGCGGAAGGTCCCGAAATCAGGCCATTGTTTGAACTTGCTGCCGGCAACCATGGTTTTCCAGTTTGCATCCCAAAGAGTAGTGGTCACTACATTCGTTCCATTGAGAAATAGTTTTAGCTGGCCGTTCTTACTTTGGATCTCCACTTCATTCCACTGCCCCACCGGACGGACGGTTTCTTTGGAACTGGCGATCAGGTCATAAAGATCACCGGCGCGGTGTTTGTGAATTTTCCCATCGGAATGTCCGTCATTATCCAATACCTGCATCTCCATGCCGGTATGGTAGGGCTCTTCATATTTGGCGGCATCTTCATGCACATAAAAAATGACTCCGCTATTTCCTTTGGGTGAGATCTTCCATTCCAGTTTGAGATCGAAGTCGCTGTATTCCTGATTGGTCAACAGATCGCCGCCCTGATCCTTTCCCGCGCCTTTATTCAGGTGAATCGTTCCATCCTTTGCTTCCCATTGTGCGAGTACCGTTGTTTTCCCGTAAGTATGCCAACCACTGGTAGTGCTTCCGTCGAACAATAATGACCAACCTTCTTTTTTTTCTTCCGGACTAAGGGTATTGGGCTTTTGTTCAGAAGCTGGATTCGCATTCCTGGAAAAAGGAATGGCTGACATCAGCAGGATGGCAGGTAAAACAAAGAGCGTATTTTTCATACAACGATATTTTATTTTAGAACGGAGTGGTGATTCCTGGCTTACTATTTTTTCAGGGAAAGGATATACTTAACCATCTCATGAATATCTTCTTCTTTTAAAGATGGGTGAGGGGTCATCGGGATGGTTCCCCAAACTCCGCTACCCCCGGAAATGATTTTCTTGACAATTCTGTTGACCGTGGAGTCCGCAGCAGGGCTGTATTTATTGGCCACTTCGCTATATGCTGGTCCGATGGCCGGTCCGCTGGCATCTTTCTGGAGACGGTGACAGGTGGTACAATCACTGCCGCCGATCAGTTCCAATCCTTTTTCATTGGCAGATGCGGTTGCAGGAGCCGTTGCCGCGCCGGCTGTAGCTACCGTATCTTTTTTTGTTTCCGTGGATTTTGTTTCCCCTGAATTGCCGCAGGCGGCGGCCAGGATGGTACAGGATAGAATGACTGCTAATTTCTTCATAATTGCTAAAATTACTGTTTGATGTCTTTACTGATTGATGTCTGCTGTGTCTGTAAATTAATTATGTTTTAAAAACGAAGCCCAAGTTCCGAAATAAATCACTTCAAGCCTAGAATACTGCGATTAAAATTTTCATCGCTGCCCGTATTGGCAAAATCATCGAAGGCTCTCTCCGTTACCCGGATGATATGGTCCTTTATAAAAGGTGCTCCTTCTTTAGCTCCGTCTTCCGGATGTTTGATACAACATTCCCATTCCAGTACTGCCCATCCCTTGAAATCGTATTGGGCCATCTTGCTGAAAATGGATTTAAAATTCACCTGACCATCCCCCAGGGAACGGAAACGACCCGGGCGGTCCACCCATCCCTGATAACCCGCATAAACCCCTTGTTTGCCGGTGGGATTGAATTCGGCATCCTTTACATGGAACATCCTTATCCGTTCGTGATAAATATCGATAAATTCAAGGTAGTTCAGGCATTGCAGCACAAAATGGGAGGGGTCGTAGAGTATACAGGCCCTGGGATGACGGCCAGTATGTTCCCAGAACAGTTCGAAGGAGATGCCGTCATGCAGGTCTTCTCCCGGATGAAGTTCATAACAGAGATCCACTCCATTGCGGTCAAATTCGTTCAAAATCGGTACCCAGCGGGCGGCCAGTTCTTTAAAGCCGGTCTCTACCAATCCGGCAGGACGCTGGGGCCAGGGGTACATGGTGGGCCAAAGCAAAGCGCCGCTGAAAGAGGCATGGGCAATCAGCCCCATGTTCTGTGAAGCCTTTGCAGCATACATTAATTGTTGTACGGCCCATTCCTGGCGGGCTTTTGGGTTATTGTGTACCGCCGCAGGTGCGAATCCGTCGAACTGTGCATCATAGGCCGGATGTACCGCTACCAGCTGCCCCTGCAAATGGGTGGAAAGTTCGGTGATCTGAAGACCGGCTTCCTCTACAATTCCTTTTATTTCCTGGGCATAGGTCTTGCTTTCAGCAGCCTTTTGCAGATCGATACACCGGCTGTCCCAGGTGGGGATCTGAACGCCGATATAACCAAGCCCTGCTGCCCATTTACAGATGGAAGACAGGGAATTGAAAGGAGCCTGATCGCCCAGGAACTGGGCCAGGAATATGCCCGGACCTTTTATTGTTGTCATATTTACTGTTGTTTAATGAATTATTTATTAAGCTGCAGCTTGTAGCCATTTTTTCGGGCTTGCAGCCTGCAGCTGATTTACACTTCGAAAAAGGTCCATTTCTCCAGGCTCTCATTACTGCGAACCACATTGTCGATAAAGGCCATTCCGCGGACACCTTCCGCGACGGTTGGAAAATCCAGGGCTTCCTTGGATGGAGTCGTCCCATCCAGCCTGGCGATCAGGGTAAGGGCGAAATTCCGGTAAAGATTACCGAAAGCCTCCAGATATCCTTCCGGATGACCACCCGGAGTCCGGCAATTATGCAGGGCAAAGGAGGACAGTCTGTCTGTATACCCCGCTCCGGCCCGGTAGATCTGGGCAGGTTGGTCCAGCCATTTTACCAGCAGGGTATTGGGTTCCTGTTGTGCCCATTCCAATCCACCTTTTTCCCCATAGACCCGGATCTTCAGTGCATTCTCTTCTCCTGCCGCTACCTGGGAGGCAATCAGCGTACCGGTTGCCCCATTGTCAAACCGTAATAATACATTACCGTCATCGTCCAGTGCCCGGCCTTCCACCATAATGCTAAGATCGGCGCAGAGCTGTTTGATCTGCAAACCGCTGATATATTCCGCCAGGTGGGCAGCATGTGTACCAATATCTCCCATGCAGCCGCTTTTTCCGGAACGATTGGGATCGGTTCGCCATTCGGCCTGTTTGCTGCCCTCTTTTTCGGACATCCGGCTAAGCCACCCTTGGGGATATTCTACATATATCTTGCGGATCTTCCCAAAAACGCCCTCTTTCACCATCTGACGGGCCTGTTTGACCATGGGATATCCGGCATAGGTATGGGTCAGGCAGAGCAGCAAGCCTGTTTCCGCTACTTTTTTCTGTAATTGTTTGGCTTCGGCCAGGGAAAAGGTCATCGGTTTTTCGATCACCACATGAAAACCTTTTTCCAGGGCGAGCATGGCCGGTCCGAAATGGGCATGGTTAGGCGTGACAATGACCACAAAATCCATTCTTTCCTCCGCAGGCAGTTTATTTTCCTTCTCCATCATCTCCTCATAAGAAAGATAGATCCTGTTCTCCGGAAGGAATAAAGCAAGACCGGACTCCCGCGAATTGTCAGGGTTGCTGCTGAAGGCACCGCATACCAATTCAATCAGTCCGTCCATATTGGCAGCTATTCGGTGAACGGCTCCGATAAAGGCATTTTTGCCTCCGCCGATCATTCCCATTCTGAGTTTTCTGTGCATAGTATTTTGTTAAGGATTCAGTATTCTATTAATTATATATGTTTTACTATAAAATTGCCGGGTGCAATTTTAATATTTCTTTATGGAAATCGGATATTATTTAAACAATTATACGTTCTTTTGAAAAAAATGTCACCTTAACAGTATATTACAGGATAGTTATTTAAAAATAAAAATTAAATTTACGGGTCTTTTTGAAAAGGTTAAGGACATTCATTGATTTTACCGGTTTTGCCCGGCAGTACTCTGTTCAAAACTATATATTGACTAACGACTCTAAACTTACTAAACCAACTTGCCATGACTCCCAGCATTCAGCGTAATAAATTATTTGTAGCCAGTTGCCTGGCTTTGTTAGTAACCTCTCTTTCTTTCGGCATCCGGGCTGGGATACTGAACGATCTGGGCGTTCAATTCCATCTCAGTGCATCAGAATTGGGTACCATTGCCGCCACTGCCTTCTGGGGATTTCCCCTGGCCATTATCATCGGGGGCTTTGTCGTCGATATCATCGGTATGAAGAAATTGCTTGTATTGGCTTTTATCTTTCATTTAGTGGGTATCCTGCTTACGATTTTCGCGGGGGGCTACTGGACCCTTTTCCTGTCCACCTTACTCATCGGTATTGCCAACGGTACAGTGGAAGCAGCCTGTAATCCACTGGTCGCCTCCTTATTTACGGATAACAAGACCACCAAACTGAACCATTTTCATCTTTGGTTCCCTGGTGGTATTGTAATAGGGACCCTGATTGTATTTGGTCTGAATAAGCTGGGTGTTAGCTGGCAGGTGGAAGTTGGAACCATGCTGCTCCCAACCCTTATCTACGGATATCTTTTCAGTAAACTGGAATTCCCTGTGACCGAAAGGGTCGCTGCAGGGATATCCAATTCCGAAATGTATAAGGCCCTTTTTACCCCACTGTTCCTTTTTATGATCATTTGTATGTTCGGGACAGCCATTACAGAACTGTTTACCGGTCAATGGATCGATGTACTTCTGAAAAATGTTACGGATAATGCATTGTTAATCCTCACCCTTGAAACTGGTGTGATGGTTGTCGGAAGAGCCTTTGCCGGACCTGTGGTCCATCGTTTCTCACCACAGGGGGTGTTGCTTATTTCCGCAGTACTGGCGGCTACAGGACTCTATCTGTTAGGCCATACTACCGGTGATATGGTTTTTGTCGGCGCCCTGGTTTTTGGAATGGGTGTCTGTTATTTCTGGCCTACCATGATCGGGTTCGTAGCAGAGAATCTGCCGCGTACGGGGGCTGTAGGGCTGAATCTGATAGGGGGGGCGGGTATGTTCGCCGTATCTCTGTATATGATCTTTATGGGCGGCCATTATGATAAACTGATTGCGGAAAAATTACCTGCCGGTGCCGAAGCTTCCTCTTATTACAATGCAGCCCCGGGGACGGAAATGGCTGCAGTTCTTGGAGAGGCCAAAAAAGCGGCCGGGCCGGAAGTGCTTAATTTCACCCTCACGATACCTTTGATCCTGATCTTGTTTTTTGCGGGATTGACCATTTATATGCGGGGAAAAAAGAAAGCAGGTCACACAGCCCTGGCTGCCTGAGGGGCAGGATCATAACAAGAAAAATAGCCGTTAATCCGATTTTAATGCCCCTGCACGTTAATTAGCCGTGAGGGTATGATAAGATTTTGTAACTTAATTTATAATACTGACTGAAACGATTTTATGTCTAACCAACCCTCAAGACGCGTTGCCATTAAGAATATCATTGCCGGTACAACCGCAATGGGAGCCGCAGGCATGTTTTCATCCCTCGGTGCTTCAGCGTCGGAAGATAAAAAAAGCTATAAATTGAAAGGAAATATCAATCACTCCGTTTGCCGCTGGTGTTATGGAGATATCCCCCTGGAAGATTTTTGTATTGGCGTTAAAAAGATAGGGATCCCGGCAATCGACCTGGTAGGACCGGCCGACTGGCCCGTTCTTCAAAAACACGGGCTTTTTTCCTCCATGTGCAACGGGGCTGAGATCAGCCTGACCAAAGGATTCAATCATACCGAGAATCATCCCGTTCTCCTTAAGAATTATACGGAACATATCGACCTGGTCGCAAAGGCCGGGTATAAAAATCTGATCTGTTTCAGCGGAAACCGTGATGGCATGGATGATGAGACTGGTCTTAAGAATTGCGTGGAAGGTCTGAAACAGATCCTGGGTCAGGCAGAAAAACAAGGCGTAATTATCCAGATGGAATTACTGAACAGCAAGGTCGATCATCACGATCAGATGAACGACAACACCAAATGGGGCGTCGAACTGGTGAAAAGAGTGGGATCGGAAAACTTTAAATTGTTGTATGATATTTATCATATGCAAATCGACGAAGGGGATGTGATCCGTACCATCAATAATAATCACCAGTATTTCGGTCATTATCACACCGGCGGTGTTCCGGGAAGACATGAGATCGACGATACCCAGGAACTTTATTATCCTGCTATCATGAAGGCAATCGTTGCCACCGGATTTAAGGACTATGTAGCCCAGGAGTTCATTCCGGCAAAGGAAGATAAACTGAAGTCCCTGAAGAATGCGATCAAGATCTGTGATGTATAATATGATTAGTCGGACATTGAGTTAACACAAACATAAAAAAACACCAATATGGCTGAAAATACGTATGACGCAATTGTGATAGGCTCGGGGATCAGCGGAGGATGGGCTGCGAAGGAGCTTACCGAAAAGGGGCTGAAGGTGATCATGCTGGAACGCGGACGGAATATCGAGCATATCAAAGATTATGTAAATGCCAATAAAGAAGCCTGGGATTATCCCCATCACGGCAGACGTACCCAGGAAATGATTAAGGATTACCCGGTACTCAAAAGGGACTATCCCCTGAATGAGACCAACCTGGACTTTTGGGTAAAGGACAGCGAGTGTCCCTACACGGAAGTAAAACGTTTTGACTGGTTCAGGGGCTATCATGTCGGTGGCCGTTCCCTGATGTGGGGGCGCCAGAGTTATCGCTGGAGCGATCTGGATTTCGAAGCCAATGCGAAAGATGGCATCGCCGTCGATTGGCCTATCCGTTACAAGGATATTGCTCCCTGGTATGATCATGCAGAAAAATTTGCGGGCATCAGCGGAACCCGGGATGGGCTGCCTCAACTTCCGGACGGTCATTTTTTGCCGGCTATGGACATGACCTGCGTGGAAAAAGACGTGGCAGCACGCCTGAAAGATCATTACAAAGGCGCCCGCGCCATGATCATAGGGCGCACGGCCAATATAACGGTGCCGCATGAGGGAAGACCCGGATGCCAGTTCAGGAATAAGTGCTGGTTGGGTTGTCCCTTCGGCGGTTATTTCAGCACGCAATCCTCAACCCTGCCGGCAGCCGTGAAGACGGGCAACCTGACCCTGCGGCCTTTTTCCATCGTCACTAAGATCATCTACGATAAAAATACTAAGAAAGCGACCGGCGTGGAAGTGCTGGACGCCGAAACGAATAAGACCTATGTCTATAATGCGAAGATCATTTTCCTGAACGCATCCACCCTGAACAGCGCCTGGGTCCTGATGAACTCCGCCACCGATATCTGGCCCGATGGGTTGGGCAGCAGCAGCGGGGAACTGGGACATAACCTGATGGACCACCATTTGGGAGTAGGTGCGGCAGGAGAAGTAGAAGGATATGAAGATAAATATTATTCCGGCCGCCGGGCAAATGGCGTTTATATACCCCGCTACCGGAACCTGTTCGGAGACAAACGGGATTACCTGCGCGGATTCGGTTACCAGGGCGGCGGAGGCCGGGAAGGCTATAGTCACGAGATAGCTGAATACAGTATTGGAAAAGAGTTCAAGGAAGCGCTCACCGAACCGGGCCCCTGGAGAATGAATATCGGAGGCTTCGGAGAGATCCTGCCTTACCATGAGAATAAAGTAACCCTGGATAAAACGAAAAAAGATAAATGGGGGCTTAATGTTTTGTCTATCGATTCCGAATGGAAGGAGAATGAACGGAAGATGCGTATCGATATGAAGAATGATGCCATCGAGATGCTGGAAGCCGTCGGTGTTAAGAATGTCAAGGGACATGACGGGGACGGAACGATCGGCCGGGGCATTCATGAAATGGGAACGGCCCGCATGGGGAAAGACCCAAAGACCTCTGTCGTCAATTCTCATAACCAGGTATGGGATGCAAAGAATGTATTTGTCACGGACGGCTCCTTCATGACCTCAGCCGCCTGTGTGAATCCTTCCCTTACCTATATGGCTATGACGGCAAGAGCCGCTGACTTTGCCGTTAGCGAACTTAAAAAGGGGAATCTTTAATCAGTTTATTAACCGCTAATTATTAAATCACGAAATATGAACAGAAGAGATGCATTATCCAGGGTGGCGCTACTTTTAGGCGGCACTGTTCTCGGGGCGGAGGTTTTTTTATCCGGTTGTACGAACACCGACAAAAACATCGGCGCGGCGGGTATGAATTTCTCGAATGATGATGTCGCCTTTCTCGATGAAGTGGCCGAGACCATCCTGCCGGCAACAAATACGCCCGGAGCCAAGGAAGCCAAGGTGGGTGAATTTATGACACGCATCGTTCGTGATTGTTATACGGAGAACGATCAGAAAGTTTTCCTGGAAGGGATGAAGAAGCTGAATGAAGCCAGCAGGAAAAAGAACAGCAAATCCTTCATGGACAGTACTCCTGAAGAAAGACATAATTTACTGGTGGATCTCGACAAGGAACAGAAGGACTATGGCGCAAAGAAAAAACCGGAAGACCCGACCCATTATTTCCGTATGATGAAGGAACTCACGCTCTGGGGTTATTTCACTTCCGAACCTGGTGCGACTAAGGCTCTCCGTTATGTAGCCGTTCCCGGAAAATATGTCGGTTGTACCGATTATAAAAAAGGAGATAAAGCCTGGGCAACCAGTTAGAATTTTCGTACCCCTGTTACTGAGATTTATTTAACTGGTTTTCCTATTCAGATAATTTTCCCGTTGCTTCTTTTACAGGTAACGGGATTTTTTTTGCTTTTTTTTATGATTTCCGACGTACGGTTAAAAAATCCTTCGAGACCGTTCCCGTCATGATTCCCGATGTATCCCTTCCCTTCTGAAGAAGCCTCACGGTAAATTCACAGATGTAAAAATGATGGTCTTCGTAGTAGGTGACATCCAGTACCTCGAATCTTTCCCTGGTAGAATCATATCCGTTCTCATGTTGTAAATAGGTTAACATGGAACTTTTTAAATGTTCCTGCAATTGTTCCTTCCCTTCAGCGGGGGATAATTTCCTTTTGCAACCGATTGCAAATAGCCCAGCGATATAAAGTTTTAATATCGTGTTTATTAGAATTCGCATGTTTGTGTTTTTAAAATTGATTGCATACTTTTTGGGGATTGTCAAATGTAAAAATAGGAGTTGGCATTAGTAGGATTATTAAGGGTAAACATATAGGCTGAAAAAATAATATCAGCAAATGTTAAAATAGTATTAAAGTTTAACGCTTTTTAAAATTATATTCGTTTCTAATTAGGATTTTTTTTAACCATTCAAAACGTCTCTCTTTTTATGCCATTCAAAACTAACGTTGCTGCCATTGGCTGCTGCTTAGCATTTATGCTATTGTCTGCAAGCAGCCTTTTTGCTCAAAAACAAATTACCGGTAAAATCTTCAATAATGCAGATAAACAGCCGCTAGCCGGAGCGACTATTCAGGTAAAAGGGACTAAGGTCGCTACCCAATCAGCTTCAGACGGTAGCTTTACCATCACACCGCCAAATGATAATAATACAGGTGTTTTAGTTATCTCTTCGGTGGGATTTACCCGGCTGGAGATTCCTTTTTCAGGAAGGAGCACGGTTGGAGAAATTATGTTATCCAATACCGGAGCTTCACTTAATGAAATCGTAGTGACCGGATACACCTCCCAACGGAAAAAGGATATTACGGGGTCTGTTTCCGTTGTGGATGTCAAAAGCCTCAAATCGGTTCCCTCTGGTACAACCGAAGCCCTCTTACAGGGTCAGGCGCCGGGGGTAACGGTAATCAATTCCGGGGTTCCCGGCGGGGGTAGTAACGTTAGGATCAGGGGTATTACTTCCTTCGGTAATTCCGATCCCCTGGTCATTATAGACGGAACACCCGGAAGTCTTCATGACCTGAATGTGAACGATATCGAGTCTCTTCAGGTCTTGAAAGATGCCGGCGCGGCAGCCATCTATGGTGTACGGGGCTCCAATGGAGTCGTCATTGTAACGACCAAAAGAGGCAAGCAGGGCAAGACGCAGATAAGCTATGACGGGTATATGGGCTCACAAAGGCCCCTTTCCGGTAATGTGTTTAATATCGCCAATCCTACGGAGACGGCCAATGCGGTATGGCAGGAATTTGCCAACAGCGGGCTGCCTATCAATACCACTACGTATAAGAACAGCCAATATGGATATGGAACCACACCGGTTATCCCGGACTATATTACCCCCACTGCGGGAAAAAACGGTGACCCGAATACAGACCCTTCCACCTATGCCTTATACAGCAACCAGATCACGAAGGCCAATAAAAATGGAACAGATTGGTTTCATACTATTTTCAAACCTGCCATTATCCAAAGCCATACGGTATCGGGCAGCGGCGGAAATGAGAAAAATCTCTATTACTTTTCCCTGGGATACCTGGACCAGCAGGGTACCATGCTCAATACCTATTTGAAACGGTATACTGCCAGGATCAATACTACCTTTAATGTGAAGGACCATGTCCGTATAGGGGAAAATGCTTTTATTATCTACCGGCGTAACCCCGGTTTCCAAAATAATAACCTGAATGAAGGCAATGCGATCTCCCATTCTTATCGGGAAGATGCGATCATACCGGTCCTCGATATCAAGGGCAATTTTGCCGGTACGAATTCCAAAGGATTGGGTAATCCGCAGAACCCCTTTGCTATTCAGACCCGGGCAACAGGTGCCAATACAAATGACTGGCAGATGAACGGCAATGTATTTGCAGAAGTTGATTTCTTAAAGCATTTTACGGCCCGCTCCAGCTTTGGGGGAACCGTGGAGAATATTTATAATACCCAGTTCGGCCCCACTTTCTATGAGAATGCGGAGAACAATAGCAATCCGAATACCTATTCTGAAATATCCGGATATGGCAGTAACTGGGCTTGGACCAATACCCTGAAGTATTCGAATAAATTTGACAGGCATTCTATTTCCGTTATCGTCGGTTCGGAAGCCATTAAAAATTTTACAAGGGTCATGGCGGCCAGCAGAGGTAGTTATTATATTACCAACCCTGCGAATTTAACGGTTGATCCCAACCTCTGGACCCTTAATTTTGGTAGCCCCAGCGGTCAGACCAATACCTCCACTATTGCTGGCGTCACCTATCCCATCCAGAGTTCTTTGTATTCTCTTTTCGGCAGGGTAGACTACACGTATAATGATAAGTATATCCTAAGCGGTACTTTACGCCGGGATGGTTCTTCCATATTTTTACCTGACCAACGTTTTGGGGTTTTCCCGTCCGTTACAGTAGGTTGGAGGATCTCAAAGGAAGATTTCCTAAAGGATGTTTCCTGGCTGAGCGACCTGAAACTCCGCGGCGGTTGGGGTAAACTGGGCTCCCTCAGTAATGCCAGAACCACGAATGCCTTCAGCTTATTCGGACAGTCAGCCCCATTTTCTTCTTATGACATCAATGGAACAGGCGGATCAGGCACATCCCTGGGAACTTATGCCAGCCAGTTTGGCAACCCGGTCACTACCTGGGAACAGGATAAGATCACGAATATTGCCATCGACGGAGCAATCCTGAATAACAACCTGGAATTCACGATCGAGTGGTATAAAAAAACCGTTAGCGGCCTCTTGTTCAATGCACCGATCGCTGCCACGGCCGGTGGCGCTGTTGTTCCTTTCACCAATACAGGAAATGTTGAAAATACAGGAATCGACCTGGCGCTTACTTATCATGGGACAGTGAACAGAGATCTTAAATTTGATATAACAGCCGATTTTACTTCTTACAAAAACAAGGTGATCGGTTTGGCGAACGGAGTAAAATATCAGGATAAGACCAGTGCCGGCTCCAATCGTTTTGGCGCTTTCACCAGGTTAATGCCGGGACAGCCGGTGGGTGAATTCTTTGGGTATGAAGTGGCGGGTATATTCAAAGATGCCGGGGAAGTCACGAAGGCCAACCAACAGGATGCGGCTGTGGGCCGTTTCAAATACAAGGACATTAACGGAGATGGCAAGATCACCGATAAGGACAGGACCTTCTTTGGGAATCCTAATCCAAAATTTACGACCGGCTTAAGCATTGGGGCTTCCTATAAAGGATTCGATTTCTCCACCTTCTTTTATGCTTCTGTTGGCAATGACGTAATCAACTATGTAAAATACTGGACGGATTTCCCCCAGGTTTTCGATGCGGCTATGAGTAAGGATGCTGCCCTGCATTCATTTGGACAGCCGGGCTGGAACGGAAAAACACCAATCCTGGAGAGGTCCGCCAATTTCAGCAATACCACGGTTTTCAATTCTTATTATAAAGAGAACGGTTCTTACCTGAGATGTAAACAATTGCAATTCGGTTATAGTATCCCGGTTTCCCACCTTAACCGTTTCGGTTTAGCAAGATTCAGGGTGTATGTTCAAGTTGCCAACCTGTTCACGATCACAAAATATACCGGACTCGATCCTGAATTACAGACCTCAGACCTGAATAATAATACCAATTTCGGTATTGATTTCGGTAACTATCCGGCCAACCAGAAAAACTATAACCTGGGTGTTCAGATCACCTTTTAATTGAACCAAATTATTTCTATTTTAATAAAGAGCTTATATGAAAAGAATACACTATAAATTTATCATCCCGGGGGTTCTGCTTGCGCTTACTGTCTCCTTTTCCTGCAGCCATGAATTCCTGAATAAACAACCCCAGGGAGCCTTGCAGCCCTCCACCCTTTCCAATACTGCGGGTGTCAAATCCCTGCTGATAGGTGCCTATGCCATGCTGGACGGCGAAGGCGGTGCAACCTCCGGTCTTGCATTCGGTTCCGGGCCGGACAACTGGGTGTTTGGAAGTGTCGTCGCCGATGACGCGTATAAAGGATCAACGCCTTCCGATCAGGGAGATATCGTTGCCCTGGAGACCTGGTCAACGTCAAGCGCCTCGAATTCTTACCTGGAAAGTAAATGGCAAGCCATCTATGACGGTGTCCAGCGCTCCAATGATGTCATACGCACGATTGCCCTGGCTTCGGATATGACCCCGGAAAACCACCGGGAATTGACGGCAGAAGCACGTTTTTTAAGGGGGTATTATCATTTTGAGGCTAAGAAAATCTGGGCAAATGTACCTTATGTAGGGGATTCGATAACCTATCCCAAGCATAATTTCAATCTTCCCAATACGGTGGATATCTGGCCCAATATAGAAGCCGATTTTCAATTCGCCATAGACAGTTTGAATGAAACACAGAATGATAAAGGTCGTGTCAACAAATGGGCTGCCATGGCCTTCCTGGCAAAGGCCTATATGTATGAACTTCAATATGCCAAGGCCAAAGCCCTGCTGGATCAATTGTTGACCGTGGGGGTGACGACACAAGGCAGTAAATATGGGTGGAACCCCGGTGGATATTCTAATAATTTCAACCCGCTTGCAAGTGCCAAGAACAGCGCGGAAGTAGTATTTGCCGTTCAAATGTCCGTCAATGACGGCTCGGTCACCAATGGTAATTATGGCAACGTATTGAATTTCCCAAATGATGGAAGCGGTCCCGGCGGTTGCTGTGGATTCGACAACCCCTCCATCAATTTAGCCAACGCCTATAAGACAGATGCAAACGGCCTCCCCATGCTCGATACTTTCAATGACGGCCAGGCCATCGATTCCGCTACCAAATATCCCGGCACACTCGACCCCCGGATAGACATGGTAATGGGAAGACCCGGTATCGCTTACCTGGATTTTGGTCCTCACCAAGGAGGAAAATGGGTGCGTGATGGAACAGATGGTTATTTCAGCCCAAAGAAAAATGTTTATGCTTTAAGTCAGAAAGGGTCACAGTCTTCCACGGAGACCAGTTTCTGGGGTCCTACGCAAATCGTAGCCAATAATGTGAATGTTATTCGTTATTCAGACTTGTTGCTCTGGGCGGCCGAATGCGAAGTGCAGGTCGGGGATCCTACTATTGCTTTGGGCTATGTGAACCAGGTTCGCAACCGGATTGCAGATCATCCTGAAACCTGGGTGTATAAAAGTAATGCCAGCTTTGATCCGGGAAGCTATACCTATAAACAAAATGCCAATCAACCTGTTTATCAACTGGCTGATAATTACAAAATAAAGCCTTACCCTGCCAATGCTTTTTCGGATAAGGCCTATGCGATGAAGGCTATCCGCTTTGAAAGAAGGCTGGAGCTGGCGGAAGAAGGACATCGTTTCTTTGACCTGCAACGCTGGAATAAGGATACGAATTATCCCCTGGATATGGCAGCCGTATTGAACGCTTACCAATCCGTTGAAAAAACAAGGGCAAGTATTTTCAGTGTGAACCCCGGTGCGCAATTCCATAAAGGAACCAATGAGATCTATCCTATTCCTCAGGCAGAGATCGACCTGGAAAATGCGACAGGCACCGTGATCCTGCATCAGAACATGGGATATTAGTACGGATCCTGTATGGGCTTGTATGCGCCTATATACGCCTGTATGCGATGAGGTATAACAGCATTCAACTTTTTGCAATATAGTAACGGGGGTAGAGATCTTACTCTACCCCTTTTGCTATAAGCCCTCCAGGAATTGGGCTTTTTTCATTATATTGAATTTTAAATTAATTTTATTCCCTTGCAAAAGATTCCTTTTTGCGCATTGCTTGTTTTCGGGGCTGTTTTTTTTGTATTTACCTCCTGCACGAACAAGAGCCCTTTATTCACCCTCGTTCCCTCTTCCCAATCGAATATTCATTTCAACAATATCATCTCAGAGAATGATTCTATCAATCCTTCCGATATGATCAATGTCTATAATGGCGGAGGGGTAGGAGTCGGAGATTTTAACCGGGATGGATTTCCCGATCTTTATTTTACAGGCAACCTGGTCTCCAATAAACTTTATCTTAATAAAGGAGGTTTCAAATTCGATGATATCACTGCCCTCGCCGGTGTGGAAGGCGCCCATAAATGGTGTAAAGGAGTAGCGGTAGTGGATATCAATAACGATGGCTGGCCGGATCTCTATGTATGCGCATCCATCTCTACCGATCCGGAGAAACGAAAGAACCTGTTATATATAAATCAGGGAAATGATGCACAGGGGATCCCTCATTTTAAGGAAATGGCTGCTGAATATGGCCTCGATGATACGAGCCATTCCACGATGGCTGCTTTTTTCGATTACGACAATGACGGGGATCTCGACATGTACCTGGTGGTGAATGAGAACATCCCCCGGGATAATCCGAATTTTTTCAGGCCCATTCATACGGACGGATCAAATCCCAGTACGGGAAGATTGTACCGCAATGATTGGAACGATTCCCTGAAGCACCCGGTATTCACCAATGTTTCCCGACAAGCAGGCATACTAACGGAAGGATATGGACATGCGGCCACCATTACGGATATTAACCAGGACGGTTGGGCGGATATTTATGTTTCCAATGATTTTCTTTCTAATGATATCCTATATATCAATAACCACGACGGGACCTTTACGGACCGGTCTAAAGCCTATTTCAAGCATACTTCCGAAGCAGGAATGGGTCAGGATGTGGAAGATATCAACAATGACGGGCTGTTGGATATCCTAGAGCTGGATATGAACCCGGAAGATAATTACCGGAAAAAAACAATGTTGGGCGCAGGTAGCTATCTTACCTATCAGAACTTTGATTATTATGGCTATCAATATCAATATGTAAGGAATACCCTGCAACTCAACCAGGGCCCCAGCATGGGACAAAACGATTCTATCGGGCCTCCCGCATTCAGCGAAATAGCTTTTTTCGCCGGTATTTCAGCAACCGACTGGAGCTGGACGCCGATGGTTACGGATTTCGATAATGACGGGTACCGGGATCTCGTTATTACCAATGGATATCCCAAGGATGTTACAGACCATGATTTTACCGTCTTTCGGGCCAGGGCAAACGATCTGCTTCCCAAAGCGGACCTTCTCAAACAGATCCCGGAAGTGAAGCTGAATAAATATGCTTATAAGAATAACGGCAAACTGGGCTTCTCCGATGTATCCGCAGAATGGGGATTTATCCAACCGGCCTTTTCCAATGGTGCAGTCTATGCTGACCTGGATAATGACGGCGACATGGACCTGGTGATCAATAATATCAACGATGAGGCCATGGTCTACCGGAATATGTCCAGGGAACGAAACCAGGATGACAATCATTTTCTTCATATTGAGTTTGACGGCGACAGCAGGAATAAAAATGGAATTGGATGCCGGGTAGAATTTCACTACGATCACGGGCAGCAGCAGGTTTATGAAAATACACCTTACCGGGGCTATTTATCGACCATTCAGGATATAGCCCATTTCGGTTTAGGGAAAACGAAAATGGTGGATTCTGTCCTGATCAAATGGCCGAATGGGAAAATGCAGGTCATCTTCCAGGTGCCGGCAGATCAATTGAAAAAAGTAGATATACGGGATGCGCAAACCCCGTATTCATTTGGCGGGAGTGGCATTGCCCAAAATACCCTGTTCCGTGAGATAACCGATTCGGTGGGCATCCATTACCGGCATACCGAAAAAGACCAGATCGATTTTAATATCCAGAAGTTATTGCCTCATAAATTATCCGAATATGGTCCCGCCCTTGCCGTAGGGGATGTCGATGGTAACGGGCTGGATGATATTATTACCGACGGGACCTCACGAAATGGACCGCAATTGTTCCTGCAGCAGGCTGACGGCGGCTTCCTGCAACGCGATCTGATTCCCGCAGACAGTACGGTAAACCGGACACAGGCGGAACTGGGACTTTTATTATTTGACGCAGACGGTGACGGTGACCTGGACCTGTATATAGCCCATGGGGGGTATGGCAATGACCCTCATCCGGAAATCTACCAGGATAGATTATACGTAAACGATGGAAAAGGGCACTTCTCGCCGGACCCCGGGGCCTTACCTGAGAACCTGACCAGCAAATTCTGCGTTCGGGCGGCGGATTTCGACCAGGACGGTGACCTGGACCTTTTTGTTTCCGGGCGGGTGGATCCGGGACATTACCCAAGACCGGTCTCCAGTTTTATTTTTCGCAATGATTCGAAGAATGGACATATCCGGTTCACGGATGTAACGGCTTCGGTAGCCCCAAATCTTAATACAATCGGGATGGTATGCGATGCGATCTGGACGGATTTTGATAATGATGGATGGCCGGACCTCGTACTGGCAGGAGAGTGGATGTCTCCGACCTTTATTAAGAATGAAAAAGGTATTTTTAAAAATGTAACCGCAGCCTCAGGTCTCAGCGATCATACTGGTTTTTGGAACAGTATTATAGCCGGCGATTTTGACAATGACGGCGATATGGACTATATCATAGGAAATTTGGGCCAGAACTCCTTTTACAAGGCCAGTGCTCAATTTCCTGTCCGTGTGTATGGCGGCGATTTCGATAAGAATGGTATCTATGATATGATCCCATCCCTTTACCTGCCGGACAGAGAAGGCAGCATGAAAGAGTTCCCCGCTGAATCAAGGGATGATCTGCTTCGGCAGATGAATGCCATGCGAAAAAAATTTCCTGATTATAAATCCTATGGCCTGGCAACCATGGACCAGGTATTGACCCCGGAAGAGCGCAAGGGAGCCCTGATCCTGCAGGCCACCGATTTCCAGACCTGCCTGTTCCGCAATGACGGTAATGGCCGGTTCACCCGGATCCCACTGCCAGGACAGGCGCAGCTTTCCATTATCAATGGCATGGTAGCAGAGGATTTTGACGGTGATGGAAAACTGGACCTCGTCCTGAGTGGAAATGATTTTGGGACAGAAGTTTCCGTAGGCAGGTACGATGCGCTCAATGGCCTTTGCCTGAAAGGGGATGGTAAAGGGAACTTTACCCCCTTGTCCATTCTCGAAAGCGGTCTATACCTTCCTGGTAATCAAAAGGCCCTGGTCAAGCTGCGAAGCGCCGGAGGTAAATGTTTACTGGCGGCCAGCCAGAACAAAGGTCCGCTGCAAATTTTTGAATGGAAAAAGAACATTCGTTGTATTCCGCTGCAACCGGCGGAGACGAGCGCCCTGATCACCTATCGGGACGGATCGGTGCGTAAGGAAGAGTTTGCTTACGGATCCTCCTTTTTATCCCAGTCCGCTAGATTCCTCAATCTTGCCGGGCAGGTGATTTCCGTTGAAATAAAAAAGGGTAAGGGAAATACGAGGAAGATTACAGGGAATTAAACGATCAGGATGATCAAACAAAACCAGTTTTGGGTCTGTACTTTTTTGGCAGGAATTGTATGGTTATGTGCCTGCAGGAATGATATCCGCAACCGTAAGCATCAGGATATACCGATGTCCAGTATACGAGAGGGGGAACATTTAGCCGGGGTATACTGTAAAGGCTGTCACCTTCTGCCAGATCCCTCTATGCTCGATACAAGGAGCTGGGAAACGGGTGTTCTGCCGAACATGGGGCCGCACCTTGGGATCTTTAACCATGAATTCCAACGCTATCCTTCCAGTATACGCGATACGAATGTGGGCCGCAAATTTTATCCGTCCCAACCCTTATTGACCGCGGATGAATGGCAGCATATCCTGGATTACTATATCTCCACCTCTCCGGATTCTTTACCTGCTCAGGCACCGCACCCGGAGATTAAGAATAAATTATCACTTTTTACAGCGGTCATTCCCTCTTTTCGTTATCCGGATCCGGCAACCTGCCTGACCCGGACAGACACCTCGGGAACAACGCATTCTCTGCTGGTATTCGATGTACATAGCGGCGGGTTTTATCGTTTCTCTCCTTCCCTGCAGCTTCTGGACTCTATTCATACCCCAGGAGCTATTGTAGATCTTAGTTTTGAAGCAAGCCAGGGAATAGTGGCCTGCAATATGGGTATGCTGAATCCCCATAACGGGAAGTTAGGGAAGGGGCAATTTATCAGGATTTCCGGTGCAGGTGAGGCCGGAGTCGCCGGTAAACTCGGAGGCCCGGATGAAAAAATGCAAATGGATACCGTCCCCCTTTTCGACCATCTGGCCAGGCCCGTACAGTTAACGGCAGCAGACTTAAATCAGGATGGATTGACCGATTATTTGGTCTGTGAATATGGAAACCTGACCGGGGCCTTGTCCTGGATGGAAAATAAAGCGAAAGGGCATTTTGAACGTCATGTCATCCGGGCCGTTGCCGGAGCGATCAAAGCGGTTATCGGGGATTTTAATCATGATGGCCTGCCCGATATTATGGCGCTGTTCGCTCAGGGTGATGAAGGGATCTTCCTGTTCACCAATGAAGGGAAAGGCCGGTTCAATCAGCAGGTGCTTTTACGGTTCCCTCCCATGTACGGCTCCTCTTATTTCGAGCTCGCCGATTTTAATAAGGATGGATTCCCGGACATCCTTTATACCTGCGGAGATAATGCGGACTATTCGGCCGTTTTGAAACCTTACCACGGGGTATATATTTTTATGAACGATGGCCGCAATCACTTTAACCGGCAATATTTTTTTCCCATCAATGGCTGTTATAAAGCCATGGCGCGGGATTTTGATGGGGACGGAGATCTGGATATCGCCACCATTTCCTTTTTCCCCGATTTTGAACATCATCCCGAAGAAGGGTTTGTTTACCTGGAGAACCTGGGGGGATTGAAGTTTCAGCCTTTCAGCCTGCCGGAAACCCAATCGGGTAAATGGCTGACCATGGATGCCGCTGATCTGGACGGAGATGGCAAAACCGATATCGTGCTGGGGAATTTTTCCTACTTCTCCACCATAACCAAGGCAGGTGTCGATTTTACCAAGGGACCACCATTTATTTTGTTGAAGAATATGGGGAAGTAGGGTAAGACAACAAAAGTACCTTAAAAGGGGAAATGGGGCAATTAGGGAGACAAGGATCAAAGAAAGAATCAATAATAGGTATATTCGTGGGGAGGATTATTTTTTTAGCAGGATCAATTTTAACGTATGTTCAATCTGGCTCCCTGGCTGATTTATGCTGTGTTATCTGCTTTTTTTGCGGCATTGACCGCTCTTTTTGCAAAAGCCGGCTTAAAAGAAGTTAACTCCGATCTGGCCACGGCCATCCGGACGGCCATCATTCTTTTTATTACCTGGGGGATTGTCCTTTTCCGCGGGAATGCTTCGGGATTGTCCGGGCTTTCCCGGAATAACTGGATCTTTCTCAGTTTGTCCGCAGTCGCTACAGGATTATCCTGGATCTTTTATTACCGGGCGCTCCAACTGGGAAGGGTTTCCGAAGTAAGTATCATCGACAAAGGGAGTATCGTCTTTACCATATTTCTGGCATTTTTCTTTCTCCGTGAACCACTGACACCAAGGCTGCTGCTCGCCGCTGCCCTTATCTTCGGGGGAATGCTGGTGCTGGTCTGGAAATGAGCCTGAGGCTTGTTGAGGCATTAGGCATGAAGCTTGAGGCTTGTTGAAACTTGTAGCTACAAGCTCAGCACATCCTCGTATTCCTTTGTTTTTGTAAGGATTGCCCTGGCAAACTTACAGAGGGGCAGGATCCTGATCTGGTTCTGCCGGGCGTAGGATACCGCTGCGGCTATGAGATGTTTGCCTATTCCTTCGCCTTGATGGATTTCGCTGACTTCCGTATGATCGATGATCATTTTATGCGTACCGGCCATTCGATAGATCATTTCTGCCGTGGGTTGGGCGGGATCTCCCAAAAAAAACTTTCCTCCTCTTGTCGTATGGGTATGTTGGATATCGGTGCCGGATTCCATAAATGATAAATTGGTCATTAAAATTACCTGTATTATTTGATTACAAAGACCTTAGGGATAATTATTTACATATTTTTGCCGTTTAAGGTATTTATAAATGGTAGAATCGGTCTGGCTTTTATTGGGAATGGGATTAGCGGTTGGTTGTCTGGGTACCTTAATAGGCGCCGGCGGAGGGTTTATCCTGGTTCCGCTGCTGATCTTTATGTATCCTACCCTCCAGCCGGACAGCATAACGGCAATTTCCATGGCTATCGTGGCCTGCAACGCCATTTCGGGTACTTTTGCTTATGCAAGGGCAGGTCGTATCGATTATAAGGCGGGGATCCAGTTTGCCATCTTTACGATCCCCGGGAGTATCCTGGGCGTGCTGGCGACGCGTTATCTCCCAAAATATTTGTTTGCCATCTTTTTTGGAATCCTGCTGATCGTTATGTCCTTTTATTTATTCCTTAAGAAAAATCCTATTACAAAGAACGGAGGTTCGATATCGGAAGGGGGCAATTGTCCGACGGGGGATTCTCCCGGGAAAGAAAGAAAGGGTTTTGTGGAGGAAGGGAGCGGGCATTCGCCCGTAGGAAAGATCCAGGAAGTGGCGATAACAGATAAGAACGGGGAATGTTACCGGTATTCCTATAACAGGTACCTGGGATGGGCGATCAGCCTGGTTGTCGGATTTATTTCTCCTGTATTAGGTATCGGCGGCGGGATCATCCATGTACCCGCATTGATCAACTGGCTACGATTCCCGGTTCATATTGCCACGGCCACCTCTCATTTTATTCTGGCGGTGATGTCGGTGGTAAGCGTAATTGTCCATCTGCTCCAGGGCAGTTATCAGGATCCCCTGGTGCAAAGCCTGGTTCTATGCCTGGGGCTGGGTGCGGTCGCCGGTGCGCAATTAGGGGCTTATTTTTCCCACCGGATAAAAGGCAACGCGATTGAAAAGGCATTGGCTTTCTCCCTTGGGCTGGTAGGAATACGGATCCTTTTTGGCCAGCTTTGAGAGGATAAAATCACCCGAAGGGACAGGAAGGCCATGAAAAAAAGAGCCCGGGCACCATCATATATAAAAAATGAGTAATTTGCGGAAAGATGGAATAGTTCTTGACAGGGGTATGTGATTATAAATCTTTTACCGGATTAATTAAACGCAAGGAAATATTTAGAGTCGAATACAATTAATTAGTCCAAACAAAAAATCTAACCCGGGCTAAAAACACTAAAAAGGAATATTTATGAATCTTACCAAAATCACCGCAGTCTTAGTATTATCGGTTTTCGGAATGAGCGCATGTACTAAAAATGTTACGAACCGGGTTGACCAGGTTTTTTCGGCTGTATACACTATCCAGCCTGGAGATTGGGTTGTTGATAATACTAACTTCACCAATACGGTGAACCTGACAGTTCCGGAACTGGACGATGTTATCAATCAGAGTGGTGGCGTTCTTGTTTACCTTTCATTTAATATTAATGGGGTCTGGTCCGACTATGAACAGGTTCCGGATGTTTTAGGTGCTGAATCTTACAGGGTTACTCATTCTCTGCATACCGTGACTATTGAATCCCGCCCGACTGATACCGGAACTAACTTCCCTATTCCCGGAACAGTCAAGGCCAAAGTAGTATTGCTGGATGCAACTAATTTGAATTAAACCCAGATTTTGAGTAAAGGATGATTTTAGGAGTATTTGTAAATACGTTTAGGACTCATTTGCCGAATATGAAGAATGTATGGTATTGAGAGTCTATAGCTTACGAATCAATCCTGCTGATATTTATTTTTTTTAATACGTGATAACCCTGTCCCATTCGTTTTTGGACAGGGTTTTTTTATAATGGTAAGCACTTATTAATGAAAGACGTATCCCGTATTACAAAAAATAATCTTCTGAAAAGAACGGGAAATCAGCATTTGACGGGAATATCTCATTAATTTAGGGTAATTAAATAAATCACCGGATCGTTCAGTATGCTACCAGAAAATCTCCGTTCCATAGTCTCTCTCTTTTTCCCCGGAGAAACTCCTCCATTTTGTAACAGGTCTGTCACTCCATTTTTATTGCCAAATTTATTCTAATTGCCTGTGCAGTCTGAACCTCTATATAATGAAACGGACCTGCTTATTCAGGTGGCCAGGGGTGACCGGTTGGCCTTTCAAACCTTATACACGGAATATTATCCACTGGTGCGCCAGTATCTAGCTCTTTTTCAGTCTTCGGAAATCGTACGTAATGAGCTGGCACAGGATGTATTCATCCGAATCTGGGATAAACGTATCAAATTATCCGGAGTAACAGCTTTTAAGGGATACCTGTTCAGGATGACTAAGAATATTGTCCTGAATTATATCCGGGCGCTGAAAGTCCAGCAGAAATTATTGGAATTAAAACCAGCGGATGAGCCTTTTTCTGAAAATGAACCGGAAAATGAATTGTTATTCAAACAGTATTACCGAATAGCCCTGATTGCCATAGATAAATTGCCCGAGCGCCGGCAGAAAATATTGAAAATGAGCATCGAACAGGGCCTTACCCTGGATGAAATCGCTCAGGAGTTTAATATTACCCGCGCGGGCGTAAAAAAACAATTGTATGCTGCGACTTCTTTTGTCCGGCAATATCTGCTGGATAACGGCGAAATGTCCCTTCTTTTAGTTGTTTTTTTAACTCTTTTTGAGATTTAAAAAAAATAATTACCTTTTTTGGTATCCCCTGATCATTTAAAGGTGTCTTTATTGTTGAAGCACTTTTACTACCTTATTTATGAATAAAACAGAAGCCACGGAATTCGTTGCACAATTCATTTCCGGGAAATACTCCCAGGATGAATACGCAAGCTTCCTGGACTGGGTAGAAAATGCTTCTCTGGATGAGTTGGGTGCTATTGCAGATCAACACGAGTCTTTGCAGGAAGACTGGTCTGCGGGTCCGGAACCATCAGCCGAATGGATTGCCCAAATAGAGTCGAAATTAGATGTGGCAGAGGAAAATGAACGTCAGGCTCCTGTGAAAAAGATGTATTCGGAGAGAAAACGGAGAAGAAACATTTGGATGGCCGCCGCCTCCGTACTTATACTTTTAACGACAGGTGGTTATTGGTTTTTACATGAGCCGGTATCAATGACCGGTACGGGTAAAAAATCCACAGGAGTTCTTTTAACTGTTTTATATGTTCCTATGGGCCAGCAGAAGGATCTGGTTTTGGCCGATGGGACGAAAATATGGCTGAATGCTGCCTCCACCCTGAAATATCCCAGCTCTTTTACCGGTAAGGAAAGGAGCGTGGAGTTGGCCGGCGAGGCTTATTTCGAGGTAGCCAAAAATGCCGCCATGCCTTTTCGGGTTAAGATCAATAATGCCAAAGTTGAAGTTCTGGGAACAGAATTTAATATAATGGCCTATGTGGACGAGCCGGTAAGCAAGACTACCCTGGTGAACGGATCTGTAAGGATCATGCGGGGTGTTGAATCGGTTGTTCTTCAGCCAGGCGAACAGGCCCAAATTGTGAACCCTGCGGCTGGTGGAATGGATATACCGATCAAAGTGAAGCGTGATATCGATCCTGTGGGAGCTATATCCTGGAAAAGTGGTAACCTGGTATTTAAGCAGGATGACCTGCATACGATCGCCAGGGTATTGTCCAGGGCCTATGATGTTAATATTCAATATATTGGAGCGATACCCGATAGACAAGTGTCAGCTGTGTTTCCTATAAAAGAAGGTATTCAGGAGATTTTGAAAGAATTGGCATCACAAGACATTCACTTTAAGATTAACGAAAACAAATAGATTTCCTATTAGCGCTACGTATTGACCATATTATTTTCCATAACCGTTGAACCGAGTCCGCAGTTACAGCCGCGATTTTGAGTAATTCTAAGTAAGTAGTTTATTTAGACGTATTCATGAATTGCAGGCTGTAACTTTATTATCTAAACCATGATTAATGGGTTCGTCCAAACGGCTTGCTTACCTTTTACTGCTTATTTGTCTTCTGCAAGGATTTATCGTTCATGGCCAATCTGGCAATCCGCTGGTTTCTCTGTCCGTGAAAAATGCCTCCCTCGAATCTGTTCTCCAAATTATTGAAAAACAAACCGGTTATACTCCTTTGGGTAATACCAATCTATTCCTGGCGACCAAACCGGTAACCCTGGAAGTTATCAATATGCCGCTGAACGAGGTATTGGACCGTTGTTTCCGGGATCAACCGCTAACTTATAAGTTGGCAGGCAACCATATTTCTTATTTAGGGAAAGAAACCGAAACGATTAACATCGCGGGTAAGATCCTGGACGAAAAAGACGAGCCTCTTCCCGGAGTTTCGGTGCAGCTAAAAGGCGGCAAACCTGTCTCGGGAATTGCCAGCAAGGAGGACGGATCGTTCCGGCTTCAATTGGATAAATCGCATTCCCTCTCTAATATTATCCTGATCATAAGCAGTATTAATTTTGAACCCGTAGAATGGCCCTGGATCGAAGGAAAGGAGAACCGGATCCATCTCCAAAGAAAGGTCAGCCAACTGGGGCATGCAGAAGTGATCGTGAATACAGGATTTCAGCGTATTCCCAAAGAAAGGGCCACGGGCGCCTTCGCCAAAATGGACAATGAACTGGTTACCCGTAATATTTCTCCGAATATCCTGGACCGTATGGAAGGAGTGGTCAGCGGGGTGGCTACCAATAAAAACATTGTGAATGGCACGAACCAATCCGTAGTCACGATACGTGGTCGAAGTACGATCTATGGCAATCCCGATCCCCTGATCGTCATTGACAATTTTCCGTATAACGGAGATATCAATAATATCAACCCGGACGATGTGGAAAGCATTACTGTCCTGAAGGATGCAGCAGCGGCTTCCATCTGGGGTGCCTTTTCCGGAAATGGCGTAATAGTGATCACTACCAAAAAAGGGAAATTCAACCAGGCACCGAAACTGGTATTTAATACCAGCCAGACTATTGGCAACAAACCCGATCTTTACTATAAACGAATAATGCCATCTGCCGACTATATCCAGGTCGAGGAATATTTATTCGATAAAAGATTTTATGATGGGAAAGAAAATAGTCCGACGCATCTGGTGCTGACCCCAGCCGTGGAAATCCTTTTTAAACAAAGACATATGCAGATCGGTTCGGATGAAGCCAATGCCCAGTTGTATGCTTTGGGTCAACTGGATACACGTAATGACCTGGATCGTTATTTTTACCGTCATAGTCTCAATAGCCAGTATTCGATGAATCTCAGTGGTGGTGCACAACGGAATCAATATTATTTATCGGCTGGTTATGACAGGGATCAGGCCAACCTGGTACGCAATGAATATAACAGGGTGACCCTGAATGGGAATAATACTTATTCGCTTATTTCGCAAAAACTGGAGCTGAGTACCAGTTTTGCCTTTACCTCCAGTAAAACGTATAACAATAATATCGGAAGCAGTGGTGTGATCTACCCCTATGCATCTTTAGCCGATCCCCATGGAAATCCGTTGGCCGTTAATTACTTGCTCCGGCAAGGTTATGTCGATACGGTAGGTGGGGGGAAATTATTGGATTGGAATTACCGACCGCTTGACGAACTCCGAAAAGCGGATAATATCACCCGGCTAACAGATTACCGAATCAATATTGGAATAAAGTATACTATCCTAAAAGGAATGGAGGCTAATGCCTTCTACCAATATGGCCGGACTTCCTCCGATAATCAGAGTTTTAAAAGCCAGCAGACCTATTTCACCCGGAATCTGATCAATCAATATAGTCAACCGGATTCTTCGGGCAATGTTTATCGCCCGATACCTTTGGGTGGAATATTGGATAAGAACTTAAGGACCGTTCAAGCCAATAATATCCGCTTCCAGCTCAATTTCGATCATATCTGGGGAGATCATACTCTGAATGCCATCGGCGGCGTGGAACTCCGGGATATAGAAGGCCAAACTGCTATAAGCCGTTTCTATGGTTATAATAAAGATCAGGAAACCAGCCAGGCAGTTAATTATACCACTTTGTTCAACCAATATACTACGCCGGGTAATCCAATTAAGATCCCTTTTCCGGATCAAAACTTTGGTACAACGGACCGTTTCCTGTCTTATTATGCCAATGCCTCCTATAGTTATTTACAACGTTATACTTTATCGGGTAGCGCCCGTCGGGACGAGTCGAATCTTTTTGGGGTAAAGGCCAATCAAAAAGGGGTTCCCCTCTGGTCGGTAGGGGCGGCCTGGGAGATTTCCCGAGAACATTTTTATACCTCCCGCTGGCTGCCTTTTTTGAAGCTAAGGGTAACGGAAGGATATAATGGTAATGTTGACCGTAATGTATCAGCCTTTACGACTGCCGTGATCGATCCCGGGACCAATTCTTATGGAGTTCCTTCGATCTCCATCGTTAACCCTCCCAATCCATCGCTACGTTGGGAGCGGATAAATATTTTTAACGCTGCTGTAGATTTTTCATCCAAGAATAATCGAATTGAAGGGAGCCTGGATTATTTTATCAAGATCGGACAGGATCTGATTGGACAAAGCCCCCTGGATCCTACAACCGGCAATGTACAATTCACCGGCAATACGGCCAATATGATCGCTAAGGGAGTAGATATGGTAATAAGTACAAAAAATACCAAGGGCCTTTTTCAATGGAATACAGTACTCCTCTTCAGTTTTGTCCGGGATCGGGTTACGAACTATCGGGACAGCCTGTCCACTGTGGGAGCGTATTTTAACACAATTTCAATCAATCCATTGGTGGGTAGGCCTCTGTATTCGGTCTATGGGCTAAAATGGATGGGGCTGGACCTCCAATACGGCGCCCCGCAAGGTCTGTTAAATGGACATGTCAGCGAAGATTATCCGTCAATTTATAATTCATCCAATCTACATGATCTGGTTTTTAAAGGCCCTGCGAATCCACCTTTTTTCGGAAGCGTGCGGAATAGTTTCTCCTGGAAACAATGGGGCCTTTCTTTTAATATTCTGTATAAGTTTGGCTATTTTTTCCGTCGAGCCTCGATTAATTATTCAGATTTATTTAAAGGATTATCTGGCGGACACCCTGATTTTATCAACCGTTGGCAAAAAAGTGGGGATGAAAAAATTACAGGTATTCCTTCAATGTCATTTCCACTAAACCCAGCCAGTGATAATTTCTATACAGCGTCTGAAATTCTGATTGAAAAAGGGGATCATATTCGTCTCCAGGATATCCAGGTTTATTATGACCTGGTAAAAAAGAAATTCCCCAGATTGCCGGTACAATCCATTCGGTTCTATCTGTATGCCAACAATATTGGGATTATTTGGAAAGCTAACCATCAGGGGATCGACCCGGATTATGTATCGGATATTCCTAATCCCAGAAGTCTGGCGATCGGATTAAAACTGGATCTTTAAAATTGAAGGACATGAAAAATTACGAATACTCAAAAAGAATAATTTGTGCCAGTCTCCTGGTTGTCATAGCCTTTTTTCTTTCCTGTAATAAAAAAGATTTCTTAGATAAAAAACCCAGTACGACGCTGGTAGTGCCGACTACCCTGGAAGATTTTCAGGGTTTGTTGGACAATGATATCGTCATGTCAGGAACGCCGATGCTGGGAGAATTGTCTGCCGATAATTTTTATATCAAGGATATATATTGGCAGAACCTGGACTCCAGGGAATATAATGCCTATATCTGGGTTCCGGATATTTACCAGGGGCAGGGCCAGGTGGATGACTGGAATGTACCCTATCAGCAGGTCTTTTATGCCAACGTCATATTGGATGGATTGCCGGGTTTAAAGGTGGACAGCAGCAAAAAGGATACCTGGAAGGCCATCAAGGGCAGTGCTTATTTTATAAGGGCCTATGCCTTTTATAACCTGGCCCAGCTTTTTGCACCGGTCTACGACTGGAATAAAGGCAGTTCAGATTTAGGAATTCCACTCCGTCTCAGCTCGGATATCAATACAAAATCTGTCCGGTCCACCATAGCTCAAACTTATACCCAGATTCTGACCGATCTGCAACTAGCCAGCAATTTGCTTCCGGAATTTATTCCCACCTCAAATCTTAACCGCCCCTCGAAACCTGCAGCCCTGGCTATGCTGGCCAGGACCTGTCTGAGTATGGGTAATTATGACCAGGCAGGCAATTATGCGGATAGCGCCTTAAAAATCTACTACGAACTGATTAATTATGATACCGTGAAAAATGGAAATCTGCCTTTTGATAGATTTAACAAAGAAACCCTTTATCAAACTAATTTTATTAATTCACAAACCCTAATCGGTCTGTTTTTTCCGGATGTAAAAGTAGATTCAGGTTTATATCAGTCGTATGGAACATATGATCTGCGGCGTAAACTTTATTTTACTTCAGTCCCCTCCTTAAAAGGAAGTTATAGTGGAACGAATATCCCCTTTAGTGGTTTGGCTACCGATGAACTTTACCTGATCCGGGCGGAATGTTCAGCAAGGGCAGGAAGAACAACCGATGCACTCAATGATCTGAATGCCTTATTGAAATGCCGTTTTGCAGCGGGGCATTTTATCCCGGTCGCTGTAGCTTCCGCGACAGAGGCACTGGATTCTATTTTAGTGGAAAGACGAAAAGAATTGCCCTGCAGGGGTCTTCGTTGGACAGACTTACGACGATTAAATAAAGAAGGGGCTAATATTACCCTAAAAAGAATTTTGAACGGGCAGACCGATTCTCTTGTACCTAACTCCAATTTATATGTATTGCCCATTCCCCCCGATGTGATCTCGCTCAGCGGGATGCCACAGAATCAAAGACCTTAAACCAGGAGGAATGGGAATCACAAAAGAAACTTATCGGGTAGGGGACGGAGTATAATTGCCCGTGCGGCATCCAGTATAGGTTTGGGTGCCGGAGTCATAAGTATAGGTGCAGGTAACGCCGGCAGCAGCCATACAGATATAACCAATTCCATAAGTCCCGGTCTGAATATACGCTGTGCCATTATAATAATACTGGGTAGCCGTCCGGCAGTCAAAACTGGGTCGGGTAGCAAAGGCGCCGCAAATACTAACGATAATGGCAAGGGACATGAGGCTAAATTTGATCTTTTTCATACGAGACTGTTTTTTGTTAAGTGTATTAGTGTGTGTGTTTTCCTTTTTTGCAGGACTATACCGGTTATGGATAGCCCAGTGAAGAACAGGTTAAATATAAGGTGTTGTTTCCAGGTCAGTTTTTTGATCACTCCTCCGCAGGAGCATGGTACATATTTAAAAAAATGAAGGAGGATCGCCGCTGTGTAGATGGTGAAAAGGCTCATGAGTACAAGGGATCCATAGAAACCTATCAGACGCGTCCATTCAAAAATCAAACATATAGAGATCCCGATCTCCAGTAAAGGAATGGCCCATACCAGGAAAGGCGTTAACGCGTTGGAGAAGGGCTGATTATTCATCTCCCCCGTAAAAAGTTTGAAATCCAGAAATTTACTTAGGCTGGCATACAAAAATAACAAGATCAGCAAGGCCGAAATGGTCTCTAACAATACCTGTCTTCTCTGCATAAGATAAAGCTTTTCAAGAGTGCCGGGATAGGACCCGGGCGATCAACTGGTTAATTCCTGTAAATGATTCAACAGATAGGTATATGGTAGCAATCCTGAACGGATAAGGGTTATCAAAAGAGAAGGTTTGAACGTGGGAAATCGGGCAGATTAAGGGTTTCAACTGAGGTTTGTCTAAGGGTTTAGAGTAGATTTTCTAATTTAAATATCGTTAATAATGACAATTCCCCAAAGAATATTGGTCAAATCGAATTTTGATAAGTGCAAGATAGTAGGAATTAATAAGTGTTTACACTTATATACATGAGATCAGAGAACAACTAAACCCGGTAATCGTACCTATTGATTCTGTTAAAACCTGAGTATTTAAGGTTTGTTCCTTATAAATTTTAAGGGTTTGTACTTATTTTTAACAGTCCCCCCATAGTAAAAACGAAATACTGACGTTTTTGACTTATTCATTGTAAAATTGATCCGCTATGCGTTGGAAGAAAATTTCCGCCCTTAAGAAAATTGATTACGTGCTGATAATTTGCCTGATGATTTCCGTTCAGTTTGGAGTTTCATTGCCCGGATTTAGCCAGGACAGGGGGGCTGTTTACCAGGACACGACCTTTATTAATGCCGTATTGAATCAGCATAACCAATACAGGACTGCCCTGAACCTACCGCCACTTGCCTGGTCTCCCGACCTCGCTTCAGATGCGCTCAACTGGGCTCAACATTTGGCTAAAACCGATCAAGGAGCTCACGATATGTCAATTCGGGGGAAGGAAGGGGAAAATATATGGTGGGGAACGACAGGAGGTTTTACGCCTACCGAAATGGTCGGTTTCTGGGGGAATGAAAAAAAGGACTTTGTCTATGGGATCTTTCCGGACTGCAGTACCAGCAAGTCCGCTGTAGTAGGGCATTACACGCAAATTATCTGGAAGACGACCACATCCGTTGGCTGTGCCCTGGTCAGCAATAAAAAGAAGGATTTCCTGGTTTGCCGGTATTCGCCCCCGGGTAATAGGATCGGTGCAAAACCCTATTAATACTATAAATTATTCTAGTACTGGAATAATTAAAAAGCCTCAGCCTCTATCTCATCCATGGAAATGCCTGTATGACTCTCATTATAGACGCATTTACCGTTGCGGATCAATAATATCTGGGGAGATTCATGGCCGATCTGGAAGACCTCTGCAATTTTATTGGACAGCGGGCGGTTATTCAGCAGGTCCAGGTAGTAAAAATCAATCATTTCCGGCTGTTTTCCCCGGTCCAGCCTGCCTTTTACCATAGCACTGGTAGAACAACGGGTACTATGTTTGAAGATTACCTGCGGTCTGCCTGCTGATTTTTCACGGATATCATCCAATTGGGATTCTGCCTGGAGAGTAATCCAATTCATATGGTACGTATTAGTTGTATTAAAAATTGCGTTCTTTAATGCTTGATTTTGTAGCTCTGTATTAAATAACCATTTTGGACGGGAATGGTTCAGGGCATAAAAAAAGGTTATCCGCAAAGATAACCTGAATACAAATATTGTTGGATGGCCATCCTGTAAAAGGACGGGTACTCTTTTCCCGTAAATCAGAGAGAAAGGGCTGGATTAGCGGCTGCTGCCGTATCCTATGTACCCCTGGCTCATTTTACATCCGCCCCTGGAAGAAGCGCAAGCGGTGAAAACTGAAGCAACAGCGATAGCGAGTACGATGATTAAAATAGACTTTCTCATTTTTGTGGTATTTAAGATTAAACATTAATTGCCTGGCGGTTAGAGGAAATGGGACCAGGTCATTCAGAGGAAGGGATGCGGATAATTTGTGAAGGGTGTTTCAGGAATTGAATGAGAATAGCTGATTTGCTGAGACAAAGTAAATACATATTTTCGAATTTTGCAAGCCGGTTCAGCAAGATTCAGAAAATTTTTGCTAATAAGCTGATCTTGAATACTTTTATTCCTATTCCCCAAAAAACGGGTTTTGGTGATCCTAAATCAATCTATGTGAATGTACATTTTATTGCTATCGGCGGAAGCGTAATGCACCAGTTGGCCATCGCCCTTAAAAAAAAGGGGTACAAGGTAACCGGAAGCGACGATGAAATTTTTGAACCCGCCCGCACCAACCTGGATCAGGAAGGTATATTACCACCTGTCATGGGCTGGTTCCCGGAAAAGATACATAAGTCATTGGATGCCATTATTCTGGGAATGCATGCCAAAGGAGACAACCCCGAGTTGTTAAAGGCGCAGGAGCTTGGGCTTTCCATTTATTCCTTTCCGGAATACATTTACCAGGAGAGTAAAGATAAAACCCGGATCGTCGTAGGTGGCAGCCATGGCAAAACCACCACCACAGCGATGATCATGCAGGCTTTACAGGAATCCGGTAAGGATTTTGACTGGCTGGTAGGCGCCCGGCTGGAAGGGTTCGCCCAGTCAGTAAATATTACCCATGCTCCGGTCATTGTCTGTGAAGGGGATGAATATCCGGCCAGCACCCTGGAGAAAAGGCCAAAATTTCATTTTCTTTTCCCTCATATTGCCATTCTTACGGGGATTGCCTGGGACCACATAAATGTTTTCCCGACTTTTGAGATCTATCTGGAGCAGTTCCGGATCTTTATGGATAAAATCGAACCCGGAGGCGTTCTGATCTACAACGAAACGGATCCTGTGTTAAAAAAGCTGGTGGAGGAACATGTGGGGAAATCTACCGCAGGGGGCAATGCCCCGGGGATACGCAAGATCGGGTATGGCGTTCCCGTACACCGGATCGAAAACGGCACGACCCTGGTTACCCTCGACGGCCATGAGGGGTTATTAAGGGTCTTCGGAGAACACAATTTATTAAATCTGCATGCCGCCTACCTGGCTTGCAGGGAGCTGGGCATCGACGCCTCCGCTTTTTTGAAAGGGCTGGCTCCCTTCACCGGAGCTTCCAAACGTCTGGAGTTATTGGCAAAGACGGAGGAGGTCAATATATACCGGGATTTTGCCCATGCGCCTTCCAAGGTAAAGGCTACCATGGATGCCGTCCGAAAACAGTTCCCGGAAAGGAAACTGATAGCGGTACTGGAATTGCATACGTACAGCAGCCTGAATGAACAATTCCTGTCGCAGTATCATGGAGCCCTTGACCAGGCCGATGAGGCCGTGGTGTTTTTTTCAAAACATGCCCTGGAATTGAAACGTTTGCCCGAGCTGCCCAAGGAAAAAGTAGCGGCTGGTTTTGGTAAGGAAGGGGTGGTAATTATCAATGAAAAAGAAGAATTACTGGCATGGTTGATGAAACAATCTTATAAAAATGCTAATTTGCTTTTAATGAGTTCTGGTAATTATGATGGATTGGATTTGATTACCCTTGCCAACAAGATTACACAGTAAGGATTTTTTTACTTTTACTAAAGACGGAATACTACAGAAGGAATGTTACAACTTACACGCCCCCTGGCCATTATTGACCTGGAAACTACCGGGATCAATCTCGGGTCCGATCGCATTGTGGAAATTGCGATTGTAAAGATCATGCCGGATGAAAAAAAGCTGGTAAAACGCAAACTGATCAACCCGGAAATGCCCATTCCACCATTCTCCACCGAAATTCACGGCATTACCAATGAAATGGTCAAGGATGCCCCTACTTTCAAACAAGTAGCCAATGAACTGAAACAGTTCCTGGATAATTGTGATCTGGCCGGGTATAATTCCAACCGCTTCGATATTCCATTGCTGGTGGAGGAGTTTTTGCGCATTGGAATGGAATTCGAAGGCAAGGGCCGGAAATTACTGGACGTTCAGAAGATTTTTCATATGATGGAACAGCGCACCCT
Organism: Flavitalea flava; assembly: GCF_054461575.1. Taxonomy (NCBI): domain Bacteria; kingdom Pseudomonadati; phylum Bacteroidota; class Chitinophagia; order Chitinophagales; family Chitinophagaceae; genus Flavitalea; species Flavitalea flava. Next base: position 37,649 of record NZ_JBTLQH010000053.1, read on the forward strand.
GAGTGCCGCCTACCGTTTTTACTGTAATAAAGAGCTGGAAGGGGCCCATGGAGCCGAAGCGGATGCTTCTGCCACCTGGGAAGTCCTGGTTGCCCAGGTAGGGAAATATCCACAATTGGGAACCAATATCGATTCGGTTCTCAAATGCATAGGAGAGGAGCAAGTCGTTGATTTTGCCAGAAGATTTGTTATGGAAAATGGAATAGAAGTATTTAACTTTGGAAAACATAAGGGGCGCGCTGTTGCCGATATCCTCAAGGCTGAGCCCCAGTATTATGATTGGATGATGAAAGGCGATTTTCCTCTGCACACCAAACAAAAACTCACGGAAATCTTTAACAGGACCCTCTTGAAAAAAGGGTAACTGGGTATTTTGGATTTGGTAGATGCAGGGCGATAATACAAAAAAAAATGAACCAATAAGGGATTGACATTCATTTTTTAAATTTGTAATTTTACACCTTAACATAACAGGCTTTTGGAAAAGATTGTCATTATACCCACTTATAACGAAAAAGAAAATATAACTACCATTCTGGAAGCTGTTTTCCAGTTGGGTCAACATTTTCATGTTTTGGTGATCGATGACGGTTCTCCGGATGGCACAGCCGATATCGTCCGGCAAATACAGCTTAAATATCCCGGCCAACTCTTTTTGGAAGAAAGAAAGGGTAAACTTGGTCTGGGTACAGCCTATATTCATGGATTTAAGTGGGCAATCCGTAATAATTATTCCTTTATTTTCGAGATGGATGCGGATTTCTCGCATAATCCCAAAGACCTGGAACGTTTGTACGAAGCCTGCAAGTTCAACGGCGCTGATGTTGCCGTGGGTTCCCGTTATGTCAAGGGCGGAGGTAATGTAAACTGGCCACGTGATCGGGTGTTATTATCAAGAGGAGGATCCTTTTATACGCAAATCATCACCTGGATGCCTGTCCAGGATCCTACTGCGGGTTTTGTATGTTACCGGAGGGAAGTACTGGAAACGATCAACCTCGATCATATCAAGTTTGTAGGGTATGCCTTCCAGATAGAAATGAAGTTCGCTTCCTGGAAACTGGGCTTTAAGATAAAAGAAGTGCCCATCATTTTTGAAGACCGCAAATACGGCGTTTCGAAAATGAATAAAGGCATTGTAAAAGAAGGTATCCTCGGGGTTCTCAACCTCCGCTGGCATTCTCTCTTTAAGAATTACCGTAACCGGGTCAAGAACCGCGAAGGTTCGTCCATGAAACCCTTTTCACCGGAACCTGTGACGGAAAGTAAATAAATTGAAAAAAGCTTTTATTCAATTGCATATCGCCGTACTGCTCGCGGGGCTTACGGGGGTACTCGGCAAATTGATCACGCTGAATGAAGGCCTCCTGGTCTGGTACCGTCTGCTGCTTACTGCCGTGACTTTGTGGATTCTGGCCATTGCCCGTCGCCAACCTGTCCGGATCAATCCGAAAGACCTGGGGCGTATTTTCGGGGTCGGCGCCATTGCTGCGATCCATTGGGTGACTTTCTACGGCAGTATCAAATATTCAAATGTATCTGTCGCCCTGGTCTGTTTCTCAGCCATCGGATTTTTTACCGCGCTGTTTGAACCCCTGATCTTTCGCCATAAGGCAGATAAAGTGGAATTGTTCTTAGGCTTGCTGGTAATAGCGGGGATATTTTTAATCTTTAAGGTGGACCCCCATTATAAGGCCGGCATTCTAACAGGTCTGGTTTCCGCATTGCTCGGATCCCTGTTCCCTGTATTCAACAGACAATTATTGCAAAAGATCCCGGCACAGACAGTAACGTTGTATGAATTAACCGGTGGCTTTTTGTTCCTGAGTATCCTGCTGCCTTTTTACCTGCATCGGTTCCCGGTAGCAGGGATACTTCCCGGGCTCAGTGACTGGGCATGGCTCCTGGTGTTAAGCTGGGCTTGTACCGTACTGGCCTTTTCGCTTTCCATGAACGCGTTGAAGCATATCTCTGCTTTTACAGTGAATCTGACTTATAATCTCGAACCTATCTATGGGATCCTCCTTGCCTTCGTCTTATTCAGGGAGGATAAACATCTGAACGGTGGGTTCTACGTTGGTTTTGCGCTGATCATTCTTTCCATCGTTCTGCAGATGGTCCGGCTTTGGTCGAAAAGAAAACCGATACCGGACGGTTCTAGGCCGCCTGAGTACTGATATACCGGACAAGGCTTCTTTTAGCAATGGGTAATAAGGTCTCTTCCACCGGGAATTTTAATTCCGTCTCGATGGAATAAACAGCCGGGTTAGGCAGATCCCTTTTAATCCGGAGGAGTTCTCCTTTTATATTCTCATAAGTATTGACGAGACTACGGCGCCAGCTGTCGATATATTCGGTCCGGATGCTCCGGTATTTCTCATCATGTTTTTCAAAAAAGCTCAGATGGTACCGGTATACCCTTGTGCTGGTATAATTGCCTTCACTCAGGAAAAAATAACCTTCATGGATATCCAGCGGAACCAGGCCGACAGGGAATATAACCAGCTTTTCTTCTACAAATTCATAGATCTCCGCGCCATTGCTGATGACATTTTTCATTTCCGTGGTAGAATAATTGATGATCTCTTCCAGTTCCTGCATCAGATCATCGTCCTCGATCATCTGTTCATATAGTACCTGTAGTTTCTCGATCTGGATGCCCGTCAGTTTCTTGGGGAATTGCTCCTGCAGGAATTTTTTGTTTTCCCGGAAAGCCGCCAGATTATTATAATGAAAAATGATATCTGCCAGCTGGGGGTATAACCTGTGCTGGGAAAAACATTGATGGATCTCCTGGAGGTAGGCCAGCAGCGTGTATTTTTTTAATTCAAAATCAATGTATCCATCGGCAAACCAGGTTTCAGAAAGGGTTTTCATTTGCTACGATTTTGGTTATAGGAGGCGAGTGCACCCCAAAAGAATAGCTGATCAGGATGCCCTTATTGAATCTACGAATTTAACGGGGAAATTAAAAATTAAGTATGAGGGTTAACCGAAAGATCAATATTCCCGGTCCGGAGAGAAATTTTCCAGTTCCCGTGCCACTGCGGTAAGAAAGGATGCACCCAGGCTGCCATCCACGATCCGGTGATCATAAGAGAGGGACAGGTACATCATTTGCCGGATAGCGATGGCATCGCCTTCAGGTGTTTCCAGAACGACCGGGCGCTTCTTAATGGCTCCTACGGCCAGGATAGCCACCTGGGGCTGATTAATGATCGGGGTACCCATAAGGCTCCCGAAGGTGCCAACATTGGTCATGGTAAATGTGCCTCCCTGGGTATCTTCCGGACGCAGTTTGTTATTGCGGGCACTATCCGCAAGCGCATTGACCTGTTTGCTCAGACCGACCAGGTTGAGATGATCGGCATTCCTGATCACGGGAACGATCAGGTTACCACTGGGCAAGGCCGTGGCCATGCCAATATTGATGTCCTTTTTAATGATGATCTTATCTCCATCCACGGAGCTGTTCACCAGAGGGTACCTTTTGATGCAACGAACGATGGCTTCGATAAATAAAGGAGTGAACGTAATCCTGGTATTCTCTCTTTTTTCAAATTCCTTCTTCACCTTTTCTCTCCAATTCACCAGGTTTGTCACATCCGCTTCCATAAAACTGGTCACGTGAGGGCTGGTGTGCTTACTTCGGACCATATGATCGGCAATAAGCTTGCGCATCCTGTCCATTTCCAGGATCTCTACATTACCTGAATAGGAAGCAGCGGCAGGGGAGGATGTCTGCGGTACTTCTGCTTTTGCCTCTTTAGGGTCCTTATTTTCGGATTCGGGTTGCCGGACGCCGCCTGAGGTTGCCGGAGATCTCTGAAGACCGGCCTGACCTTTATTTTCTGATGGTCCTTTTTCTGAGGCTCCTCTTTCTGATGATCCTCTTTCTGAAGGCCCTCTTTCCGAGATATATTGAAGTATGTCTTTCTTGGTTACCCTGCCTTCACTGCCTGTTCCGGGAATTGATTCCAGTTCGCCGAGCGGTACTCCTTCACTGGCTGCAATGTTAAGTACCAAAGGTGAGTAGAACCGGCCTGCCGTGCTATGGGCCGGGTGGCTGTTACGTTGTTCGATGGATGAAGAGGAGGATGCCTTGTAATGGTTATTGTTGCCTGAATTGCCTGAATTAATAGATCCGCCGGACGGTAGCTGTTCCCGGCTGGCCTCATGTACCGGAGCGGAGACTCCTGCGCCGGTATGGATCCTGGCGATCACCGTTCCTATCGGTACGACATCGTTCACCTGGAATAAGATCTCTTCCAGGATTCCTTCCGTCGTGGAAGGAATTTCGGAGTCCACTTTGTCAGTGGCGATCTCTAATATAGTCTCATCTTGCTTAACGGCATCGCCGGGTTGTTTGTGCCATTTCAGAATAGTGGCTTCCATGATAC
>NZ_JBTLQH010000054.1:0-41684 GCF_054461575.1 Flavitalea flava
TGGACCATTTATCGAAAATTCCTTTCACCACTCCTGTTGGGAAGCCGGAAACGATCGGAGCAGACAGGCTGGCCCTGGTAACGGCAGCCGTTGATCTTTTCCCGGGCAGGAACAACCTGGTCGTAGGGCTTGGCACTGCAATCACCTATAACTTTGTCAATAAATACAGCGAGTTTATCGGAGGGGGGATTTCTCCCGGTATGGAAATGCGGTTTAAATCCCTTCAGACCTTTACCGCTAAATTACCGCTGGTAAAGGCTGACTGGAATTTTCCCCTGGCAGGTTACGATACCCGGACGAATATACTCAGCGGGGTCATCCTGGGCATTGCCAAAGAAATTGATGGGATAATCGAAGCTTATGAGGAGAAGTATGCTAACTTTAACGTGCTTTTAAGCGGCGGCGACACATCCTATTTTACCCGTCTCCTTAAAAAGAAGATATTTGCAGACCCCTATCTAATTTATAAAGGGTTATATGCCATCAGCCAGTTCAATGCGTAAACAAAAATACTATCGTTTTTTTCTACTCCTTCCTTTACTGTCGGCGCTTACCTTTTTACAGGGGTGCGAGAATAAGCTAAAGGATCTTCCAGGTTCAGGCAAGAAATTGCAGATTCCGGAGGAAGGAATAGACATCGAGAGCTACATGAGCGAAGGCTCCAAAATAAAAGGTAAGCTGACTGCACCTTTTATGTTGCGTTATCAGCGGGCGGATACTCCTTATGCAGAGTTTCCCAGAAGCCTGCATGTTGATTTTTACAATGCCACCATGGCGGTGGAAAGCCAGTTGGACGCCTTATATGGAAAATATCTCCAGAACCAGAATAAGGTATTCCTCCGGGATAGCGTGATCGTAAAAAATATCCTGAAAGGAGATACCGTACACTGCCAGGAACTTTGGTGGGATAATCATACCGAAAAATTTTACACCGATAAACCTGTACGAATCTACACCAAGGATAAGATCCTTTTCGGTACCGGAATGGAAGCGGATCAAAACTTCCGCTGGTATACGATAAAAAAACTTACAGGATCCCTGCTCACTTCAGAAAAAGCAATGCCGAAGTAGAAGTTGTACTTGATTATCAATTAATTACAGGTAGATGAAAAATAACATCAATTAAACGTTTGTTTAATTCAAACGTTTGTTTAATTTTGTGTTTTCAATTCATCACCATGTCAGATAAAAGAGAACAAATCCTTCTGGTCGCCGAAGAACTCTTCGGAGAAAAGGGGTTCGAAGGTACCTCGGTTAGGGATATCGCGCAAAAAGCAGGAGTCAACCTGGCCATGATCTCTTATTATTTCGGCTCGAAAGAGAAATTGCTGGAATCCATGATCGAATTCCGGGCAGGTTATGCCTATGGCATCCTGGAAGAATTAAATAAAGATATGTATCTGAGTCCCTGGGATAAGATAGACCGGCTGGTCGAGTTTTATGTAGACAGGATCCTGGGCAATCTCCGCTTTCATAACATCATGTACCAGGAAACGACCAGTGTACGCTCCGAAGAAATAAAAAATCTGATCATCGGTATCAAGCTGCGCAATCTGGAACAGATAAAAAAGATCATTACGGACGGTCAGCAGAAGAAACTTTTCCGTCAGGTAGATATTTCCATGACGGTTGGTACGATCATGGGAACCATATCGTCCTATACCCAGTCAAAATTATACGGTTGCCATATACTCGCTATTGAAGCGGATACAGACGAAGACCGGTACCGCTCCAAACTTTCTCCCCGTCTGAAAGCTCATCTCAAACAAGTATTGAGAGCTCACCTGGATATTAAGAACGAAGACGATAACAGGGATATAGTTAAATAAAAGCACGATCTGAAAAAAGACCAGCATAAATAACAGAAGTAAAAATAAATACCAAGACATGAATCGCGAAGCATTTATTGAGGCAGGTTTTAATGGCCATAAGAAACGAAGTAAAAAAATAGCGGGGATCCTAAGCCTCTTCCTCTTCTTTGCATTTACCACATTTGCACAAAACAGGACCATCACGCTGGATGAAGCCTTGCAACTGGGTTTACAGAACAGCAAACAATTGAAGAGATCACAGTATAAGATAGACGAGGCGCTTGCCCGTGTGGCTCAGGCAAAAGACGGCCATCTGCCTACCGCCAAAGTAAATTTTCAATACATGCACGCGCTTATGCTGGCACGTACCGTAAATATTCCCGGGATTACAGAAGCAGGCAAGCCTCTTCAACTTCCTTTCGACCTTCCCGCTTATCTGGGGACACTGTCGGTTTCCGAGCCCATTTTTGCAGGCAATCAATTGAAATATGCCGACCAGTCCGCTAAACTGTTGGTAGAAATGAACCGCCTGGATGCTGACAAGGATAAGGACGATGTTACCTATATCGTTATCAATTCCTATATCAATTTCAACAAGATCCTGCAAAGTATGCTGATCGTGGCGCAGAATATGCAGGATGTCGAAACCAAGCTGACGGAGATCACTAAATACGAAGGACAGGGCCTCGCCACCAAAAACGATGTATTGCGTTTTCAGCTTCAACGCTCACAGCTTCAACTGACCCAGATCGAACTGGAGAACAACCGGAAAATCGCAAACTACAATATGAATATCGTGCTCGGACTGCCCGACTCGACGGAGCTCATCCTCCAGCCTGCCGATTTTAAGTTGGCAGAACAACCCGTCTTTGCCGATCTGCTACAGATTGCCGAAGCCAACCGCCGCGAATTGCAGGACAATTCCTATCAGAGCAAGATCGCTGATATCAATATAAAAAAGATAAAGGATCAGCGCCTGCCAACGGTAGCAGCCTCGCTCGGCGCTTATTATATCAATCCGACCGGCAAACCGATTCCTACCGGCAATACCGTGATCGCTCCCTTAACCCTTGGTGTAGGCGCTTCCTGGGATATCGGAAGTCTGTATACCAATAAAAACAAAGTGAAGGAAGCGGCCATCCAACGCCAGGAATTGAACACCGGCAGGGAACAGGCCATCGATGAAATCCGCAAAGAAGTTCACCAGGATTTTACGTTGTATCAGCAATCCCTGGAAAAGATCAAGGTTTTACAGGAAGCTGTTACCCAGGCCGTGGAAAATGAGCGGATCACCGAATCCAAATTCCGCAATAACCTGGTTAATACAACGGACCGAATTGAAGCTCAGACCCTGCTCTATGCTTCCCGGGTCAACCTGGAACTGGCAAAATCGGATGCTACGATTGCCTGGTATGATATGCTCAGATCGACCGGAAAAATACACCTCTAATAACATCATTAATATAAGTATTCAAAACTGCATTTTATATGGAACAGAATAACACAAAAAAGCCTCGCAAAAAACTCATCTTCCCAATCATTCTGGGGCTTGTCCTCATCGGCGCCGTAGGGTTCACCATTAAAGAATACCTGTTCCTTCAGGGGCATGAGCAGACGGATGACGCCCAGGTCGATGGGGATATCAGCCCGGTGATCGCGAGGGTCCAGGGTTACGTGACCGATATCCGTTTTAAGGATAATCAGTATGTACACGCTGGCGATACCCTTGTCATCCTGGACGACCGGGATTATAAGATAAAAGTGAACCAGGCAAAAGCCGTTCTGTTCGCTGCAGAGAAAAATGTTCAGGCCTCCAACGCAATGATTTCGGAGACCCAATCCAACTACGCCGTACAAAAAGCGAATATCGAAGAAGCTGATGTGAAGCTCTGGAAAGCGACCCAGGATTACGAACGTTTTAAGAACCTCTATGAGGATCACGCCATAACCAAAGCTCAGTTCGATCAGGCTGTTGCCGATAAAGGCGCTGCCCAGGCAAATCTGGACGCGGCTAAAAGCCAGGTGCCGGTATTGAACAGAAGGGTAAATACGAGTAAAGAACAGACGAGCGCCACCGCTTCCGTTATCGATAGCCGGAAGGCAGATGTTGATTTTGCTCAATTGCAATTGACCTATACCGTGATCACAGCTCCCGCCAGCGGGATCATTTCCAAACGGAATATCCAGATCGGCCAGCTCGTGCAGGCAGGATCTCCTCTTTTTTCCATCGTTCACGATGATCTGTATATCACCGCTAATTTTAAAGAAACACAGGTTGGCGATCTGCAGTTGAATCAGAAAGTAGATGTGGAAGTGGATGCGTTCTCCAAAGAACCGCTTCAGGGAACGATCGAGTCATTCTCCGGCGCAACGGGTGCTAAGTTCTCCCTGCTGCCTCCGGATAATGCTACCGGAAACTTCGTCAAAGTAGTTCAGCGGGTTCCGGTAAGGATCCATCTGTTGGCAGATAGCGTAGTGAAACAGCGTTTGCGTCCCGGTATGAGTGTAAAAGTGACGGTTCACACAAAATAAGCTGGTTGCTGAGTGTAAGTAGTGTTTAACATTTAATCGCCTTTTTTTATGGCAGAATATGGCTTTAGACGATGGATCATCACCTTTACGGTGATCACCGCAGCGCTGCTGGAATTGATCGATACTACGATCGTGAACGTAGCCCTGCCGGATATAATGGGTAATCTGGGAGCCACCCTTGAGGATGCCAACTGGATCGTGACCGGCTACGCAGTGGCCAATGTGATCATCCTGCCGATGTCAGGCTGGTTGGGCGATCGATTCGGAAGAAAAAATTACTTCCTGACTTCCATTATACTTTTTACGATCACTTCTTTCCTTTGCGGAAATGCTCATAGCCTGAATGAGTTGATCATTTACCGGCTATTGCAGGGATTGGCCGGCGGTGGTTTGATCTCTACCGGACAGGCTATCCTGCTCGAGACCTGGCCTCCCTCAGAAGTGGGTATGGCTACCGCATTATTCGGTCTGGGTGCAGTAGTCGGTCCGACCGTCGGACCGACGATCGGAGGATTTATAACCGATAATCTTTCCTGGCAATGGATCTTTTATGTGAACATACCGGTAGGCGCTATTGCCGCCTTTTGTGTATCCACTTTTGTGAAGGAATCGCCCAAATACGGAAAAGGTAAAAGGGTCGACTGGTGGGGGATTGCACTCCTTGCCCTGGGTGTCGGAGCCTTACAGGTGATCCTGGAAAAAGGGGAAGATAAAGACTGGTTCCAGACCTGGTGGATCTCCGGCCTCACCTTTGTAACCATTATATCGGCTATCTGTTTCATTTGGAGGGAAACCAGTATCGATTTCCCGGTCGTTAATTTTAAGATTCTACGGCACCGCAGTTTTTTGATCGGCATTTTTTCCTCTTTTGTAATGGGGGTGGCTTTATACGGATCGACATTTATTTTCCCGGTATTCTGTCAAAACCTGCTTGGCTTCACTGCCGAACAAACAGGGCTGATCCTCTTCCCGGGAGGGCTGGCAACGATCTTTATGATGCCTTTCGTGGGGAAAATGCTGAAGAGAGGAATACCTGCACAAATCTTATCTGCAGGTGGTTTTATCCTGTTCTTTGTATTCTGCTGGATGTTGTCGGGATCGAGTCTGGTATCAGGCACCGGAGACTTTTTCTGGCCGCTGATCGTACGGGGCATCGGGATGGCCATCCTTTTCGTTCCCCTTACCACCCTCGCTATCCAGGATCTTCGCGGTCCCGAGATCGGCCAGGGAACAGGGCTCAACAATATGATGCGTCAATTGGGGGGGTCTTTCGGGATCGCTATTATGACGACGATCATTCATATTAAAAGCGGGGTTAACCGGAATATATTATTGGAAAATATAAATCAATATAACCCTGCCTATACGGACCGGTATAATAATTCCCTGCAGGGTTTTATGGCCAAAGGGTTTCCCATGCAGCAAGCCCAGCAGATGGCCCACCAGGCTATGGAAGGGATCGTTTCCCGGCAGGTGATGCTGACGACCTATAATGGAATGTACCTGCTGATCGGCGTGTTCACCTTATTATGCGTACCCCTCATCTTCCTGCAGAAATTCAAGAAGAGCGCCGTGGCTATACCTGTGGACGCTCATTAGAGACGCTCATTAGAAAGAAGATTATTAATAATATGCTGAAAATGCCAAATATATTGGATACTCGTAAAGCAGGAATTGTCAAATAGAAAGGAAAAAGAAGAAAAGACGATAGTTAGAGTTCCATGTAAAAGAAAAGTCCTGAATCTCTTCAGGACTTTTCAATTTTTTTGTACGATACCTTACCAACAATTTCATGGCCATCAATAGGTACAAATTTTACGGTGGCTTGTTCTTAGGATTTGGACCTTGCTTGGATTTTTGGATTTTGGACTTTTACTTACTAAGTTCTGATTGATTAAGGATTCTGGTTTTTTTGGATTTTTGGATTCAAATTTGGATTTTCAGGATTTTTGGACTTGGACTTGGTTCTTCTTCGGACAATTGGATGGTTTTTCTTCGGACTTGGTCATTCATTCATTCTTTCAGTTGGTTTTTCTTCGGACAATTGGATTTGAATCGCTCATCAATCATACTTAACAATACAAACATACAATACTGTAAGAATCAGTGCAAGAGAATAAATGCTATATTTAAGGCCTGCAGTTTTTACCGTTCGTATCGTATAACTACGTGTGTTTGCCTGGTATAACCACCTTATTTTTTTGGCCACAACATAATTTGACCTATTTTGTAGTTCTTAAGTAACTGATCCTCTTAATGCAGCAGGACTTATCTATTCATCTATTTTTTTATCTATGAGTTTTGAAAACAAAACAGTACTGATCACCGGCGGTTCCCGTGGCATCGGTAAAGCGATCGCTCTCAGGCTTGCCAAAGAAGGGGCCAATATCGCTATTGCCGCAAAGACAACCGAACCCAACCCCAAACTGGAAGGGACTATCTATACGGCCGCCGAAGAGATTACGGCGGCAGGCGCCCCGAAGGTAATGCCCATTCAGGGTGATATCCGTTTCGAGGACAGTATACGGCATATCGTTGACGAAACGGTCCGTGTCTTCGGTGGTATCGATATCCTGATTAATAATGCCAGCGCAATTAATCTTTCCCCCACAGAACAAACCGAACCGAAAAGGTATGACCTGATGCATAGTATAAATGTCAGAGGAACCTTTTTTATGAGTCAGGCCTGTATCCCCCATCTTAAAAAAGCGCATAATCCCCATATATTAAATCTCTCTCCCCCCCTGAACCTGGATTCCCGGTGGTTTGCTCCTCACCTGGCCTATACGATGAGCAAATACGGAATGAGTATGGTTATCCTGGGGCTTGCCGAAGAGCTGAAACAATACCGGATCGCGGCCAATGCCTTATGGCCCAAAACGACCATAGCGACCGCGGCGGTGAAAAATATACTGGGTGGGGATTTTTTGATTCAACGAAGCAGGACCCCCGAAATAGTTGCGGACGCCGCCTTCTATATCTTACAAAAACCTTCTTTTGAAACGACAGGCAATTTTTTTATAGATGAAGACGTTCTACAAAAAGAAGGGATTTCGGATTTTGGCAAATATGCCATCAATCCCGAGCAGAAATTAATGAACGATCTGTTCTTATAATATTGGTCCTCTAATTCAAATTTTTTCATTTTAATCCTGGGTAAAAGGCAACATCATCCTCCCGTTCAAAGACGGGAGGTGCTTTTTTTGGCGTTGGCTTCTATATTAAATTTGTCGCCCGCGCCAAAAAAATCATATGCGTTGCGTCAAAGGGAGGATCCCTTTGAAATCTCCTTGCGAAGACCCGTCTTCTTCAAATTTGTCGCCCCGCGCCAAAAAAATCATATGCGTTGCGGTATAACTGGGCAATGCGAAAGCAACTGAGTTCCGTTCGAGGGAACGGGACGAAAGTTGCGGGCGTAGCCCTAAGGAGTTTTGAACTGTGTTCAAAACGAAGTTCTGAATCCCTTTGCAATCCCCTCGCGAAGACCTGCAGCCTTATAAAATCCATACATTTTAATAGGACCTGGCTTCTGAAGAAGAAATTTAATGCCTAATAGAACAGGAGGGTCTTTTCAGCTTAGCTTCTTTTACCGGCGATCATTAATGCTCCGGCGGCAATCCCGGTGTCTTTTACCAGATTGGTCAGGGGAAACCGGACTGAACTTTCGTCCGGCGCATGAATGACCGCCGGCAAATGAATGGTCAGTACGATAATCAGGAGAAATGCTGCGAGTAACAGCCCGGCCAAACGTGTTTGTTTGCCTGTCAGAAAGGAAATGGCTGCGGCTACCAGGGCCGCTCCGGTGAAATAAACCCAAAATACTCCCCCGGGAATAAAGGAAGGAACGGTATTTTGCATACCCGTTCCATTTAAGAAATGGTTGATGCCAAAAAATCCAACCACTAACGCATACAGGATTATTCCAACCCTGAAAATTGTTGTATTGTTCATATGGCTATCGTTTTGTTACACCTAATTTAAGCATAAATCGGGGATAAACCCGGCCATTCTTTGCACAGGTGTTCGAAACGGTAGCGGCTATGTATTCTCCTCTCCTTTCCCTTCCAACCATACCTCATGTCTCATTTATTCGGGTCTAAATGTCTTTTTCAACGGGGCTCATGAATGCGACGGGGGCTGATTATAGACTTCGGGTCGCATTTGCGGAAAGAACAATACATCCTGGATACTGGGCTGCCCGGTCATCAACATGCAGAGCCTGTCGATGCCAAAGCCGATACCGGCCGTAGGAGGCATTCCGTATTCCAATGCCCGAAGAAAATCATAGTCGATGAACATCGCCTCGTCATCCCCCCGTTCCATCAGTTTGACCTGCTCTTCAAACCGTTCCCGCTGATCCAGGGGATCATTGAGCTCGGTATATGCGTTTGCCATCTCTTTCCCATTTACCATCAGCTCAAACCGCTCTACCAGTCCTGGCCGGCTGCGGTGTTTTTTGGTAAGGGGACTCATTTCTATGGGGTAGTCGGTGATAAAGGTCGGCTGTATAAAATGATGCTCACATTTGTTGCTGAAGATCTCATCCACCAGTTTGCCAATACCCATGGTATAGTCGGCATGGATATTCAACCCGCGGCAGGCCTCCCGCAATTGTGCCTCGTCCATTCCGCTGATATCGATACCTGCATATTCTTTTATAGCATCGTACATGGTGACGCGCCTGTAAGGAGCTTTGAATTCAATCTCCTTTCCATCTACGGTGACTTTACTGGTGCCATTCGTGGCAATAGCGGCGTTCTCCAGTAATTGTTCGGTCGTTTCCATCATCCATATATAATCCTTATAGGCTACATAGAACTCCAGCACTGTAAATTCAGGATTGTGCGTTCGGTCCATCCCTTCATTACGGAAGTTCCGGCTGAATTCATAGACCCAGTCAAACCCGCCTACGATCAACCGCTTCAGGTACAATTCATTGGCTATACGCAGGTAAAAGGGTGCGTCCAGGGCATTATGATGCGTAATAAAAGGACGGGCGGCCGCTCCTCCGGGAATACTTTGCAATACAGGTGTATCTACTTCGAGCGCTCCTTTTTCATTCAGAAAGGTCCGGATGGCATTGATCATTTTTGTCCGCTTGATAAAGGTTTCTTTTACCTGCGGATTGACGATCAGGTCGGCATAACGCTGGCGGTAGCGGAATTCCGGATCTGTAACGGCGTCGAAGGTTTCGCCTTCTTTCTCCCTGACCACCGGTAAAGGCTTGAGGGATTTAGTCAGGATAGTCAGCTCTTTTACATGGATAGAAGTCTCTCCTGTCTTCGTTGTAAAAACATATCCCTTCACCCCGATTATATCACCCAGGTCAATCATGTATTTCCATACCCGGTCATACACTGTTTTATCTTCTCCGGGACAGATCTCATCCCTTTTTATATAAAGCTGGATCTTTCCGGTACTATCCTGTAAAACCGCAAAGGAGGCTTTGCCCATATCCCTTATGCTCATGAGACGGCCCGCCAAACAGACATCGGCAAAATCCGCTTTATTTTCTTCTCCTTTATAGTTTTCCTTTATTGGTACTGCGAAACTATTCACCGGATATAAAGGTGCCGGATAGGCGTCAATTCCCAATTTCTTTAATTCTGCCAGTTTTTCCCGGCGGATGATCTCCTGCTCAGATAAATGTAGTGTAATCATAAATTCAGAAACAATGTATTGGAACGATTGCAAAAAACAGGGCGAAGGTAAAGTAAATTCGTTTAATCGAGGGCCAGCAATACCTGCCACGCTTCTTTTACGCTCCCCCGCTCCAATAATTTTTTGGCATACCGGTGCAGCTCCTTTTCCATTTCCTCCGGGTTGATGGAATAATATTGGAAAATGTTTTTCAGGGTGTCGTCATGAAAAGAAGGATCGATCCTTGGTATTTCCTGCACATTCGAAAGCTGACCCAGATCATTTCCGCTAAGGATCCCGCTATGGCGGATAGGTTCGGGAAGACGGTCAACTCCTATTCCCAGCGCTGTAATCGGCTTTTCTACCAGGAAGAGGCTGTCGGGATCTACTTTGCAATACCAATCGCCTCCCAACCTGGCGATATGTTGCACCAGCCGTTGATCGATCATCCTGTTCTCATCCAGGATCGTTTCATCCAGGTGCATACGCAAGGCCTCACAAATGACCAGATTGCCGGCTCCCCCCTGATCCCCAAGTGGTTTAACCTCGATCACCTTACACTCAATTTTTATTTTACTTTCCCTGACCATCGGAGGCCGTATAAGGGTAGCGGGTTCTTCTGTAAAACCTGCTTTTAAAAATTCATTTGTTCCTTTCGGATATTCACAGCTGGCCAAACTTACCTGCTGTACCATCCCGTAATCGACCACATTGATCACCACCTCCGGCACTTCCAGCACATTTTGCAAACTGTGTTTGGTCGTATTGTCTCTCACCCTCCTGGAAGGGGAAAAGATCAGGATCGGCGGAGTAGAAGAGAACATATTAAAAAAGCTGAAAGGGCTGAGGTTCACGTTCCCGGCAGAATCGATCGTACTGGCAAAACAGACAGGGCGCGGGGCAATGGCATATTGAAGATAGGTGTGCCTGACTGCAGGACCGAGATCTTTCAGGTCAAGGATCATGAAGGAATATTTTTCTTTTTCTGTAACAAAGAGAAATCGCTTTCGTCACGCAGTATCTTATTGGTAAGGACTCCCAAACCTTCTACTTCCAGTTCAACCGTATCATTTTCCGCGAGCCATTGTTCTGAATAGTTAGGGTCATTTAATTTCCCCGTGCCGTTCAGTTCCAGGAAACAGCCGGTGCCGACCGTTCCGCTTCCGATCACATCTCCCGGATAGAGATCGACTCCATAGGAGGCCCTTTCAATGATCTCGGCAAAGGTCCAGTCCATATCAGCCAAATTACCATCACTGACCTGTATTCCATTTACCCGGCATTGCATACGCAGGTTCCAGTTCTTGCCGGTATGGCCTTCTTTACAGGGCACTTCGAAAGCAGACAACTCATCCGGGCTAACCAGCCAGGGACCGATAACCGTAGAGAAATCTTTTCCCTTTGCCGGCCCAAGATTCAATAACATTTCCTCCATCTGCAGGGTTCTGGCGCTCATGTCGTTCATGATCATCAACCCAGCGATATATTCATCCGCCTCTTCGGCCGGGATATTACGTCCTTGTTTGGCAATGACGATCGCTACTTCCAATTCGAAATCCAGTTTGAAAAAATGATCTGGCATACAGGTAATATCGCCAGGACCCTGTATGCTGTGGTGATTGGTAAAATAAAAAATGGGATACTGATCGAATTCCGGGATCATCGGCACTTTTCTGTTGCGTCTTGCCGCAGCTACATGCTGGCGGAAGGCATATCCGTCACGGCAGGAAGTGGGAAAAGGAACGGGGGCCAGTACCCTTACCGAAGACAGTAGTCTCGCTTTTCCCGAACTGATATGTCCTTCCCGGATAGCAAGGTCCCCGGCTTGTGCAATGGGCAGCAATTCGTCCCAATAAGTAAGGAACATGCTCATCGAATTAGGGATATCCGGATGGATCACCTCCATGTCATATAAAAGACCATCCACCAGGATGGCCAGTTGATCGCGTTCTTCCTTCAGATAAGATACCAGCTTCATCTTTACAATTAGTTTAAGGTTGACCTTTTGTTTGATTAATTAAAGGAAGGCTAATTTTAAGAATGGCCAAAGGTAAAGGATTATTTTTCTTAGTTTTAGGCGTTTTCCTTTATGCGTTTTTTACATTTTATGAGAAGTTTCCGGAATTCCTTTTACCATTTATCGGCAGCAGCGATATGCTTATCCGATGTTTTTTTATTCGGCCTGTTTTTAATTTGCCTGGCCCAGCCTGTCCTTGCCCAGAAAAAAACGGATGTCTTTCTTCAGAACCTTCTGCAGAAAAATGCCTCCCCCCAACTTAAAAAGATCCTCGCCAATCCGGATTCTTTCCGGTACCAGCTCATTTATACCCGTATCGACCGGGATAAACAGAACCTTCCCCATTTTCATGATTATTATTTCCGGGTTGACCCCGAAGAGTATTTTAATCCTGCCTCTACGGTGAAAATGCCCCTGGCCTTTCTTGCCCTGGAGAAAATGAAGAGCCTGAAAAGTTTTGGCATCGACAAATTCACCCCGATGCTGACCGATAGTGCTTTTAGCGGGCAGAGTTCCGTTCATACGGATTCGGGGTCCGCCTCGGGTCTGCCTTCCCTGGCCCAGTATATCAAGAAAATCTTTCTGGTCAGCGATAACGACGCCTATAACCGTCTGTACGAGTTTCTGGGACAGCAACCCATTAACGAAAGGCTGCATCAAATGGGGTATAAGGATGTCCGTATTACCCGGAGGTTTGTGCCGATGACACAAGAAGAGAACGGGCATACCAATCCAATCAGGTTCATTAAGGACGGACGGACACTGTATAATCAGGCTCCGGCTGTCAGCGCATTTTCTTTTACTTTCGGCAAACCGGTTTTCATTGGGGACGCACATTTTGACAGGTATGATTCCCTGATCCACAAACCCATGGATTTTACCCGGCATAATAATGTTCCTCTCGAGGACCTGCACCAAATGCTACGGTCCGTTTTATTTCCTGCCTCTGTACCTGATTCCCAAAGATTCCATCTGGACCCGGACGATTACCGTTTTCTTTACCGGTACATGTCCCAGTACCCTTCGCAGGAGGCTCATCCGGCATATGACACGACGGAGTATTTTGACAGCTATACCAAATTTTTCCTGTTTAAGGCTGGCCGGACCCAGATTCCCCCCTATATCCGGATCTTCAACAAACCGGGCTGGTCATACGGGTTTCTGACTGATATTGCCTATGTCGTTGATTTTAAACATAGTGTGGAGTTTATGCTAAGCGGGGTGATCTATGTTAATCGGGATGGTGTGCTGAACGATGACAAATATGAATACGAAGAGATGGGGTACCCCTTCTTTAAAGAGGTGGGAGACCTGATTTACCGTTATGAATTGGGCAGAAAGAGGCAAAATCCGCCCAATTTGAAGAATTTTGAACTTTCTTACCGGAAGGGCGTATTTTAGAAGGAAGCTATTTTCGCTTAGTTCTTCGTATTTTTGCCTTCCAATACCTGAATAATGAAGTTCGAAAAGATACATAATAAAGGCCAGGCACAGTTGTTTAAGAACCAATACCTGGAAATGCTCACCAAGACCCATCCTTTGGTGATTTGGGGCATGTACCTGCCTATTCAAGGCTATTTACTGTATCACAGTGCATCCAAGCTAGGATTTTCACTGACAGGGATCGTCCTCACCTTCCTGGGGGGTATGTTGTTCTGGACCTTTTTTGAATACCTGATGCACCGTTTTGCCTTTCATTGGGTAGCTGACAGTGAAAGGGCCAGAAAGATAGTTTATGTGATGCACGGTAATCACCATCATTTTCCCAGGGATAAGGAGCGTTTATTTATGCCCCCCGTTCCCAGTCTGATCATATCTTCCGTGATTTTCCTGCTCATGTACCTGGTTATCTGGAATTATACTTTTATGTTCTGGCCCGGGTTTATGCTGGGCTACCTGATGTATGGCAGTATGCATTATGCGATCCATGCCTGGAATCCTCCTTTTAAATGGATGAAACCTCTCTGGCGCAATCATCATCTGCATCATTATAAAGACGATCACCGCGGATTCGGGGTAAGCTGTACGATCTGGGACCATGTCTTCGGAACCATGTTCGATCTCAATAAAGAAAAAGAGACAAAAGAGGATAAGGAAAAAGTAAAGGAATTGATGTATTAACCCACAACCTAAAGGGGAGTCAGTTTTTACCACTTCTCCTCTTCCTCCTCCTTCAGGGGGCCGGGAGGTGTATATTTTTTTCGGGTCTGAATTTTCTGCCATTGTCTTTCAATGATCAAACGGGCCATAATCCTGCCGGCATCTTCTCCTGCATTTTCCGCTAACAACCCACGAAGACGGGACTCATTGATATCGATCCGGTACAAAAGCTGGACAAGGGTATTAAAGTCCTGACGGATCAGCATATTGAGTTTTTCAGCCAAAAGAGTTTCTAATTCTTCCGCGGTAAGATATTCTGCAAATTGTAACTCGTAAGACCGGTTCAGGTCCTGGATAAGCTCCACGCTATTCACTTCCTGTTTTTCCGGTTTGTCCATTGTATTTGGATATAGTATAAGGAATTGCTTTTAATTGTTTGCCTGGTTCATTTTCTATCTGTCGTTGTTATTTCTCCTTAGAATTTTTCCATCACGCCCAATCCGAACAGGGCAAAATCGTATTTCACGGGATCGTCCTTATCCAATAAAACGAGGTAATCGGTTAATTCCTGTGCTGCCTGCCAGTCCGATTGCGTCCGGGTCAGTAAGCCCAATCGTTTGGCAACACGGGCAACATGCACGTCCAGCGGGCAGATTAGGGCAGAAGGGGACATTCGCTCCCAGATCCCGAAATCCACTCCATTAGCATCTTTTCTTACCATCCACCTTAGGTACATATTCAGCCTTTTACAGCTTGAGTTTTTTTCCGGGCTTGCGATATGCTTACGAGTCCGGTGAGGGGCATCCTCCAGGGAGAAAAAATAAGTATAAAACCGGGTCAGGGCCTCCCCTGTTGTTCCGGATGCTGATCCCGGATCGTCCCGTCTTAAAAAAGCATCTTCCAGCGAATCGTATTTCGAATAATGGTGCTTGAAAAACTCGATAAAGTAATATAGATCAGTGGCATTAAAGGTCCTGTGTTTAAACTCCATCATTTTCTTCAAATGCCGGTCCTTGTGTTGCAGGATGAACTGGTGAGGGGCATTGTCCATCAGTTGCATCAGTTCTCCCGCCTTCTGTATGATGGTAGTCCGATTGCCCCAGGAGAATATAGCCGCGAAAAACCCGGCTATCTCGATATCCTGCTTTTTGCTGAACCTCCGGGGAATACTGACCGGGTCCTTAATAATGAAAGAAGGCTGGTTATATTCATTAACCTTTTTGTCCAGGAAATCTTTAATGTTTTTTTGATCCAATCGCATAAGTCATCCTTTTTTCCCTTCGGTTCTTTTGTGACACGGTCACAATAGCCGGAGGCTCATCATTAGAGGTTAACCGAAGGGTAGTTATATTTTCCAAGAACTACCCTTCGGTTAATTTGTGACACAGTCACAAACCGGGCTGTAAGCCCAGACATAAGCGGTTAAGGGCAGGGAAGTTATATTTTCCAAGAACTTCCCTGCCCTTAACTACGGCCTCCCGATTGCCTTTTCCAGGTCCTCGATCAGGTCGCCGGCATCTTCGATACCCACACTTAACCGGATCAGAGAATCGCTTAACCCGTTTTTTATCCGTTCTTCCCTGGGAATGGAAGCATGGGTCATGCTGGCAGGGTGATTAATCAGCGATTCGACGCCACCCAGGCTTTCCGCCAAAGCAAAAAGTTTGGTGGAAGACAATACTTTCGTCGCCCTTTCCAGGCTGTCGTCTTTTAAGGTAAAGCTCATCATACCACCAAAACCCCGCATTTGTTTTTTGGCGATCGCATAACCGGGATGATCCTCGAATCCACACCAATAGACCTTTCCGACTGCCGGGTGGTTACGCAGGAAATGGGCGACCTTTTCTCCGTTCTCACAATGCCTGTCCATACGAACATGTAAAGTTTTTATCCCCCTTAGCACCAAAAAACAATCCTGCGGCCCCGGAACGGCTCCGCAGCTTTTCTGGATAAAATATAGTTTTTCCCTCAGGTCCGGATCATTCATGACCAGGCATCCATGGATCACATCACTATGCCCACCCAGGTATTTGGTGGCGGAATGTAATACGATATCCGCTCCAAGATCCAGGGGATTTTGGAGATAGGGGGAGGCAAACGTATTGTCGACACAGAGGAGAACCTTATGTTCTTTGGCAATATCCGCCAAGGCCATGATGTCAATGATATTCATCAGGGGATTGGTTGGGGTCTCTGCCCAGATCAGCTTGGTTTTGGAGGTTATAAAGGATTTAATATTACCTGCCTCCTGCATATTCACAAAATGAAAACGAATACCCGCCCTCTCGAAGATCTTAGTGAACAGCCGGTAGGTTCCGCCATACATATCATTGGCAGCGATCACTTCATCGCCCGGTTCCAATAAACGAAGGACGGCATCGGTTGCGGCAACCCCGCTGCTGAAACACAAGCCGAATTTCCCATTCTCGATATGCGCTATTGCCGTTTCCAACGCTTTACGCGTTGGATTCTGGGAACGGGCATATTCATATCCCTTGTGCTGGCCCGGAGCGGACTGTACATAAGTGGAGGTTTGGTATATGGGTGTCATGATGGCGCCTGTACTGGGATCGGGCTCTACGCCGGCATGGATCATTTTGGTCGAAAGCTTCATATGCGTAACTGGTTAAAGTTTATTATTAATAGGACTAAAGGTACATTGGTTTGGAGTACCAGCAAGCCAACCGTTATGGTTAGCACCGGAAAATACCAGTTTGAAATTCCGTCATTGTAGTTTAACAAAAACTTAACCCCTCAGACATAACATTGGAAAATACAACTTCACGCCTCTTTTGATAGGTCTTAAAACTTTTTTTACCGCCTTTGGTCGGAAAGGATAATTTTTGACTCAGGCATGGTAAAAAATCTTTTATACCAGACATGTATATTGACTTGACTCCGGTTGTAAATGAGGATAGCTTTGCTTCTCTAATCTATCCATTTCATCAATTTATTTAAAAAAGTACAACCATGAAACCGATTAAAAATCTCAGGAAACAGCTGCTCACGCTAGCTATCCTGTTGTCTGTATCTGCAGGAGCCTTTGCCTTTGACGGCCTGGTGATCAGCGAAAAAGTATTGCAAACATTTAAGAACACCTTCCCGAACGCCCAGGAAGTTAAATGGCTGGAGACGGGAGAAAAATACACCGTGAATTTTAAGGAGAATGGCGTTCTGACCAAGATCGATTATGATATGGACGGAAATTTTATCAGTTCCCTGCGGTATTACTCGGAGAACAATCTTCCGATCAATATACTTCACAAAGTGCAAAAGAAATATGCTGATAAAAAGATTTTCGGCGTAACCGAAATGACCAGTGATTCCAATGTCGACTATTATATCAAGCTGGAAGACGATAAGAACTGGATCACCGTAAAATCAAACGCAAGCGGCAGTATGCAGGTTGTCGAAAAATATAAGAAAGCTCCCTGAGCAGACCCGGTCAGACACTAAAAAAGATATTATCTTTTTACAGCTTCAGGCAAGCTGCCGTAGCCAGATACCGCCAATCCTGATTTTCAGCCGCATGTGCCACTTGCGGCTGAATTTTTTTGTTCAATACGGCTGATTGTAAAATACCGGCATTTACAAGATTCCTCCTGGCCTCATGTATATATTCCTGTAATATGGGATGTTGCATCCATAATTGCTGAGGCGGTTCATATCCGGTCTTGTCTTTACGCCAGACGATCTCTTTGGGGAGCGTAGCTTCCATACTCATTCTAAGCAACCATTTTGTCCATCCCTCCCGAATCTTGAAATGAGAAGGGATCGAAAATAAAAACTCAACCAGCTCATGGTCCAGAAACGGAAGACGGACTTCCACACCATGGGCCATGGAATTGCGATCTGCATAACGGAGCAACTCTTCCATTCCATTCATAAATGTGTTGTAATAGAGAATACCACTCAACTTATCAAAATGGGGGATATCGTAATAAGAAACTCCGAAATGTTCAATGAAGTCTTTTGAAAGATCTTTGTTCCTCCGCTGTTGTGCTGTCCTTTTTTTCTTTAAAAATATTCCTGCATAGACGGGTAAGTTTGCTGCCAGCTTGTTCCGCCAGGTCCAGCGATCATTGACCCCGGATTCCCTGGATGCCTCCAGTTCAAGGGCGAAGGCTTTTTTATCATTCCTGTATAATTCCTGCCAATACCAATGATAATACTTATGATAACCGGCCAGCAGCTCGTCTGCCCCCTGGCCATCCATAAGGACTTTTATATTATGGCTGCCGGCCAGCCCGAATACTTTGTATTGAGCATAGATGCTGGAAGAAGCAAATGGTTCTTCCTGGTGGTAGATCAGTTTCTCAAAATCACGGATCAGACCATCTGCGTCCGGAGTAATGGAATGGTTCTCGATCGGAAAATGATCGGTCATGATCCGGATGAATGGGGATTCATCCTTTTCAAAACCAGGAAAGATTGCGGAAAAACTCTTTAGTTTTTTGGTAAAATCCGGTTGCGCCAAAATGGTCGCTACCACAGAAGAACTGTCCAAACCTCCGCTCAAACTGGTTCCCACCGCAACATCACTTCTAAGCCGTTTGTGTACAGAGGCTGAAAGCAGACCGTTAAATTGCCCGATCGCATTTTCTTCACTTAAAGAATTGGTGTTCTCAATTTCAATATCCCAGTATAGAGTGGTTTCCAGCTCATGCCTGGTCGAGTCGTATACCAGGTATGACCTCGCAGGAAGTTTGGAAATACCGGAAAAAAATGTTTCAAATCCATTGGCCGGATTTTGGGTATACCCTATCGTAATGAAATTAAAAAGCATTTTCCGGTTGCTTTCCTTTTTTATGCCGGCTGCCCAAAGAGCCTTCATTTCGCTGGCGAAAAGGAACTGCCTGGCATCCCGGTAGAAATAGAGCGGCTTTTCGCCAAAACGGTCCCTGGCAATAAATAATTTCTTCTCTTTTTCATCCCATATGGCAAAGGCAAACATACCATCAAAATATTGCAGACAAGTAGGGCCATAATGATCATATGCTGCCAAAATTACCTCCGTATCGGAGCGGGTATTGAAAGAATATCCCTTAGACTGCAAAAGCTTCTTTAATTCAAGATAATTATAGATCTCCCCGTTATGGCTGATGGTATAACGGTCCAGATAGTGCATGGGCTGAGCTGCTGCCGCGCTTAGATCGATAATAGATAATCTCCTGTGCCCCAGGCCAATGAGACCCGATCCGCTGATCCAGATCCCTTCCCCATCCGGGCCTCTGTGAGCGATGGCGTCTGTCATTTTTTGCAAACGCTCCCGGGTAATATTTCCCGGATCCGGAGATAGAATGCCTGCAATGCCGCACATATTAAATAGTATGGGCTAAATAGAGGATATAAGTAATCTTGCCCATCTGTAAACTTAACAAATTCAATGCACAAACACAAGCTGGATTACCAACTGATAGGTAGTTTTGCCTGAATATCGTCCCAATCGATCTCCAGGTCGGCCCCGCTCTTGTTCTTAATGAATGCTATGGAAAAGGTTTCCGTGATCTCGTTTTGTTTTTGTATGGGGACCTGGGTGCGCAGCACATCTTTTTTGGGATCATACCGGAAAGCACCCCAGGTATCGGTTTCCTTATTCAATATGAATGTCCATTTATCCGTATCTACCAGCGCATAAAGGGTATAACGCCCCTTTTTGACTTTTTTCCCATCCACCTTTACATCCTTGAAAAACTCAATCTCCGTAGCTTCATTAGCTCCCAACCTCCAAACTTGTCCATATCCTACCAGTTCACCGAAGAGTTTTCTACCTTTTTTTTGCGGACGGCTGTATACTACCCTGGCAATCAAAGGATCCGTCACTTTATCCTGTATCTTAAGGACGGGATAATCCGCCGGAAAATAACAGATATCCAAAGGAGAGCTATCCAGTGCCGCGCTTTTTGTCTGAGCATTTGCCAGGATCATGCCGGTCAATAAACCGGCTAACAAGACTATTTTTTTCATGCCGGGTCGATTATTCGTATGTAAATTAATAACAAGGCAAATTTAGTTCATTCCTACCGGGTTATAAAAAGGGCAGGAATTATATTTTGGTAACTATCCACTATTCCCGGAGTGCTGCAAGTTCTGTAACGTATTACTGGTGAAAGCCCTAAGGGACGGGAAAAATTCGTAATAACAGGCTTCCAATGCTGTATAATGCTCCTCAAAGATCTGGCAGGCCATTTCAGCACCGGGCATATAGGCGGCCCTCCTGGCAAGGCCGGCAAAGCTATTAAAGATCCCTTCTTTAAACTGATAATGGAATAACCAATTCTGAGAACGCATATAAGGGAACATCCGGGAAAATCGTTCCGGAAACACGTTTTGAAAGGGGCTTAGCTGCTGGTAAGTCTTTTCTGCGAACACCGCCAGCCCGCCCCCGGGAAATTCATTAGGGTCTCTGGCCAAAAAATGATCATAGACAACATCAGTTAAGGCTCCGGAGTATAATCTATAGGCCTTTTGGAAAAATTGTTTGGCCTGTCGGGTCGTTTCGTGAGAATCGGTAAACGTATCGATAGCCCGGTGTAGGGTAATGCCTTTCTGGATGCCTGGAGAATAGTCAAGCTTCTTTTTCCCTTTTACAAAATCACTGATCAGGTTCCCCACTAAAATCTCCGGTTCACCAAAAGAGAGGTACGCATGCGCTAAATAATTCATTTCTACAATTTACATGATTTTACGAGTTCCATTTCCGGGAATTTACTCCCGATATTCAAGGTTTGCTCACTCTCTCCGGGATAAGCGGTTTCCAGCAAGGATGAAAGCACGATTTATTAATAATGCTTAACAAGGGTCACCATTGGTCCCTATTGGCTTGCAGGATGAGTGTAACAAAAATAATTTTACCGCGTCTGATTAAGTGGGGCGGTTTTTTGGGAAAAGTAAACCGCCCCACTTAATCAATAATGTCGGCCCTTACGGGCTTAAAGGGCGGTGCCCTTTATAGAATACAGGTTAGAACGAAGCTCTTTACATAGATCACAGGCAGAAAGAAAAAAAGAAAAATAAATTTTCAAAAATCTGCAACATCGGAAAAAAGCTTGCGTCTGATTAAGTGGGGCAGTTTTTTTGGAAAAGTAAACCGCCCCACTTAATCAATAATGTCGGCCCTTACGGGCTTAAAGGGCGGTGCCCTTTTATAGAATACAGGTTAGAACGAAGCTCTTTACATAGATCACAAGCAGAAAGAATAAGTGGGGCGGTTTTTTTGGAAAAGTAAACCAGCCCCACTTATTCAACAATGTCGGCCCTAACGGGCATAAAAGGGCTAGTGCCCTTTTACATAAGAAAAATAAATTTTCAAAAATCTGCAACATCGGAAAAAAGCTTGCGTCTTATATGTGTAGGAATATGAAAAGGCTTCGGCCGGAGACTTAAATGAGAAAATTCGGAAACAACTATTTTAAATTATAAAAGAACAAAAAAATGAAAAAGATTATTTTATCCCTCGCCACAGTGCTTATGATGGGAATCAGCACTTTCGCTGCAAAAAATGATGATGTTATTACTTTACAGGCTCAGAAATCCTTCAACAAAGAATTTACCAGTGCCAAGAATGTTCAATGGGAACAAAGCCAAACTTATGTAAAGGCCACCTTTACCATGAACGACCAGGTCTTGTTCGCGTATTACAATAACGCTGGGGAACTGACCGCCGTCATTCGGAACATTACTTCATCACAGCTTCCTATCAATCTGCTGACCGAATTGAAGAACACCTACAGCGGATTCTGGATCTCTGATCTGTTCGAAACTGCATCCAATGATCAAACGACGTATTATGTTACACTTGAAAATGCAGACAAAAAGATCGTTTTGGAATCAAATGGCCCCAACGGCTGGAACGTATTTTCAAAAATGAAAAAAGACATACAATAACAAACACACAGCAATAGAGAACGATTTCTCAAGTTGGTTTTAGTTGGAACAAGGGTCCTGTTTTTACAGGACTTTTGACTTTTTGAAGAAGGCCGATTTACGATCACCTTAAGCAATATTGAAAATATATATAATGACAGGACCTATTGAATATCCAAAAATCGACCAATAGGAAAGGGGAGTTTCGGGGCGTAGTCGGCAGATCGGAGGATTGGAAGTCGTCTACCTCTTCCTATCTGGATATAGGATTTTTGTTAGATTTCGTTACGCCGGAGGAATTCTTTTACCAGGTCGGCATAATATATGGAATTAGCCGGGCCGAGATAGACAAAAAGCTCCTGGTTTTTCATTCCTTTTTCAATGAGGAAAATCTCGGAAAGAAGAAAAAGTATATCCGAGATTTTTCAAAAGGCAATAAACAAAAGATCGTCATCCTTGAAAAGGCCGGTCTAGTTTGTGACCTGCCCAATGTCGTAGGTTCACTGGCGGAATTCCAACTGTATTTTTCTATCGTGGATACTGAATAGACGGCTTAGCCGGGGGGGTATGGTTTATTGCTTTATGAATTTCCTATAGAGTATTTTTCCGGAATCCTGTATAATCAAGATGTATACATTCGCCGGCAGATCACTGATGTCCAGGATGGTCGCGTCATTACGGATCGAATGCAGGACTCCTTCCCTAACAATCCGACCGCTGCCGTCTGTCAATTTGAAATTAAACAAGCCCCCGGCCGATAGACGTATTTTTATTTCATTTGATGCAGGGTCGGGATACAGCGAAAGATTATTCAGGTATGGACCCTTCATGGCAGCGATTATTTTACTATAAGTAAATGCACTATCCAGGTCAACCATCCTTAGCCGATAATAGTTTACGCTCTGTAGAGGCTGTCGGTCGATAAAGCTGTAGCTCTGTGGCAATGCAGATCTGCCTGCTGCCGGCACCTGTCCCAGCTGATTAAATATCAATCCGTCTTCACTGCGCTGGACACTAAAATATCGTGTGTTCATTTCCCCGGAAGTATTCCAATTTAATGTCACTGTGCCTGTGTTCGCCGTTGCCGTGAAGGAGATCAGCTGGAGCGGCAGGACAATGGACTGGATGCATCCGCTGAACTCACTGGAGTTGCCGGTCGAATCGGTAGCTATAGAAGTGATAACGGAATTGCCGGAAATAGATGCACCTGTTATCGTGTCCGAAAAGGCAATATTCCCTGTTGCATCCGTAGTTAGCAGTTTAAATCCAAGGAAGGTCTCTCCGTCTCCGAATCCCGACGCATTGCAGGCCGTATTGGAAAAGAACTCCACCCGGAACAAGGCGTTCGCGGCACTGTTCAGGGTGCCTTTGATCATGAAATCCGGGCCTTTCATATTTGCACTCGTCAATACCGGGTGATTCTGAAAATTGTTTGGCCCGGGTATGGGGCCACCCACGTGGTTAGGAGTTACACCGTCGTTACCCAGATCGATTCCCAGGCCGGTGTTCCCGAAAATGGAGTTGCCGCTTATTGTTATGCCGGTGCCTGATCCTGCCAGGGCAATGCCTTGGCCATTACCTGTTATCGTATTGCTGCTGATGGAACCCGTAGCAGCATCGTTGATCAGAATGCCCACGGAATTGCTGGCAATAGTATTGCCGTCGATCCTCACATCGCTGATACCTTCCAATTCAATACCAGGGCCGCCATTATTGGTGATCGTACTATTGTCAATGCTGTGTCTTAGCTTCATGTTAAGCAGGTTGATCCCAGCGAGTATATTGTGATCGAAGATATCCTTTTCAATAAATACCTGGACCAGGTCCGCGTTCAATCCGTCACCGACTAATCTCAATCCCGCAAAACCGTTCAGAGAATATTTGTTTCCCGTGGAATTCAGGATTACACTCGCACCGCCACCTACCACGAAATTTAGCGAGCATCCATCTTTCCCATTGCCGGTACCTGTGATATCGGCCATGGTAATACTTAATTCTCCACCGGCATTGATTTTACCGCTTACCCCACCTTGAGTATTATTGGCGAATACCTCTGATGTCTGGATAAGTTTGGCTTGTACACCAGGGGCGATATTAGCCGCAAAAGCAAAGCCGACTCCGGCGTTACCTTCCCATCGGTTGGCTGTAAAATTCTTGTTGCCGGCTGCACTGAAGATAATATTAGCGCCTGCCTGTCCGGCGCGAATGGTATCACCGGCAACGATCCAGTTTATATTGCCGCTGACAGATTCCTGTACGTCGAAGGCAAGGCCATTATTTGTGTGAAAATTATTTTGGTAGGAAATATCTATTGTCCGTCCGGGCCCGAATCTGAATTTGCTGCCAACCTTCATGTCGCCGTCAAACCTATTCTTAAGAAGCCTATAATTGCCGCTTGCATCCAGGAACAGGTCTACACCGACACCGTCAATATTCGTCAGAATATTCCCTTCAACGGAAAGTTGTTTACCCCCCCGGGCAAAAATCCCTGCGGTAAACTTGGCTCCCGTCCCATCCAGTCCAATGAAATTTCCTTGTATTTTAATGCCTTCGGAAAAATTTCCGCTGACGGTCACGCCGTTTTTAGTCCCTCCTATTGTATTCCCATCATTCTGGCCGGAACCTCCGATGGAGTTGTTGGGTGCATCTTCCAGTATTACAGCATCCAGCCCGTTGGGCAATAGCTTCTGGGTTGAACGGTCCAGCCCGATGATATTGCCTTTCGCCAAATTGTTGGTTCCTCCATTAGCCTGTCCTGTTACCGACGAATCTTTGCCTGCAATATGGATCCCATAGCCTTTATTGGCTGATATGATATTCAGCCGTATTCCTTTTCCGCCGATGGTATTGCCTGGGGTATTATCGATGAAGATCCCGTCTCCGCCATTGCCCTTGTCTACTGAACCGGTGCTGTCAGTTCCGATATAATTCCCTTCCAGCTGATGCCCCCCATCCCCTGGCGGAGGCGTCCCTGCAATATAGATGCCGTGCGAAGAAAAGCTGTTAATGATAAAAAAGGAGATCACGCACTGTCCTCCCAAAAGCTGCAAGCCTATGGCGTTGCCCCCTGCCGCGCTGCCATCAATCTCGATATGGCGACTGGAGCCCCCCTGCCCCGGATCATTATTAAGGGCAGTTATGATTACCGAGCCAAGGATGGGGGGTAAAGGACCCAAGCCTGTGCTGCCTACCTTGATCACGATGCTGCCCGAACCAGGCGCATTCAGAATGGCAAAATTTATCTGATTCTGGGGAAGGTTACGGTTGGCATTATGGTTTTGAATGGCAGCCCTCAGCGTACATTGGTCGCCGGGCGTATTCGGATCGACGTCGCAATGACCATCACTAAAATTGTCTGCGTCCGGGTCTGCTTCATCTCCCATGACATTGACCACGAAAGTCATTGAACTGCCCTGCCCCCGGGATTTAGCAGGCATCAGCATCAAGACGGGGAAAGCGATTGCCCCGATCAGATAAAGTAAAAACCGGTTGTGTAGAGGGATTTTCATTGTCTTTGATTTAACGGTGAAGAATAGGAATGCTCGGCAGGATATGGAATGGATACCAATAGGATGAAGAAAAGACTTTTGCATTAAGTGCGATCCGGGAAACTTAAATGATTCAAAAGGGTGCTATTGGGACTTTGACTGGAGAAAATGTCCTTCTGCCTGTTACCTAATGGCTGGTGCCGCTCTTTTTGCGATTTGCCTGGAGAAATTTAATTGTATAAAATTACTTAAATATTAATAAAATGTAAAATATTTACAACGTGTGGGAAAAGGGCCTTAAAATTCGTAAAAACCGCAGATCAAACGCGGGACTCTTATTTTGTCAACGTTAAAATGGCTAACAAAAGTTATTAGCCCCTCCTCACAAGGTCAATATAAACTACCAAAGGGATTTTTATGAAAGTTTAAGAAATAACCCAATTCCCTAAAAAAATCTACTTTTGCGGCTTAATTCGAATCACGGATCAAAACAATCATTATTATGAACAAAGGACCAATCTCGCAATTCGTAGAACATCATTACCGGCATTTTAACTCCGCAGCCCTGGTGGACGCTGCCAAAGGATATGAAACTCATTTGCTGGAAGGCGGTAAAATGATGGTTACCATTGCCGGAGCAATGAGTACCGCAGAATTGGGGATTTCCCTGGCCGAAATGATCCGCCAGGACAAAATTCAGATTATTAGCTGCACGGGAGCCAACCTGGAAGAGGATGTGATGAATCTGGTTGCCCATAGTCACTATAAAAGAGTACCGAATTACCGTGATCTGACCCCCCAGGACGAATGGAACTTACTGGAAAATCATTATAACCGTGTTACGGATACCTGTATTCCGGAGGAAGAGGCCTTCCGCCGTTTGCAAAAACACCTGGTAAAGGCCTGGAAAGACGCCGAAGCCAGTGGTGAGCGCTATTTCCCCCATGAATTTTTATATAAAGTCGTTCTCAGCGGAGATCTGGAACAATATTATGAGATCGATCCGAAGGATAGCTGGATCATAGCTGCCGCAAAAAAGAATATTCCTATCGTTGTTCCAGGCTGGGAAGACAGCACGACCGCAAATATTTTTGCCAGTTATGTCATTAAGAATGAATTGAAAGCCAGTACCGTTAAGAGCGGTATTGAATATATGGCCTGGCTGGCCGGCTGGTACCGAGAGAACAGTGGCGGAAAAGGTGTTGGGTTCTTCCAGATCGGAGGTGGTATCGCCGGGGATTTCCCCATTTGCGTTGTACCGATGATGTACCAGGATCTGGAATGGCATGATGTGCCCTTCTGGAGCTATTTTTGCCAGATTTCGGACTCCACGACTTCATATGGATCTTATTCCGGGGCCGTTCCGAATGAAAAGATTACCTGGGGCAAACTGGATATCAACACCCCTAAATTTATTGTTGAAAGCGATGCCACCATTGTAGCCCCATTGATCTTTGCCTGGGTGCTCGGATGGTAAGCAGGAAAAAAATTATCCGAATAGAATATGAATACAAATTCAGAAGAACTTTATCTCGAGGCGGAAGCGGATATTAAGAATAATCATTACGCAGAAGCATTTAAAAAATACGAGAGCATCCTTTATGAAGAGCCGGACAGCGCTCCGGCCCACAATTCGATGGGATGGCTCTACAAGACACAATTTGACGATTATGGCAAGGCAGAAAACCATTTTCTGACGGCAATCCGCTGCGATCCTTCCTATCCGCATGCTTATTTTCAC
Organism: Flavitalea flava; assembly: GCF_054461575.1. Lineage (NCBI taxonomy): Bacteria > Pseudomonadati > Bacteroidota > Chitinophagia > Chitinophagales > Chitinophagaceae > Flavitalea > Flavitalea flava. Next base: position 27,196 of record NZ_JBTLQH010000054.1, read on the forward strand.
CTGGCTGCCCTTTACCAGGATATGGAAAGATATTCGGAATTGAATTACCACCTGGAAAAATGCCAGCGGATCCGGACAGTGGACAAATCATGGGTTTTTGGCCGTTACGCCCTGGCCGAGGAACTGAAGCTGGAATTCGACAAGGCTATCTTTTATTTTGAAAAAGCCATGCTCGTCAGTCAGCACGATGAGAAGATCAGGGACTTCAAACTGGATATCGAAAGATGTGAAATGAAGCGGGAGATCTGGAAAAAACACACAGAAAACGTGAAAACCGCGGAATAAAGGAATTTATTTAATAAAAAAAGGCAGGCGTAATTAAGGAAATCCTTCTTACGCCTGCCTTTTTCTTATATCTTATCTGAAGCTTTTATCCTCCCTTGCCAAACTTGCAGCTGAAGCTTGCAACTTGTAGCCTAAGCCTTGCAGCTACTCATTAGCTCCATTCTTCTTTATCTTTTTTGGCCATTTCCTTGCTGACCCGAATAGAGATGCGGATACTCAGTTCGTATAAAAGGATCAGGGGAAGGGCCACGATCGTCTGACTCATCCAGTCCGGCGAAGGGGTAATGATGGCTGCTACGAAAAGAATCGCCACATACGCATATTTTCGGTAGGTACGCAGGAAACTGGGCGTAATCAGTCCGATCCGTGTCAGTACATAACTGATCAGGGGTAACTGAAAGGCCAGCCCCGATCCTATAATGATATCTATCAGATTTTCTATATAATCATCCAGGGTAGGTACGGTCTGAATGGCACCCGGGGCTCCTACCGAATAATTCGCGAGAAAACTAAAGGTGAAAGGGGCCAGGAGAAAATAACCGAAGGAGACTCCTAATAAAAAGAAAAAGGTCACAAAAAAAATGGCGCCACGGCTGCTTTTCTTTTCCTTGGCGGAAAGGGCCGGTTTGACAAAGCGCCAGAATTCCCAGAATATATATGGGAAAGCCACGATAAACCCGCCTATAATGGCAATATTGATGCTCGATATGAATTGTGAACTGAACTGGGTGGTCTGCAGCCTCAGACCGCTGACGGACTGGAGACATAAGGCATCTCCCATATGTAATTTCCTTCCCAGGTTGCACAAACCGACATAACTGACAAAATCGCTCCGGATCGGACCACGGATGATCTTGTCAAAGATCCAGTTCATATTAATAAAAATAACTATAGCGACGGTCACGATAGCAAAGGCGGATCGTACGATATGCCAGCGCAATGCCTCCAGGTGGTCCACGAAAGACATTTCTTCCTGCTGAGAATTCCGGTTGAATAGATTTAATGCCATTTCTTAGCTACTGGCTTCAAGCTGCAAGCTTTCAGCGAGACATTTTTAGGTCTAAAAATACTTATAAATAGCCACTTGTAGCTTGAAGCTTGCAGCTTTAAGCTACTCTAAGCTTCGCGAAGTTAATTGAAAATGACAACCTTGGCATAGGTATATAAAAAAAACAAGCACTCCATGACAGAGTGCATTGTTTACTCCTAACTGACCTATGAAAGAAATACTCTCAAAACAAAGAGAGAAAATATTTTTTAAGGTAAGGTTGTCAGTCAGGTAAGTGCCTTTTTCGTGCTTTTGGCGTCTTCGTACCTTGATAGAACGAAATTCAATAAAAAGTACAGTATGAAAAAGAATTCGGGCCTGTTTAACCACGGCTTAACATTGGTTAAACTTTACAAGCGGCTTTTAACAATTCTTGGGAAATAGCATGGGTTATTTCAGCTTCCTCAGCTTATTTCAAGACCTTAAGCCTGACCATTTCAATGCGGGTATCGCTGACGTTCAGTATTTCGAACTCATAATCCCCGACAATGATACGGTCCTTGAGATGGGGAATGGTCTCATGTTGATTGATGATATAGCCGGAAAGGGTCTCTGATTCGCTTTCGGGCAATTCGAGGTCGTATTTTTTATTAAGATAGTCCAGCTCCAGCCTTCCGGAGAAAATAAATTCATCATTCGACAATTTCTTTTCTTCGAATTCCTCCGTATCATATTCGTCCCGGATCTCCCCAAAGATCTCTTCCAGCAAATCTTCCATGGTTACGATACCTGCGGTACCCCCGAACTCATCCACCACCCAGGCGATACTTTTCCTTTCCCGGCTGAATTTATTAATAAGATCCGTGGCGCTCATACTTTCCGGGACCGCAGGGATTGGCAATAATATGGATTTGATGAGGGGAGGCTTTTTGAACAGATCCAGCTGGTGGATATAACCGACGACATGGTCCAGGTTTCCGTCATAAATGACGAGTTTGCTTAATTTGGTCTCGACAAACTTTTTCCGGACCTCTTCAATGGGCATATTCAGGTCAACTCCTTCGATCTCTTTTCTGGGAACCAGGCATTCCCGTACTTTTACCTTGGGCAGGGAAAGAGCCGCTTCAAAAAGATTCTTGTTCAGATCGTTGGAATCTTCCATCGCATCGCTGGTCTGCTGGATGAAATGATCCAGATCGGTCCTTGAAAAGGGGCCCTTCCGGTCATCCATTCGCACATTAAACACATATTTGAGGATCCATTGCGCTATGGCAACAAAGAAGCTCGCTATCGGGTAAAAGAAACGGTTCAGAAACTCGGTGGTTCCGGCAAAAAAACCCAGCAAAGAATCACTTTTGGCCCGGAAAAGGGCTTTTGGGATAAACTCTCCGAATAAAAGAATAAAGCCCGAAGCTACCAGCGTTTCTACGAAAAGACGCATGGAATTCACATAACTGCTGGGAATATGGATTTTCGTAATCAGGAGGTTCCAAAGGGGTAAAAATGTTTCGCCCACCATCAAACCGAAGATCACGAGGAAAATATTGAAGCCTACCAGCGTGGTGCCGATAAACTGAGCAGGATGCTCCATAAATCTGGACAGGATGATACCGCTGTTGAGCCCTTGTTTTTTCTTTAATTCGATGGCCAGTTTGTTGGCACTTACAAAAGCTACTTCAATTCCCGCAAAAAAGGCGATCATCAGCCAGGCAACGACAATCCAGATAAGGGTATTGGTATTGATCATACGCCACTAAATTACTCGGAAAAATCGGAAAATCTAAATCAAAGGCCCAAAAAGTGCTTAATCGTCTCATCGGCGTCTTTACATGCCTTGTCCAGCTCGTCATTTACGATTATTTTATCAAAATGATGCTTAAAGGAAATCTCATAGGAAGCTTTGTTGACACGGGCCTGTAAACTGGCTTCTGTCTCGGTTCCCCTGATTTCCAGTCTTCTTTTGAGTTCATCTGTGGATGGTGGCTGAATAAAAAGAGAAAGACAGGAGCCGGCATATTGCTGCTGCACATGGATCGCCCCCTTCACATCGATATCCAGAACCGGGATCCGCCCCTGACCCCAGATGCGCTCCAGTTCATTTGTCAAAGTGCCGTAATACTTTCCTTCATAAACCATTTCCCATTCGGCAAAAGCATTTTGCCGGATCTTTTCTTGAAACTCCTCCAGGCTCATAAAATAATAGTCGACCCCATTTTTTTCCTGGCCTCTTGCTGAACGGGTAGCCGCAGATACAGAAAAGGCCAATTGAGGGTATTTTCCCAGTAAATAGCGGGTTATGGACGTTTTACCGGCACCGGAAGGGGCCGTGATAATGATGATTTTATGGTCCTTAGTCATATTTTCCTGCATATGATCCTGGGTTATATCCTTGGTTATACTTATTGCCTGTCTTATATTGCCTGTCTTAAATCCTGGTGATTTGAGCTCCCAATTTACACAGACGCTCATCTATCTGCTGGTATCCCCGGTCGATCTGTTCAATATTTTGAATAGTACTTTTCCCTTCTGCGCTAAGGGCGGCGATCAGCAGCGCTACCCCGGCCCGGATATCCGGGCTGCTCATCGTGATTCCCCTGAGTTTTTGTTCACGGGCCATACCGATCACAGCTGCGCGGTGCGGATCGCACAGGATAATATGCGCTCCCATATCGATCAGCTTGTCTACAAAGAACAACCGGCTTTCGAACATTTTTTGATGGATAAGTACCGAACCCCTGGCCTGAATGGCAGTGACAAGGACAATACTTAACAGGTCAGGAGTAAAACCAGGCCAGGGATGATCATAAATGGTCAGCACCGAGCCATCCATGAAACTCTGAATCTCATAAATTTCCTGTTCCGGAATATAAATATCATCTCCGCGGAATTCCAGCTGAATACCCAATTGACGGAATTTATCCGGGATGACACCCAGATTTTCGAGACTGGTATTTTTAATAGTGATCTCGCTTTGTGTCATTGCGGCTAACCCTATAAAGGAGCCAATTTCGATCATATCCGGCAACATACGGTGTTCCGTACCTGCCAGGTATTCCACTCCTTCGATAATAAGGAGGTTGCTGCCGATACCGGTGATCTTTGCCCCCATCCGATTCAGCATTTTGCATAACTGTTGTAAATAGGGTTCGCAGGCTGCATTGTAAATGGTAGTCGTCCCCTCTGCCATAACCGCAGCCATGACTATATTGGCCGTACCGGTTACAGAAGGCTCGTCCAGCATCAGATAGGTCCCCTTTAGCTGAGGGGCTACCAGGTGAAAAAGCCCTTCTTCTTCATGGTAGGTAAATTGAGCACCCAATTTTTCGAACCCGATAATATGTGTATCCAATCTGCGTCTTCCGATCTTATCGCCACCTGGTTTGGGAATAAATGCTTTGCGGAACCTTGCCAGCATTGGGCCGGCAACCATGACCGAACCTCTCAGTTTCCCGCTTTTGCTGCGGTAGGTATCACTCCGCAGGTATTCGATATCAACCGCATCCGCCTGAAATATACAGGTATCTCTGCTGGTCCGTTCAATTTTTACACCCATTTCTCCTAATAATTCAATCAGGAGATTTACATCCAATATATCCGGAATATTGGTGATCGTCATCTTTTCGGGTGTTAGTAATACGGCGTTTATTATTTGCAAGGCCTCATTTTTGGCGCCTTGCGGAATGATCTCCCCTTTTAGTTTTTTACCTCCGATGACTTCGAATGAATGCACAGTGCTGTTTTTTTAAATGAAAAAGGCGATATTAAGAAGGGGGTCAATTCCCTGTTAATATCGCCGTTAAATTATTACAAGCTGAATGATCAGAATCTTTTCTTTTTGAATTTACCACCACCGCCACCGCCGCCGCGATCGTTATTCCGGTCATTGCGGTCGTTCCGGCTGCTGCCTCCTCCACCTCTTGGCTGGAATTTCTGATTACGTTTGTTACGGTAATCGCCATACCCACCCCGGTCCCGGTCTCTGTTCTCAACAGGCCTGTAGCTTTTTACGAATGGTGTGTTCGTAAATTCCAACTGACCCCCGGTAAGATTGTTCAGCTCGCTCTGGATGGCATCATCGTGAACGGTTTCTTTATGCCAGTTGTTATAGGCCAGCTTCATATAATAAGCAACGGCATTGGCAAAACCATTGCGTTTGTCAGGATTTTCCTCGGCCAGTGCTTTATTGATAACGATTTCCAGATTTTTGCCCAGATGGGAGAATTTCGGATAACGTTTGGGATATTTAAGCGGTTTAGGTCTTGCCCTCAACGTTTCCCGGGTAGGGATCGGATAAGGCGAAGCGACTTCCAGTTTAAAATCGGAGATCAAAAAAAGATGATCCCATAATTTGTGCCGGAAATCCTCAACATTCTTCAGATGTGGATTAAGGAATCCCATCAATTCAATGACAGCATAGGCATTACGCTGACGTTTGTCTTTGTCCTCCAGGGTCAGCAGGTATTCGATCATTTTTTGGATATGCCTCCCATACTCACGCATAATCAGATGATTTCGCGTGGTATTGTACTCCATAGTATCCATTATATTTCCCATAATAAATAACCTAAGTTAGTTTACAAACCTACAATTAAATGGCGATTATACAAAGAAAAGCCGGTTGGCTCCGGACTAATGTGAAATAAGGATAAAAAAGAAAAGCCTCCATTAAGGAAGGCTTTTCGCAGGATGGATTTATTGGTCTTTCACAGGCTGATCTTTGCGTTGGTCTTCTGATTACCGGTCTTCTAATTTATTAAAACTTTACTGACATAATCCCGGTTTTGGGTCAGATCGCGGGTTCTCAGAAAATACAGGCCCTTGGCAGGCTGGGGGCTGAGATCCATTTTTATTTGATTGGTCCCGGCCAGGGTTACGGCTTTTTGTTGTATGGTCTGTCCGGCAGTATTGACCAGTTCCAGCAGATAACGGCCGGATTGATTGGAATTGAACTGAAAGGTCAGGGAGTTCGTAGCCGGATTAGGGTAGGTCTGATAACTTACCGGCCCACCGCCATGCCTGACATCAGGGGTGGCGATGATTACCGCCGAATAACTCACTTTCCCGGAAGCATCTGTCTCTTTGATCCGGAAATACAATTTGCCCACATCAGCCGGATTAAGGTGATATTGATATTGGTATTTTGCTGTAGAACCTGCTGAAGCAGGGTCTCCCTGTATTTCTCCGGTGGTGTTGAACTGGCTGCCGTCTCTGCTGATCTGGATTTCATAATTGGACTTTTTTTGTTCATTGTCTGTTAACCATTGAATTTGGATAGTGTTATTGCCCGGAAAGGCCGTTAAGTCTTTAATGGAACTGGCCAGCGGACGTGCCGGACACCAGTAATAGGTCATGCTGAAGGTTCCCCAGAGGGAGGTCTGGATTTTCTGGCTAAAATTAATACCGCCCTGAAGTGTATTTAATCCTCCGCTGAGTGAATAAGAAAGGAAGGCGGTTCCTGCTCCCATGTAAGCTCCGGAAGGAGCGACGGCGGTTGACCCCGAGAAATTGTTAATAATAGTAGTGGGCCCGTATGTTATGCTATCATCCGGCTGCCCGTAAGCACCCAACGAATCGGGGCCAAAATTCGTAAAAAACGGATCAACGGTGGAAATACCAGATCCGGAAATTGTTGCAGAAGTAACCAGCGAAAAACGATATTTTTTTCTTCCGGTCGGGCTGTATTCCGGATCAGTAGGTAACAACAAGGCCGTGGAAGGGGCCAGGTTCCGCGCCCCAATAATGCTGGATGCTGATATATTGTAGTCAAACTTCATACAACTTAAATCACCGAGGGCTGGATTGAATTGTGTAAAGCTTAAACTGGCGCTGGAAATAGCAGTCGGTGTTAGGGTGAAATTGGCGACCACGGGAGTTGCGGGATTACCGGTCCAGCAGGTGCATTGGGCCAGACTGACCCTTGGTAAGTGGATGACTGTCATGCATATACAGACAGTGAGCATCATGGAGTACACACGATTCATAGGCACTGATTTTAAAAGTGGTGTATCGGATTAAAGATACAAATACGGATTATTTTACAAATATATCTTACTGCAAGAATGAAGCCAAAGCATTTATCATTTATACTCAATTATCTGACATAGTAAAAACCACATGCATATGAATATAAGAGCAATGGAGGGCTCTCAGGGGAGCCCTTACGGCGGGGATTAGGGGAGTATTTTTGGAAAAGGGCACTGCAGGGTTACCTTTGCGGTATGGTCATTCTACTTGATTGCAGACCCTTCCAATACGATAATGCTAACGGAGAGGGCACTCATTTTATTATTTCATGTATCAACAACCTTTCCATTAAGCAGGATATAGAATGGATTTTTCTCGTAGACAACAACTATTGCGAAGGCTCATTACCCGGTCTTTCCGGAGGGCAGATTATAACCAGGAGGGCCTTCCCGGGCAAGGCTGGGTGGAAATTATGGTATGGCTGGCAGATTGAACGAGTAGCTAAAAAATATAAGGCAGACCTTGTCATGACAACAGGAGGGCGGCGGGCCGCGGGATTGTCCTTCCCTCAATGCCTGTGGATTCCGGTTGCAGCAGGACCGGAAACAGGTAGAAATATAGGGAAGCAGGGAACAGTCAACAACCGGAAAGGCAGTAGAATAGAAGGGGCTGGTGCGATCCTGGCTTTTTTCGAAAAAGATAAGGAGGCATTGACCGGATTTGATCCCGGTCGGGATCCTGGCCGGGACGAAAAAATGCTCAACGGGAAAGCTACTGGGACTAATGATGCCGGAAAGGTCTTTGTAATATCCTGTGCAGCGGATGAAGACTGCTTCCCGGCTTCTGCAGCGGAAAAGGAAACTATAAAGAATAGTCATTCCGGAGGAAAAGAATACTTTTTCAGCCTCGCCGGTCCGGGGGCGGAGGAAAAGGTCGGTCTTCTGAAATCTTTTTCCTTATTTAAAAAAAGGCAAAAGTCCAATATGCAATTAATATTGGCAGGGCCGGGTATCCCGCAGGATAAGAATTTCCTCAAAAAGCTGGAAACCTATAAATACAGGGAAGACGTTCATTTATATGATCAGCTGGTATCTGACCAGCTTTCCCGCGAAGAGGTGGCCCGCCTCCTTGGAGGGGCCTATGCCTTTATTTATCCCTTTATTCCTGCTAATTTGGGGATTCCCTTGCTTAATGCCTGGAAATCCGAGGTGCCGGTAATTACCCAATCCTTCGGCCGGGCACAGGAAACCGGCGGGGAAGCGGTCCTATACGCCCAGCCCGGCAATCCTTCCTCCCTGGCTGATCTGATGATGACCTTATATAAGGACGAAAACAGGCGAAATATGCTTATTGAAAAAGGGAAGGCCCGGTTGAAACTATTTAGTCTGGAACAGTCGGCAGATCAGGTATGGGAAGCCATACAGTTTGCCCGGCAGCAATTTTTGAATAAATAGCCCGGTACGGTCCCGGAGGAAATAATGGTTAAAGTAAGGGGTATTACCAGGGCAGGAGAGGCCCAAATCACGATAAAACCGCTAACTTGCGGGTTGCTAAATTTTTTTTATGCGAAAATCTTCGATAACTATTGATGTGGTATTGGACGAAGACAGGGTTCCGGAAGCGATTAACTGGAATGCTTCGGATACCACTGCCGATGCAGTACGTAAAGCAAAGGCCATGATGCTGGCCTTTTGGGATGGTGCAGATAAAACAGCCATGCGTATCGATCTCTGGACAAAGGATATGATGGTGGATGAAATGGCCGATTTCTATTACCAGACCTTTATGACGATGGCTGAAACTTTTCAAAGAGCCACACAGGACGAGATCCTGGTAAATGATATGAAAAAATTTGCTAAGGATTTTTATGGTAAATTCAGGGAACATCAGTTAAAAGCAAACAAAATATAAAATCCCCTTTGTCATGAGTTTAGAACAAAAAGTAATGGCTGATCTGAAAACAGCCATGCTGGCAAAAGATGAAGCGGCCTTAAGGGGGCTGCGGGCTATTAAAGCAGCGATCATTTTGGCGAAAACAGCAGAAGGGGCTGGCGGAGCCGTGAAAGAGGAAGATGAGATCAAATTGCTGCAAAAGCTCATCAAACAGCGGAAAGATTCCCTGGAAATCTATCAGCAACAGCAACGGCCGGATCTGGCCAAAAAAGAACAGGAAGAAATAGAAGTGATCGAAAAGTTCCTGCCCCGGCAATTGGATGGCGAAGCACTGAAAACGCTTATCGCAAAGATCATTGCCGATTCCGGAGCTACGGGCCCGGCAGATATGGGAAAAGTAATGGGGCTTGCATCCAAACAACTGGCAGGCCAGGCGGATGGTAAGACGATCAGCGGCGTAGTCAAAGAATTATTAGCAAAATAATGTTGATCGATGTCCTGTTCCTGATCATCATCGCCCTGGCTGTTTTTAAAGGATTCCGTCAGGGGTTGATCATTGCCGTATTTTCCGGGCTGGCCTTTATTATCGGACTGGCGGCTGCCATTAAATTATCTGCGGCTGTGGCAGGCTATTTGAAAGAGAATATGCATATGTCCACCCGCTGGTTGCCGGTTTTGGCCTTTTTGCTGGTTTTTATCGGAGTGATACTTGTGGTGCGATGGGGTGCAAAACTGGCTGAAACCGTCGTAGATCTGGCGATGATGGGCTGGCTCAATAAATTAGGAGGCATCGTGCTCTATATACTGGTATATGCAATTATATTGAGCGTTTTGCTTTTTTATGCTGTGCAGGTGCATTTTGTTTCCGATGCCACCCTCGCTTCATCAAGGGTCTACCCTTATATAAGACCCCTGGGCAAGGAAGCGATTGAAGGGTTTGGGAAAATTGTCCCCTTTTTTAAGGGAATGTTTACGGAATTGGAAAATTTTTTCGCTCATCTTACGGCTAGTCTATAATTTTGGTAGACTATTTTAAAAAAAATGTCCTCCGACCTCCCGGATAAAGGGCTGAATATTGGAAATTAAAGGGGCATTAAGGAGGTTATTAACGGGGATAGACGGCAGGGAGCTATTTAAAAAAATTTATCGGGCTCAGTTGTCGTAAATTTGCTTTGAATAAAAATTGTTCTTAGCTTATTAAGGTATTTTTTTGCATTAAATCGTTTATTTTAGCGCTTAATTACAGGCCGTAGAACTCAATAGCTGATGCAATACGAAATCAAACAAGTAGAAAAGTTCAAATTCATCGAAGAAGGGGAGGGGGAGCCGCTGGTGTTATTACACGGGCTGTTCGGTGCATTAAGTAACTTCATGGATCTGATCGAATACTTCCGCCAATATTATAAGGTGGTGGTACCGATTTTGCCTTTGTTTGAGCTGGATCTTTTACATACCACCGTAGGGGGTTTGGAAAAATTTGTCCACCGGTTCATCGAATACCGCGATTATAAGCAGGTCAATTTGCTGGGAAATTCTTTGGGTGGTCATGTTGCGCTTATGCACGTACTCAGGCATCCGGAAAGGATAAAATCCATTACCCTGACCGGCAGTTCGGGACTTTTTGAGAACGGCATGGGGGATACCTATCCAAAGAGAGGCGATTATGAGTATATCCGGAAAAAAACGGAATTAACCTTTTATGATCCTAAAGTAGCCACTAAGGAGCTTGTAGATGAAGTATATGAAATGGTTAATATCCGTTTAAAGGCCATTAAGATCATCTCACTGGCTAAAAGCGCTATTCGAAATAATTTAGGGGAAGAACTCAATCAAATCAAACAACCGACGTTATTGATCTGGGGGAATAATGATACCATCACTCCTCCTTTCGTCGGAAGGGAATTTCAACGGTTGATCCCGAACAGCGAATTGTATTTTATCGATAAATGCGGGCATGCCCCAATGATGGAAACTCCTGACGAGTTCAATAAGATTTTGCATAAATTTTTGACAAAATTGAACGAGCCGGCAGCGGTAGCCTGATTTATTACGTCTATAGTATGGAAGAGTCGCTTTCAAATTTAATAATAGCACCGCAAGGTGTTATATAAATGTGTTAAATAAAGAAGTCATATCCGCGACGATACCGTCCTTGCACCTGAACGATCCTGTTTCCCAGGCACTCGATCTGATGGCGGATTTCCACGTTACCCACTTACCCGTAGTCGTTGAAGACAAATTATCAGGATTGGTAAGTGAGGATGACCTGCTCAATATCGAGGATGATACAACCCGGCTGGATCAGTTACAGGCGGTTTTTTCAAAGATGTCCGTTCATGCCGACTCTTTCTTTTTTGAAGCGGTTCAGATGGTCAATGAGTTTGGTCTCACCGTTATACCTGTGGTTACTAAAGAAGCGGAATATGCCGGCTCTATTATCGCAACCGATCTGCTGAGACAATTAAGCAAAATTACGGGGGTGAATGATACCGGAGGGGTGATCGTCCTGGAAATGGAAAAAGTGAGCTTTTCTTTTTCCGAAATCAGCAAGCTGGTCGAAACCAATGATGCGCAACTCACACAGCTCAATACGTATACGGATGCCCATTCCGGTAATTTCTATATAACCTTACGGATCAATAAGCTGGAAATTTCTGATATTGTTGCAACATTTCAGCGCTACGATTACCAGGTAAAATATTATTTCGGGGAAGAGTTGTATGAAAATGAATTGCGCAGCAATTATGATCACCTGATGAATTACCTGAGTATCTGATCATCTGGTCCTTTTTAAGCTTATTTTTAAGTTTTCTGACATTTTTACCCTTATACCCTTATTTTTTGACATGTAAATACCTGACCGTTATACAGCTATATGGCAATAATGAAGGATTGGAAATATTTATTAGTAGTATCTGCTGTCCTGATGTTCCTTCCATCCAATGCCCAGATCCTGCCTGAAAAAACAAACCTTCCGGATACCGGCAGGATGCAGGTCCCATCTGCACGAATTCCTTCCGATTCCTCCAGCCCCTCCGACCTTACCGGCTCTGTTGTCTTACCCGTTCCAAAGACATCTTTTATCATCGGAAATATCATCGTTTCCGGCAATAAAAAGACAAAAAAATATATTATTGAGCGGGAATTGTCTTTTAAAACCGGCGATTCCGTCTTCCTTTCAGATCTCGTGACCTCCTTTCAGCTGGCCCATGACCGTCTTTTCAATACCCGCCTGTTCAATGAAGTGATCATTTATCTGAAAGGCTTCAGGGGTTATCAGGTAGACATAGAGATAGACGTGAAAGAGAGATGGTATATTTTTCCGCTCCCTTATTTTAAACCGGTCGACAGGAACCTGACCGCTTGGGCCCAAAAAAACTATAACCTGGACCGGGTAAATTATGGAGCCAAATTCACCCATCATAATTTCACGGGGCGGAATGATAACCTTACCGCCTGGCTGATCACGGGCTATGCCCGGCAACTCGAGCTTTATTATAACCAGCCTTACGCGGACAAGTCCCTGAAACATGGTTTTGGAATGGGGTTCTCCTTTGCGGAAGTAAAGGAACTGGATGCATTTACGGCAGGTAACCAGCAGGGTTTTATCAATGCGGATACGATCAGTTATGCCGGTAAATACCTTAGCCGCCAATTTTCCTTTTCCCTCCGTTATTTTTACCGCCCTGCCCTTCGCGTAAGGCATTTTGTGGGCTTAAAACTGGTGGATGTAAAAATCGACAGTGCTGTTCTGGTCTATAATCCCCATTATTTTAATAATGGACAGGTAAAGGTTTTTTATCCCGAGTTTACATATTCCTTCAATTATACAGACGTGGATTATGTTGCCTACCCGTTGAATGGGATTATTTTTGAGACCGGTCTGATTCGAAGGGGCATCAACAAGGACATGAATCTCTGGCAGGGGTATACCCGGTTCATCAGGAGCTGGCCGTTGGCCCATAAGCTTTGGTTCGGTGTCCAGAATTCGAACATTCTGAAATTACCGCTCAGGCATCCATTTTATAATCAGCAGCTTTTGGGCTACGGTGATCTGTACCTGCGGGGGCTGGACAGATATGTAGTTGATGGAACTGCAGGCATAGTGGTTAGAAATACCTTATACCGTGAGTTGTTTAATTTTTCCATACCACTGGTCAGGGGTTCTTCACATGATCACATACCTTTCCGGATCTTTGCCACCGCCTTTAACGATTACGGGTATGCCTATAACCAGGATTTCCGGAATAATTCACTGGTCAACCGGTTTTTATATACAGGTGGTTTGGGCATAGATATCGTAACCTTTTATGATCTGACCTTTAAGTTCGATTATAGCTTCAATCAATTAGGACAAAAGGGGTTATTTTTACACATCCGAAATGACTTCTGATTATGAAAGTAGCCATATATAGCCGCTTTATTGAATATGAACAGCAAAGCGAGGTCCAGCGATTATTCGATGAGTTGATACGTCAAAACCTGCAACCGGTTATTCATCAGCCTTTTCTGGAGAAAATAGGTTCTGCATTCGTTCTCCCTTCCGATGTTTCCAGCTTCAGGGATTCCGGCGACCTCGATGATTCCATAGAATTTCTTATTTCTTTGGGTGGGGACGGTACCTTGTTGGATACCGTATCTCTGGTCCGGGATAAAAATATTCCTATTCTGGGTATCAATTTTGGCCGGCTTGGATTTTTGGCCAGTATTGGAAAGGAAGAATTGGAAACGGCTGTCACTTCCCTGGTCAACCGCACTTTTGTGGTTGACAAACGCTCTCTGATCCATCTGGATGCTGACAAACCTTTATTCGGAGATGTTCCCTACGGCCTGAATGAATTTGCCATTCATAAGACCGACTCTTCTCCTATGATCAAGATACATACTTACCTGAATGGAGAGTTTTTGAATACTTATTGGGCCGATGGTCTGATCGTTTCAACCCCTACCGGGTCTACCGGCTATTCGCTGAGTTGCGGGGGGCCTGTCGTTTTTCCGGAGTCTGCGAGTTTTGTAATCACCCCTGTAGCGCCTCACAATTTGAATGTCCGCCCCATTGTGGTCCCGGATAATAATATAATTTCCTTTGAAGTGGAAGGCCGTACAGAGAACTTTCTCTGCGCCCTGGATTCCCGCAAAGAGATCGTTGATAAGCAGATACAGCTGGCCGTTCGGAGTGAATCCTTCACACTCAGTCTGATACGCCTGAACGAAAACAATTTCCTGCAAACGCTCAGGGGCAAACTTTCCTGGGGACTGGATACCCGAAATTAATTGGTATGCAAATTGGAACATAGTTCCAATATCCGAAGGATAATTATTAGAAATTTGTTGGCTCCGGGTACTTTTAATTTAACCT
>NZ_JBTLQH010000055.1:0-41048 GCF_054461575.1 Flavitalea flava
AAATAGAACTTTATGCCGGAAGACGACTGCAGGAATTCAGGCTGGAAATTATAGTTATCATTTTCCTCAAACAGGGTATATCCTAATAAGTTGAAAAATAGAATGATAGGTTTTGAAAACCACCTGAGTTTTTTATAGGCAAGTCCAAGATAAAAAGTATAAAGAATTTTGTTAACCGCAGTATCTTCTTTTTTAATTCCAAATACCTTGTCCAATTCATAGCCGTTATGAATGTTTGCAGATTTTTTTGAAAATATAAATCTTGCCGAATCCGAAATCTGCTTCTTTTTTAAATAAAATGCATATTGAGACATTTGGTTGCCAAGACCATTAAATAGCAGTATCACATCCATAATGAACAAATTTAATGGTCTTAATCGAAAATATAGTTATTTTTGTGGATTTTTGGGACCGTGTCGAAATTCATTGAAAAATAATTGTCGCAATGGCTTTTTTATTAGTTAATCTCATTGAAGGTGTAAAATATAGGATAAAAAAAATGTTCCATCGCCCGTATAATGTGTTTGATATCGGATGGTTCAAGGAGAAACGCTTAAAACATCAGACGGATGGCGGTTTGAAATATCATTTATATAAAAATAAATATAAAATTGCCTTTAAGGACGCTACTGAATTTTTAGTCTCCATAGACGAATTATTTATAAACGAATTCTACAAATTCAGGTCGCATACGGATCGTCCCAAAATAATCGATTGTGGTTCTTACATCGGGACAAGCATTCTTTATTTTAAGGTCAATTATCCAAATGCAATTGTCACCGGATTTGAACCGGATCCTTCAAATTATACTCTTTTAAAACGAAACCTGGATAACTGGGCTTTTAATGATACCCATGTTTTTAATGCAGCAATCTGGATAAATAATGACAGCATTTCTTTTACTTCATCCGGCAATATGGGCAGTAAGATAGAAATGGGTACCAATCTGCCCGATGGAAATGGCAAAGTGAAATGCGTTCGTTTAAGCGAGCTTTTGAATGAAGAAATTGATTTTTTAAAGGTCGATATTGAGGGCGCTGAATTGCCGGTATTAAGGGATTGTTCGGATAATTTGAAAAATGTCAGGAACCTATTTATCGAGTATCATGGGAAATATAGCAAATTATCCGAGTTGAACGAAATTTTGGACATCCTCCTGCGCAATGATTTTAAATACTATATTAAGGAAGGAAGTGTAGTTCATCCCAAACCCTTTTTAGATAAAGACATAACCGTTGATTACGATATGTTATTGAATATATTTGCTTTCAGAGACTAACAACGGGATTACTTCTTTTTGTAAACGATATCATAATAACTTCCTCCTCCACGACGTTTGGCAAATCGGTGACGGGTATATTCTTTGAACCCGTGATTCTCCAAAAATAGATGCAGATCCTCGACCTGACAGCAGCCTTTATAGGATTCAAAGTCGGGAACCTCGGCTTTAATATAGGTAAAGCCTTCCAGAATGGGCGTTGCCCCTTTTAATACCAGCAATTCTGAACCCTGTGTGTCCATCACCAGCATATCATATTTTCTATGATCGATATCGTTGTCTTTTAACAGAGATGGGAGGGAACTGCTCAGTATATTAATCGTCTTTTCATATTTTACTTCCGGCCATATATCGTGATGGAGATTTAGTTCCAGAATGGAAGACGACTCGCTATTATTTGCAAGATGAAATGGATATTCTGCATTGTCGAGGTCCGTAACAAGGCCCATGATGGCAATTTGTTCGGGAAAGTCTTTTAGATTGGCTTTAAGAGTCTCAAATGCTTCAGGGTTTGGCTCGATCCATATTACCAACAGACCATGTTTGGCATACAGCTCTATTTCCTGCCCGGTATTCGCGCCAACATGGATCACGCCTTTTACGTTTCTGAATACGGTATCCGGATTTTTTTTAAACATGAATTTGGCTCTACTCAAAATCGATCTCCCGGGCATATTTCAATTGATTTTTATAACTTGTGCCTTGCAAATTACGAAATGCTTTTATCATTTAATATGTATTTTTACCGAATATTTTAACCGGGCAGGGCCCGGTCGTGAAGGAGGGGCCCAAGGTCGGAATTTACCAACATTTTGCGTTTTCCGTTGAAGAATTGCAGTTAATAAGATCTTTCTACGGAACAATTATTCAAAAAATTTTTATGTCAGAAATTCCTTTAATATCAATCTGTATACCCGCCTATAAAAACATCGGATTTTTGAGGAGGCTTCTGGATTCGATTATTATCCAGACTTTCCGGAATTTCGAGGTCGTGGTAACGGACGACAGCCCAAATTTGGAAATAAATGACCTCTGCGAAACCTATACCGGACAATTTGCTATCAGTTATTTCCGCAATGACCGTCCATTGGGATCCCCGGATAATTGGAATGCGGCGGTCCGGGAGGCATCGGGGGAATGGATCAAGATCATGCATGATGACGATTGGTTTTCCGGCGAGCATAGTCTGGAGGAGTTCGCGCGGTCGATCGATGGAAATCCCGGATCTTCTTTTATTTTCGCTGCTTACAGGGATATTTTCCTGGATGAGGACCGGTCGCGTGAGGTCTTTGTCAATCCTTACCGGTTTAAGGCTTTTCTGCGTAATCAAACTGTCTTATTCGCTCGGAATATTATCGGCCCTCCAAGCGTCACCATTTATAAAAAAGAGAAGGGGGTAATATTCGATCCCAAGCTAAGATGGCTGGTGGATATTGAATTTTATATCCGTTATCTCAATGGAGCCAACCCTGTATATATTAATAAGCTATTGGTCAACGTAGGACTTGGTGATGAACAGGTAACCCGGGACTGTTTCAGGCTAAGGGCGGTTGAAATACCCGAAAACTTCCTTTTGTTGAACAAGGTAGGCGTACAAAACCTTAAAAACATAATGGTATATGATGCCTGGTGGCGTTTGATGCGCAACCTGGAGATAAAAGACAGCGAGGATATTTCCGGTTCCGGCTATTCTGGAGAAATACCTTCGGTAATTCTTTCCATGATCAACTGGCAAAAAAAAATACCTCTTTCTTTACTAAAGAATGGCATTTTCTCAAAGAGCCTGATGTTTTTTCATTACATCTTACATATTAACAGGATACCATCGTGACAGCGCTTTCCATCCTTATTGTAAATTATAAGACTCCGGAGCTTGTGCTCGATTGTTTGAAAAGCATTTATGAACAAACGAAAGGGATTTCTTTTGAGATTATTGTAGCTGACAATGCTTCCGGTGATAACAGCCGGGAGCGGATTCTGGAAGCATATCCTGCTGTATACTGGATCCAAATGAGTTATAATGCCGGTTTCGCCCGTGCCAATAATGAAGCCATTCGGCAATCCAGCAGCGAGGTGATACTTCTTCTTAATTCGGATACGATAATTGAGGACGGTTCCATCGAACGGTGTTTTTTAAATTTTTCTCATTCCGGCTATGCAGCCTGTGGTGTGCAATTGCTGAATACCGACCGGACTCCGCAAATATCCGGCAATTTTTTTATGAAAGGTGGTTTGAATTACCTGCTTCCCCTGCCTTACCTGGGGAGATTGATTAAATGGGGAGGAAACCTGTTTGAGATAGCCAAACCCAACGTACCGGATGCGGGGAATCTGATCGAAGTAGACTGGATCAACGGCGCGTTTTTAATGGTAAAAAAAGAGGTAACCGATAAGGCCGGACTGATGGATGAGGACTTTTTTCTCTATGCAGAAGAAGCAGAATGGTGCAGCCGGCTCAGAAAACTGGGGAAATTATGTATCTATGGCCAGTGCAAGGTGATCCACCTGCAGGGGGAATCGGCCAATGAAACCTTCAGCTCGGCCGGTAAAGGGTATACCAATTTATTTGACCGGAAAGGGCTTCAAATCATGATTTCTAATTTTGTCAGGATACGCAAACAATTTGGGGTAGGCTGGTTCCTGGTACAGCTTTTCTTTTACCTTCTGGAGATACCCGTTTTTTTTACGAGCTATTTGTTAACCCTGCCCTTTGGGGACAAATCCCACCAGCATTCCTTCTCCCAAATTACCGGTTACTGCCGCAATGTTGGCGTTCTGCTGGGTAAAAGCATGATCATCATCCGCAACAAGCCTTATTTTTATAAAGTGCTGTAATCCTTTTTTGTCAGGAGTAAAGGGGGGATTGTCAATTAAGAAGGTAATTTCTGATAAAAGCCGTTATTTTGAGGGTTTAAATGTATCATATGGATCAACCTTTTCAATACGGTATAGATACTCTTTCCCTTGGAATTGTGCTAAGTCTGGCAAATGGTACCCATAAGGGGGTACTTTCCTCAGCGGCTATTCAGAAGATCCGTGCCAGTCAACAAAACATAGCCAGGATCGTAAGCCAGAACACTACGGTGTATGGTGTGAATACGGGCTTCGGAATCCTCGCTAACACCAGGATCTCGGAAGAAGACACCAGGACCTTGCAGCATAAGATTCTCCAAAGTCATAGTGTAGGCGTGGGGGAGCCCATACCGTCAGATGTGGCCAGGATCATGATGATCACCAAGGTACATGCTCTGGCGCAGGGTTATTCAGGGGTACAGTTGGAAACCCTGGAACGGATCCTTTGGCACCTGGAAGAGGATGTAATCCCGGTGGTTCCTGAAAAAGGATCGGTAGGTGCTTCGGGTGATCTTGCTCCATTGGCGCATCTTTTTCTTCCATTGATAGGATTGGGGGAAGTGTTTTATAAGGGCAAGAGACAAAAAACCCAGGATGTCCTTCTGCAAACCGGAATGTCTCCTATCAGCCTCGGACCAAAAGAGGGGTTGGCCCTCATCAATGGGACGCAATTTATCCTGGCTTTTGCTGTAAAGGCAGTACAACGGATGCATAACTGCCTCGAAGCCGCTGATATTATCGGGGCCATGAGCCTGGAAGCCCTGACGGGGACCAAGGCGCCTTTTGACGAACGATTGCATGCCTTACGACCTTTTAAAGGTAACCAACTAGTTGCCCGGCGGCTAAGGCTTTTACTGCATGACAGCGACATTATGCAAAGCCATGTGGATTGCGGCCGGGTACAGGATCCCTATTCCCTGAGGTGTATGCCTCAGGTACATGGAGCATCCCGGAACGCCTGGATCCATCTGAAGGAATTGACGGAGATCGAACTGAATGCGGTTACAGATAACCCGGTTATCCTTGGGCCAGACGATATTATCAGCGGGGGCAATTTTCATGGCCAGCCTCTTGCTCTTCCCTTAGACTATGCCTGTTTTGCTGCTGCTGAAATTGGCAATATTTCTGACCGCCGATGTTACTTATTGCTGGAAGGAAAGTGGGGGCTGCCCATGTTATTAATGAGCAATGTAGGTCTGAACAGTGGTTTTATGATTCCTCAATATACAACGGCGGCCCTCGTCACCGAGAATAAAACCCTTTGTTTTCCTGCAAGTGCCGACAGCATTCCAACTTCTCTTGGTCAGGAGGATCATGTGAGCATGGGAAGTATCAGTGGAAGGAAGTTAAACCAGGTATTGGATAACCTGGAATATATACTGGCCATTGAACTGATGAGTGCGACCCAGGCCATCGAATTCAGACGCCCTCTAAATAGTAGTGTGCTCTTGGAAACAGCTCATGATTATGTTCGGAATTTTGTGGAATTTGCCAGCGAAGACAGGATCTTTTCAGAAGATATCAATAAGCTCAAGACCATCATCCGCGATTTTTCTTTCGTGGAAAGGGTGAACAGGATCGCTTCCTCCAAAGGGATTTCCCTGCATGAAGGATTTGAGGATTTTACTATATAAAAACATTTTTTATGACTACGAAAACCTTCCATCGTTACGATCCTGTAAAATACAAAACTCCGATCGGCACGCAGCTAAACTGTAAGGGATGGGTTCAGGAGGCCGCTTTGAGAATGCTCCTGAATAATCTGGATCCGGAGGTGGCAGAACGACCGGATGAACTGATCGTATATGGCGGTCGCGGAAAAGCGGCCAGGAACTTCGAGGCCCTTGACCTTATCATCAAAGCGCTGAAAGACCTGGAAGAGGACGAAACCCTGCTTGTGCAAAGCGGTAAACCGGTAGGCATTCTCAAAACACATAGGGATTCGCCCAGAGTATTAATCTCTAATTCTCAACTCGTACCTAAATGGGCGGACTGGGAGCATTTCGATGAGCTGGAGAAAAAGGGGCTTATGATGTATGGACAGATGACAGCGGGATCCTGGATCTATATCGGTTCTCAGGGGATCGTTCAGGGCACCTATGAAACCTATTCCGCAGCGGCGGATAAACATTTCGGCGGCTCGCTGAAAGGGACCCTGAATGTTACCGCCGGATTGGGCGGAATGGGCGGTGCCCAGCCTTTAGCTATAACCATGAACGGAGGAGTAGCCCTGGTAGCGGAAGTCGAGGAATGGAGAATAGACAAACGGATCGAAACCAGGTATCTTGATTTCAAGTTCCTGGATATGGATAAGGCGATTGACCGTGCGCTGGAAGCAAGAAAAAGGGGCGAAGCGATTTCCATTGGTGTATTATGCAATGCAGTTCACTTACTGGAACGGATGATCGAAAGAAATACCGTTCCCGATACCCTCACCGATCAGACTTCTGCCCATGATCCGTTGATCGGATACTGGCCTCATGAAATTTCATACGAACAGGCAAAAATTTTACGGGAGCAATACCCAAAACAATATATCGCTTATGCGTACACTTCCATGCGGCGTCATGTTGAATTAATGCTGGAACTACAAGGTAAGGGAGCGATCACGTTCGATTACGGAAATAACCTGCGCGCACGGGCAAAAGAAAAAGGGCTGGAAAATGCCTTTGATTTCCCTGGCTTTGTACCTGCTTATATCCGGCCCTTGTTCTGTGAAGGAAAAGGGCCTTTCCGTTGGGCCGCTCTAAGCGGTGACCCTAAGGATATTGCCGTCACTGATGAAGTGATCTCAAAGTTGTTCCCTGAAAATTCCTCCCTGCAGCGTTGGCTCAAACTGGCAAAGGAAAAAATTGCTTTTCAGGGATTGCCGGCACGAATTTGCTGGCTTGGTCAGGGAGAAAGAGAAAAAGCAGGCCTTGCGTTTAATGAATTGGTCCGTTCCGGCAGGGTAAAAGCTCCGATCGTAATCGGACGGGACCACCTGGATACGGGCTCCGTAGCTTCCCCCAACAGGGAAACCGAAGCTATGCTGGATGGCAGCGATGCGGTAGCAGATTGGCCAATATTGAATGCACTGGTTAACACCGCCGGTGGCGCAAGTTGGGTGAGCCTTCATCATGGCGGAGGAGTAGGAATGGGGTATAGTATTCATGCCGGAATGGTGATCGTTGCGGATGGAACTCCTGAAGCCGCCATCAGGCTTAGCCGGGTATTGCGTAATGATCCGGGAATGGGAGTGATCCGGCATGCGGATGCGGGCTATGATATTGCCAGGGATACTTCCCGAATGCACGGATTGGATATTCAGGAAAGATTAAAATAATCTTAAACAAAATACAATAAACAACATTTTTGATTCCTAGGAACAAGGTTGTACTTTCGCCAATATTGCTCTTTTAAATAACCTATATACCTAACCTTAAACGTGTGTTTATGAAATTTTCAGCTCTTCTGTTTGGTTCAGCTCTTGTAGTTCTTTTTTCCTGTAAGAAGGATACCACTCCCGATCCCCCTAAAACCAGCAATATACATTTAAAAACAGGGTTACTAGTCTATTTGCCCTTCGATGGCAATATGGCGGATTCGAGCGGAAATGGAAATGTTACCGAAGCAATTGCAGGAGCCAAACTTGATTTTGACGAGCATGGGTATGCTAACAGTGCTTTCGGAGGAACCGGAAATGGAGAAAGGATCGTGGTAACGAACAACGGATCCATCAAATTCGATACCGCCTTTACCATCTCTCAAAATGTTATGATCCGAAACTGGTCTGGACAGACTTTTAGTGTAATGGTGAACAGATCGAATGGGACCGGTGTCTCTTTTGGAATCGGTCTGGGTACACCCGGTATTAATAATTTTAATTTTACCGTAACGACTAACCTTGCAACTTGCGACAAGCCGGTTGACTATTTTAATACTGTCGTGGATACTTCATCTCTTATTCTCCAGCCGGAAAGCTGGTATAATGTGGTTGGAATATTTCATAACGGGACACTCCAGATCTATGTAAATGGTAAACTAGTTTCTACCAAGACTGGAGCCAGCTCAACGGTGGCCGTATGTCCGCAAGCTCAATTTGTTGTCGGCGGTTGGTGGGATGCTGATCCCCAAAGCATTAACGGGAAATTGGATGAGGTAAGATTATACAACCGCGTTCTTAATGCAGATGAAATTGCGGAATTATCCAAGGATTTTCAGAACGATTAGTAGATCAGGCAGTCCTAAAATGGGATAATCCTAGAAAATTAAAGCTATAAAAAGGGGCTGTTCTGACCGGAACGGCCCTTTTAAATAAAATACATTGTGTTATTATTAAAATTTTCCTTAATTTTATAAGGTTATTTTACCCTGTGTAAGCACACAGTATACGAACGATGCTAATTCTTTACTTTTCCTACCAGTAATAGTTTTCTTCTTCCTTACTAGTTGCTTTCTGAAAAATAACAGGTATTTATTTTTTATTTTTTTTTAATTTTTGTTTTATGAACATTTATGTTTCGAATCTGAGTTTTCACACAACTGATGAAGACCTCAAGAACCTTTTTGAAAAGTTTGGTGCTGTAAGCTCTGCTAAAGTGATCATGGATAAGGTCAGTGGCAGATCACGCGGTTTTGGCTTTGTTGAAATGTCATCTGAAGAAGAAGGCAAAGAAGCTATGGCGAGCCTTAACAACAAGGAAATTGAAGGCCGTGCTATCGCGGTTTCTGTTGCAAGGGAAAAAGAAGACAGAGGCGGCGGCGGCGGTGGTTTCTCCCGTGGCGGAAGTGGCGGCGGTGGCGGCTATTCCCGTGGTGGAAACAGCGGCGGCGGTGGCAATAGAAGATGGTAATTGCATTCTCCCAATAGAATTATTAAGAGTCCTGCCAAAGCGGGACTCTTTTTTTGTGGGTGGTGCTTCATTTAAAATGTGTCGCAGCGCCCACAAAAAAATATTTGCATCGCGCCCATGGACAAAAGCCCCTAGGGAAGCCCCATTCTAAGTTGATTTTAATTCTTAACACAATTCTCCTGGTTCACCACCCCAACAGTTACCAAATGGGTATAATTCAATCCTTTAGGGGTCATTTGTCCAATTCTTGGCCCCATTGTTGGGTTTAAAAAGGAAGATCCTCCGTTTAAAAAATCTTCCGAGCTATGGGACGACTTATAATTATTTCCAACCGACTGCCTTTTTCTCTGGACAAAGAAGGGGATAAGGTGAGCCTCCGGCAAAGTTCGGGAGGCCTGGTGTCGGCCATTAAAAGCTATTTCGAGAGCAGTGCCTATCCAAAAGGCGGTATGACGGAAAAAATGTGGATGGGTGTGGCGGATTTTCCACAGGAAGATTGGGAACTGGCGGTCGCCACCCATGCTGCAAAACAAGATTTTAGTGTAGTTCCACTTTTTGTGGATAATGATCTTTATGACCGGTACTATAATGGATTTTCCAATTCCGTCCTCTGGCCTTTATTTCATTATTTTTCTTCCCTGGCTGTATATGAACAGGCTTATTTCGAAGCCTACGTCCGTGTTAACCAACTTTTTGCCGAAAAAATAAGCTCCATGCTGGAACCGGGAGATCAGGTCTGGGTACATGATTACCAATTGATGCTTTTACCTCATATGCTAAGGCTGAAAAAGCCTGATGCCACTATCGGCTTTTTTTTGCATATACCTTTTCCTTCCTACGAAATATTCCGACTCTTACCTACCGAATGGAAGAAGTCATTATTGCATGGATTGATGGGAGCAGATCTTATCGGTTTCCATACATACGACTATGTACAGCATTTTTTGCAATCGGTTAAAATGTTGTTGGGAGTAGATAATAATTTCCATAACCTTCAATACCAGGACCGTTTGATCCGGATCGATCTTTTTCCCATCGGAATCGATTTTCAAAAGTTCCATCAGACCGCAGAAGATCGGGAGGTAATGAATATACGAAGTAAGATCAGGAGCAATTTTGAAGATAAAAAGATCATTTTTTCTGTCGATCGGTTGGATTACACCAAGGGCCTGATGCATCGGCTCGACGGGTTTGTGTATTTCCTGGAACGATATCCGGAATGGAAGGAAAAAGTGGTTTTCATCCTGAATATTGTTCCTTCCAGAGACACGATACCTGCGTATAATGACAGGAAAAAAATGATCGAAGAAAAGATCGGCATGATAAATGGCCGGTATTCCGCTCTTCACTGGCAACCCATTATTTACCGGTACAATCATCTGCCCTTTAACGAATTGGCGGCTCTTTATCAGGCGGCAGATGTTGCCCTCATCACACCATTGCGGGATGGTATGAACCTGGTGGCCAAAGAATATGTAGCCAGTTGCGCCTCCGGCAAGGGCGTGCTGATTCTGAGTGAACTGACGGGAGCTGCCAGTGAATTAAGCGAATCCATCCTGGTTAACCCAACAGATACTGCAGAAGTAGCCTCTTCGATTACCAGGGCCCTGGCTATGCCATTTTCCGAACAACGGAGCAGGCTAACGCTTATGCAAAACCGCCTTCGGGAATATGATGTGGTCAAATGGGTAAACGATTTCCTGGATCAATTGACCCAGTTGAAGCAGGAGCAGCAGAATCAAAAGGTCAGGCTTCTTGATGAGAGAGCCATCGCAGTTATACGGCAGCATTATCACCGGGCAACTAACCGGTGTCTGTTATTGGATTATGATGGCACGCTCGTTCCTTTTTCAAGATTGCCTTCCGAGGCATCCCCGGATAAAGCCGTAAAAGAACTTTTATTACGGTTATCTTCCGACCCCGCCAACCAAATTGTAGTCATCAGCGGCAGGGATATGGATTCCCTGGAACGATGGCTCGGCGCTATGCCATTAACCCTTGTGGCTGAGCATGGCGCCAGTTTCAGGATAAAACAAGGACCCTGGCAGCAAATGGCATCGGCCCCGGATAGTTGGAAGGAAGAGATCCGACGTATCATGCAGCTTTTCGCTATCCGTTGTGCAGGGTCATTTATTGAGGAAAAGACAAATACTATTGCCTGGCATTATCGTAATACTCAACCCGGCCTGGGTTTTTCCCGTTCGCGTGAATTGCTGAATACGCTTTCTCAACTCATTCAAAACACAGCCTTACAGGTGATCGATGGAAATAAAGTGCTGGAAGTAAGAATTTCAGGTTTTGATAAGGGATCCGCAGCGCTTAAAATAATTCATGAGATCAATCCCGATTTTATTTTATGTATGGGCGACGATACAACGGATGAAGATATGTTCAAGGTACTGGAAAAGGACGCCTACACGATTAAAGTGAACAATGGCGCCTCTTCGGCTAAGTATACCATCCTTTCCCAGGAACAGGTAATACCCATCCTTAACCTGATGACTTTGCCTGCTGCTGTTAACGGAAAAACAATACCCGTTCAATAACGACAATTCCGGATTATAAGGTTGCCAAATCCTCAAACAGGAATCGATTTTTTGTGATCCGGATGCTCAGAAAAAGCTACCTTAGAGCATGGCTTCCCGATTGATCGTTAATTGTAAACAGTTAGTGAATACCCGTGAACAAAGCCATTTGTTACGGGGGGCAGATCTGGCCGATCTTCCCTGTATCGAAAACGCCTGGCTTCATACAGAAGACGGAGAAATTGCCGGTTTCGGTCCGATGTCAGCACTGCCTGAAGTTCTTGCAAAAAGAGTTTCCCGGTTAAAACCTGTGGCCGTTCAGCATCCTTTACGACCTGATGAGGGGAAGGGAGACGGTGTCGTCGACGCTACCGGGCAATTCATTCTTCCTGCCTGGTGCGATAGCCATACCCACCTGGTATTTTCAGGGAGCAGGGAGGCGGAATTCGTAGGCAAGATAAAAGGCTTAAGTTATGCGGAGATAAATGCACGCGGAGGGGGGATACTGAATTCGGCCAGGAAATTAAATGAAACCACAGAAGATGAATTGTTCAATCAGGCCTGGAAAAGACTGGAAGAATTAAGCCGCCTCGGTACAGGAGCTATCGAGATCAAAAGTGGATATGGTTTGACAGTGGAAGGGGAATTAAAAATGCTCCGGGTTATAAAAAAATTGAAAGAAAAATCTTCTCTTTCCATAAAAGCCACCTTTTTGGGTGCGCATACTTACCCGCCTGGCTTCAAAGAAAATCATGAGGGGTATATCGATTTACTGATTAATGAAATGCTTCCGGTGATCGCCCGGGAAAAGCTGGCGGATTATATCGATGTATTTTGTGAAAAAGGGTTTTTCAGCGCAGAAGAAACAGAAAGAATCTGCAAAGCCGGGATGACCTTTGGTCTGGGTGCCAAGATCCATGCCAACCAGCTTAGCCTGTCCGGAGGTGTCCAGACTGGCGTAAAACTGGGGGCATTGTCGGTTGACCACCTGGAGACCATGGATGAAGAAACCATTGCGGTACTTGCTCAATCCGGTACTATCGGCACTTTACTACCTACCGCAGCTTTCTTTTTACGTATGCCTTTTCAACCCGCCCGTCAATTGATCGAGGCCAATTGTGCTATTGCGCTGGCTTCTGATTTTAACCCGGGTTCTTCTCCCAGCGGAAATATGAACCTGGTAGTTGCCATGAGCTGCATCCAAATGAAACTTTTACCGGAAGAAGCTATTAATGCGGCTACACTGAATGGTGCATTTGCTATGGGGCTGGGTTCCAGTCTGGGAAGTATAACGCCCGGGAAAAAGGCAAATCTGATCTTTACAAGGCCTATACCTTCACTGGCCTATCTGCCTTATGCTTTTGGTACCAATCTGATCGATAGGGTGATGATTGAAGGAGAATGGGTTTCCTGAAAAGACCTTTATACTGGAAAATTATGTTTGGACGAAAAAATGGGAAAAAACCGGATTTCATTACTTCCGCTTTAGCGGAAACTACCGTACTACCGATCTCGGACAACCGACAGGGCCTGGATTTCCTGGTTGGTTTCTTTTCTGCAATCAGGCCGGCACGAGGAAAACCTGATCCCGGTAAAAACCTGGAGGCCCTTACGGCGGTCCTGCATCAAAACCCGGTTTTCTTAAACAATCTACGGCATGCCATTCTTTCCCAACTGATCCGGACAGATCTATCTTCTGCACTTACCGAGAGCGGCATTCCGTTGGCCAGGGGATTCTGGCAGGAATTTTTCGGAAGGCTGCGGCACAAACTATTACCGCCGCTTCAGAATGAAAATGATTTTTTGTATGTCCTGGACCGGGTCTTTTTCCGGAACGAAGATTTTCAATGGGTAGAGAAAATACCGCGCAAAAGCTGGATACAATTTTTCGAAAGTGTAGGGATAACCCTTCGTGTCCATGACAAACGGATTGTTCGTCAATTGCTTCAATCCATGAAAACCCTCACTTTCCAGGTTGCCCAGCTGGGACTGGAAAAGGAAGTCCTGAATTATATTACCCAGGATGAACAGGATAAAAACCCGTTCGTGGAACAGAATTACCTTATCCATGATCTCGAAGAATGGATGCTGAAAGAGGAACCGGCAAATCCCCCATATGAACTTTTAGAAAGGATCGGGTTGGTATTTGCAAAATGTTATGAAAGCCTGGAACGTATCCGGGAAAATCAATCTCAAAAAGGAGCCAGTCTTCATCAAACCTATATTCTGATTCTGCTGGCCAACCGGTTGGACAGGATGTCGATCCTGATAGATCTGCTGGATAATAATATCAGGGACAAAAATTCGAAAGCACCGGTGGAGCAGGATACCGGAAAATTCGTTGATTTTTTCAGAATGCTTGTCCGGTATGAAAACCGGAAGAACAGTATACTCGAATTTATGTCCCGGACGATGGGATATCTTGCCTACCAGATCGCCGAACATAAAGGGGTCAAAGGAAATAAATACATTACCTCCAGTCCGGCAGAGTACAGGGCCATGTTGTTGAGCGCTATGGGAGGAGGAGCCTGGGTTTGTATGGTCGTGCTTATCAAGAACCTGCTGATCAAAATGCCGATGGCCATTTTCTGGCATGGATTCGCCTATAGCGTCAACTATAGCATTGGCTTTATCCTGATCGAAGAGACGCATACTACGCTGGCCACGAAACAACCTGCCTTTACAGCAAGCGCTGTAGCCGTTTCGTTGGATACCCGGAAAAATTCACAGCCGAACTTATACAACCTTGCACTTACCGTAGCTAAAGTATCCCGAAGCCAGATCGCTTCTTTTGCCGGCAATCTGATGGTCATGTTTCCGGGGATGTGGCTCATCGCCTGGGGTTATGAAAAAATAGTGGGTTCGAAGCTCGTCGCGGGTGAGGCTGCCGCTGCCATACTTAAAGACCAGCATCCCTGGCAGAGCCTCTCCCTTTTGTATGCGGCCAATACCGGTTTTTTCCTTTTCCTCAGTGGTATTATTGCCGGTTATGTCCAGAACAAGATACAATACAGCCATGTGGCTGAAAGGCTCCAGACGCATCCTTTACTGCGATTGTCTTTTTCGACGGATAGGCTTCGCCGGTTGGGGGATTATGTGGAAAAACATGCAGGCTCGATCGTAGGGAGTATCGCCCTTGGGTTTTTTCTGGGTATGGCCAGTATTATCGTCAAGATATTCGGGATCCCCTTTGATATCCGGCATATCACCATCTCGGCAGGAAACACTTCCCTGGCTGTCTATGGTCTGGGGTTTGACCATGTTCGGCCCTGGTACCTGGTGACGGTGGTAATGGGAGTACTGGGGATCGGTTTGGTGAACTTCCTGGTCAGTTTTTCCCTGGCCTTTTTCGTGGCCGTAAAATCAAGAGGAGTACGTTTGAAGGATTATCCCGAGTTCCTGGGTATCCTGTTTCGGTATTTCCGTAACAATCCCCTGGATTTTATCCGTCCCAGGTCCCGGAAGGAGCAGAATAGCCAGGTAAGTACGGAGTAAAAGACATTATATTACATTTGCACTACACTAACGATTTGCAAAATAAAACCCGAAACAGAAACTATGGATCAGATCATTGAATGCGTTCCCAATTTCAGCGAAGGTCAGAATAGTGAAATAATCAAACAGATTACCGATGAGATCGAAGGGGTGGAAGGAGTCAGGTTGTTGAATGTCGATCCGGGTAAAGCGACGAACAGGACAGTGGTAACTTTTGTGGGGAACCCGGCTTCTGTGATTGAGGCGGCTTTTTTAGCCATAAAGAAGGCTGGCGAATTGATCGATATGACCAGCCATAAGGGAGAGCATCCCCGTATGGGCTCCACCGATGTTTGTCCCCTGATTCCTATAGCCGGGATCAGTATGGAGGAAACAGCGGTATGGGCTAAAAAGCTAGGAGAAAGGGTGGGAAAGGAATTACAAATACCTATTTATTTATATGAAGCTGCGCAGCCTGATAAAAGCCGCAACAATCTTTCGGTGATCAGGGCCGGCGAATATGAAGGTTTTTTTAAAAAGATAAAACAGCCGGAGTGGGCTCCGGATTATGGGCCTGCCGAATTCGACGCCAAACGGGGTGGCACAGTCATCGGCGCCAGGGATTTTTTGGTGGCCTATAATGTTAACCTGAACACGACATCTACCCGGCGGGCCAACTCTATTGCTTTTGATGTTCGTGAAGCCGGACGGGTGAAGCGGGAGGGAAATCCTGTAACCGGGAAAATTGTCTCCGATGAACAGGGCAAACCGGTTCATATCCCCGGAAGTCTCAAGTCGGTAAAGGCCATCGGCTGGTTTATCGAAGAATATGGAGTGGCACAGATTTCTATGAATCTTACTAATATTAAAGTTACTCCTGTCCATATTGCCTTTGACGAAGTATGCAAAAGCGCGGCGGTCAGGGGGATCCGGGTCACCGGCAGCGAATTGGTAGGGTTGATCCCATTACAGGCTCTGCTGGATGCCGGTAGTTATTTTCTCCAAAAACAACAGCGCTCGACGGGTGTATCGGAAAAGGAATTGATCCGGATTGCCGTATTGTCGATGGGCCTGGATGAACTGGGGCCTTTCCTGCCTGAAGAACGGATCATTGAATATCTCCTCCGTAATACAGAAGATAGCCGGCTGGTAAGCATGTCCCTAACCGGTTTTGCAGATGAGACGGCCAGCGAAAGCCCCGCTCCGGGAGGAGGCTCTATTGCAGCGTATGTTGGTGCGCTGGGAACTTCTCTGGCTACCATGGTCGCCAATTTGTCGGCTCATAAAAAGGGGTGGGATGACCGTTGGGAAACCTTTAGTGACTGGGCAAAAAAAGGGCAGGAGTATAAAAACAAATTGATCAGATTGGTTGATGCGGATACAAAAGCATTCAATGGGATCATGGCTGCCTTTGGCCTGGCTAAATCAACCGCTGAAGAAAAAGAGAATCGCCGCCTGGCCATTCAGCAAGCAACCAAGGTTGCAATCGACATCCCTTTACAGGTCATGCAGGTGACATATGCCAGTATGGAGGTGATCAAAGCTATGGCCGAAACGGGTAATCTCAATTCTGTTTCAGACGCCGGAGTAGGGGCTTTGTGCGCCAGGTCAGCAGTAATGGGCGCTTTTATGAATGTTCGGATAAATGCAGCCGGTTGCGATGACAAAATATTTGCAAAGGAGAAAATTGCCATCGGGAAGGATATCGAAGATAAAACGATTGCCCTTGAAAAAGAGATCTTACGGATCGTGAACGAAAAAATCGATGTTTAATAAGGATACGCCATTATTTTATTTCGAATAAACCATCAGCCATGCAGCATCTTAAAATTTACAATAAGCAGGATATTCTGTCAGTAACGAAAATCCGCAAGTTCGAGACTAAATTGGGAGAGCGGTTATTGGTGCTAAAGGATCCTGCTGCCCTTGGCTTATCATTGGAACAAACCGAGGCCGAATATATTTTGGTAGGTGTTCCAGAGGATATCGGCGTAAAGGCAAATTTGGGTGAAGGAGGAGCCGGAACGGCCTGGACACCTTTTTTGCAGAGTTTTTTAAATATTCAAAGTAATGATTTCCTGGAAGGAGAGCGGATACTTCTGCTTGGGCATTTTGATTTCAGTGATCTGCAACAATTGATCGAAGCCAATGCCCATGGGCCCGAGGAAAAAACGGAAGCCTACCGGCATGCGGTGCAAACGATCGACCAGGAAGTGGAATCACTGGTAAATATCATTACAGCCAGTGGAAAAGTACCGATCATAATAGGCGGCGGCCATAACAATGCTTATCCGCTGATCAAAGGCGCGGCAAAGGGGCTGTATAAAGCCGGACATATACCGCTTGCCCAGATCAACTGCGTGAATTTAGACGCGCATACCGATTACCGGCCCATTGAGGGAAGACACAGCGGCAACGGGTTCCGTTATGCAGAGGAAGATGGCTACCTGGGAAAATATTGTGTGATCGGCGTTCAGGAGAACTACCTGCAGCAGAATGTTTGGCTGGATATCGTAAATAATCCTTTCATGGATATCATCACATATGAGGATATTTTTTTGTTGGAAAAAAAGAACTTTATCCAGGCGGTCGCCCATGCAACCGGTTTTACCGAAGATAGTTTTATCGGTCTGGAACTGGACCTGGATTGCCTGGAGCATGTATTGAGCGCTGCCATGACGCCTTCAGGTTTGTCTCCTCTTCATGCCAGACAATATGTGACATTTGCCGCTACGGATTCAAAAATTGCTTATCTGCATATCTGCGAAGGTGCTACCGCCTTACAATACGGGGGAAGGGATATTTCAACCGGTAAGCTGATTAGTTTTATCGTTTCTGATTTTATTAAGGCCAGGGATTAAAGTCCTCACGCGGATTTCCAACCATCCATCGATGCCTAGCGCCTGAACATTTTCAAAGAAACTAGTAAGTAGCAGGCATGGTTGTATATCAAAAAAATGCGCCTTTTCCAAGAAAATACCACAGAAAAGACATTAGCTTATTTGAGTAGGAACCAGCGCTTTTTTTTCGATATACTACCTGCATCTTCAATTTGGTCAACAAGAATTAGTATCGGTTGAGAAAGTTGATCGGACGAAGGCGAAACTAAAACGGTATCCCGATATTCACGTATCCGATCACCCGTCTGGATTGATCACTATACATGGTGCTTAATTCAAGCGGGCCCAGCGCGAAATTATAGGTGAAGGTCAGAGCGTAACCGGACAGGAAATCCGGCGTAGTAAAATAATTGCTTCGGGTAATGAAATTGTTGAACATGATATTTCCCCTTCCCGTAATGAACGTATTGGTAAATAATTGATAGCGCAGACCTAATTGAATGGCGGCTATGCTGGGGGAATAAAAAGTCCCTTCCCGCAAGCCGGCAAAAGTGACCTGGTTATGAAAACTGCTGACCATTCCTCCGATGGAGAATTCATTCATGATATTGTTGGTATAGTTAAAGTTCATACCCGCCTGGAGATGGGTCAGCAGCGTATATCTTTTTGCCAGTGGCGTATAACGATTGAGGGAGAAGAGTACCCTGGCATAAGGGCTGGTTGAAAAATTGGTATCCACCCTGTTGGAGAAAGGGGAGTGGAAACGGACATTCGGGTTTTGTTCATATACCCAATCTGCTTCGGCTTCCAGTTTGGTGCCTCGTTTGGGATAGAAGGGGTTTTCGAGGGTATTGCTTCTGATAAAAAAGTAGGTGGTCAGAAAATTGCTTTTCCCCTTAAATTCGACGCTGGATGTAATGGAAGGATCGTATCTGATATACTCGAAACGCTGCCCGATTCCCATCATAAGATCCCTGTTGGTGGAATATCCGAAGCGTCCGTCCACTTTTAAATAATTCTGAGAGTAGATGCCGGCCTCGTGATAGGCACTGTCATAGGTCGTAATATTGAACTGGTCCAGATTCGTCGCCAGATTAAAGGCGAATTTCCCTCCTCTACTGAAATATTGCAGATGTTCTGCTCTCAACCGGAAGTTCTGACCGATATTCAGGGTCACGAGGCTGCGGGAGGTAGGTGTAAAAAAATCCCTGCTGGTAATATTAAAAATGGCGCTGATCCCGCTGAATTGATTATAGTTCAGTCCGATCTTGGCAAAGGTGAGCGGGTTTTCAAAGGCCTCAAAAATGATCTTGCTGGTACCGTCTTCCTGCGGGACAAGAGAATAAGTGATCCGGTTGTAATATCGTGTCCCGAAAACCCTTCTCACCATGCGGGAAAGATTGTTTGCGGTGTAATAATGATTGGTGAGCAGTCCCATGCTATGAATGAAAAAGGGCTCGGAGGTATAATTCAGCCCTTTTACTTCAAAGGAGGAAATTTTTACCGGATAAGCATCCGGAAGTCTTTCTTTTGGGATCGGCTGCGATCCATAAAGGGCATTCAGGGAATCTGCCAGAAGTTTCAGACGTGGATACAATTTACGCCCTTCTTTTACCCCAGTTTCTATAACATCTGCGGCCTGGCCGAAGCTGCCCATACTATAGTTCTCCAGCGGCATGTGTACATAAATATTACACAGCGGTATTTGTTTGCGGGTATCTTCAGCCTCCCGGAAAAAGGCCACTTGTAATAGAACCTGAATGGCATTGGTGACCTGGTTGGATTTCAGCAAGGGGCCGGAAACATTGCTTCCAATAACAAAGTCTGCACCCATGTCGCGAACGTCTTTTACCGGAAAATTCCGGACAATTCCTCCGTCCACCAATTTTTTCCCATTGTATTCTATTGCCGTGAAGATGGAAGGGATAGCCATACTGGACCTTAGGGCCGATACAACCTCCCCGCTATCCAGGACTACTGGTTCCCCGGATGCAACATCCGTAGCGATGCATTTAAAGGGGATAGGAAATTTGGAAAAATCTTTGATCTTATAGACCGGACGAAATAATTCTGCGAATTTCAGCCATAATTCCTGGCCTTCGATCACACCGGTAGAGATACGAAACCAGTGATTGACCCATGGCAATTCGACATCGTATTTGCTGTATTCATCCTTTTCTTCCATGATGATACTTCTCATGGAGGACTGATTGGACAGAAGAACGTCCCAGTCGATATGACTGGCGATCTGTTCAATGGAATCTCCGGAATAACCTACGGCGTATAAGGCCCCGATGATACTGCCCATGCTCGTACCGGTGAGATAATCGATTTTCAGACCGGCCGAATCAATTGCTTTCAGGATACCGATATGCGCCAATCCTTTTGCGCCGCCTCCGCTGAGGGTGAGTCCGATCTTAGGACGATGAGAACCGGCAGGGGCCTGTGCGCAGGCCCGGGAACCCAAGGTGGACAAAAGGAAAAAAACAAAAAGGTATCGCATGCAAATTTTTACTGATCTTTTTCCAGCTCCATGATCTTTTCGAATATCTGTTCATATTCGCGATTGGATCGTTCCAGCTCATCCGCAGTTTTTTTATATTCTGCTTCTGCCTGCACGAATTTTGTCCGATCGGAGTATGTTGAAGGATCACCAAGTGATGCCTCCAATTGTCCTTTTTGTTTGGAGAGGGTTGCTATTTTTTCTTCCAGTTGCTGGAATAACCGTTGTTGTTTTTGCAATTCCTTTTTTTGCTCCTTATTGATCGGAGCAGGAGCCGTTTGAATGGAGGCCGATCCATTTCCTCCGGATTTGTTTGCCGATTTGCCTGAATTTCCGGAATGGTTGGTGGAATTAATGGAGACATTCCCGGCTGGTCCGGATTGTTTACCCGATGATTTTACAGGAGCGGAAGAACCGGCTGCGGCGAGGGCCCTTTTTTCTTCCTGTGCTTTTTCCAGGGCAGCCTGTTGACGGGCAGCTACATTTCTTTCTTTCCAATCCACCCATTCTTCATAGGTTCCCTTGAATTCCCGGATCAGATGATCGTCAATTTCCCAGATCTTATTAGCGGTTTTATTGATAAAATAACGGTCATGGCTCACCAGGAGGAAACTCCCCTCATATTTATTAAGAGCGTCAATCAGCAGGTCACAGGAATGCATATCCAGGTGATTGGTAGGTTCATCCAATAAAAGGAAGTTAGCCTTACTGATAATCGTTTTGGCCAGGGCAATCCTGGCTTTTTCTCCTCCACTCAGGATTTTTATCCTTTTGTCTATATCATCTCCGCTGAACAGAAAACAGCCCAACAGGATCCGAAGCTCCAGGTCAGTCTTTTGGCTGCCGCACAATTGCATCTCTTCGATAAGGGTATTATTGACATTCAGCGCCTCCAGCTGATGCTGGGCGTAGAAACTTTCCTCGACATTATGCCCCCAGATCCTTTCCCCTGCGAAGGGTTCTGCACCGGCGACCATCCGTAACAAGGTAGATTTCCCCTTACCGTTGGCTCCGATCAGGGCGATCTTATCCCCCCGTTCGATCTCTGCAAAAGCATCTTCTACTATCGTTAATTCTCCGAATTTCTTCGTAGCATGTTTCAGCGTTGCCAAAACCCTTCCCGGAGTTTTATCCACCCGGAAATTGATCTTAATATTGGGGCGTTCGATCTCGATGTCTTCGATCCTGTCAATCTTGTCCAATCTTTTCATAGCGCTTTGGGCTGCAGCTGCCTTGCTGGCCTTGGCCCGGAAACGTTCAATGAACCGTTCCTGCTGGCGGATATAATCCTGCTGATTTTCGAAAGCCCTTTGCTGCAATTCCACCCGCTGCACTTTCTCGGTTTCATAATAACTATAATTCCCATTATAGATGTGCAGTTCTTTTTGATAAAGCTCCACGATCTTGGTGACCATCCTGTCCAGGAAATATTTATCATGGCTCACAATTACGACGGAACCCTGGTAATGCTGAAGATATTTTTCCAGCCATTCGATGGAGGGAAGATCCATGTGGTTAGTAGGTTCATCGAGCAGCAGGAGATCTGGTTGCTGCAGGATCATTTTGGCCAGTAAAACACGCATACGCCAACCCCCGCTGAATTCCCGGAAGGGCCTTTTCAGGTCGGCATTTGCAAAGCCTAACCCCTGCAGGATCTCCTCGGTCTTATGATGGATACTATAACCGTCAAGGGTATCCATTTCGTGGAGCGCATCGGTATATTGGTGGAGAAGGGCTTCATCTTCATGATTTTGTTCCAGCCGTTTGCCCAGTTCATCGATCTCTTTTTCCAATTGCAGAATTCTTTCGAAAGCCGTCATGGCCACATCCAGGATGGAGCCATTGGTGTCAAAACTTAAGAGATCCTGGTGCAGATAACCGATCGTAGTGCTCCGGCTTCTCTCGACCGTACCTTCGGAAGGAGGGTATTGTCCGGCAAATAATTTCAATAAGGTCGATTTTCCGGTACCATTATAACCGATCAGCCCGATCCTTTCGTTTGGTTGAATATGCCAGGTGGCATCTTTCACAATGGTTCTGGCCCCGAATTCAAACGTTACATTCTGTAGTCCTGCTAACATAAATTACCCCGATAAATTTTTAGTTTGAGAGGCCTTTGCCCCTCTTTTCTTAATATTCCTGCAAAAGTAAGGCAAACAAGTCGGAAAGCCTAAGACGGCGGATAGAGACCCTTGAGGTTTTTGCTGGGTAAATTGCACTAAATTCGCAAAAAACTTTCTATATGAAGAAATGGGTGCTGTTGGTCATCGTTTTAGCCCTGGCAGGATTGCTGGCCTATAAATTATTATCAGATAAGGACCCTGGTATTGCCCAGAAAAAGGATCAGCCTTTGCATATCAGTAAAAATTCAGGAGCTTTTAACAATGCTTTTACCGGCCTGTTATCTCATTATTACGCCCTTAAGGATGCCCTGGTTGAATGGGATACCGTTAAGGCCGATCAGGCAGCCTACGCGCTTGCTTTAAAAGCCGACAGCCTTCCTTTAAAAGAATTAAAAGGCGATTCCACCATCGTTCTTACGGCACAAAGCCTGGCAGCCAGCGTAGGAAGTGAAGCCAAAGGCCTTATGGGGGAGAACGATATCGAGGCAAAAAGGCGTGCCTTCAATATGCTGACGGATGAATTATATAACCTGATCCGGACCGTACGGTATGACGGAGAGATCATTTATCATGTCAAATGCCCAATGGCTTTTAAGGATTCGGAAGAAGGATATTGGCTCTCCGATAAGAACAAGGTCGTGAACCCTTATCTGGGGAAAAAACATCCTACCTATAAGGATAAAATGCTTGGATGTGGTGAAGTCAGCGATTCTCTGGACTTCGTAGGGAAATAGACCGGTTAATCAGGCTGGTTAATCAGACTGGTTATTTTGTTTTCGGCGGCGTTTTTGGACTATAGATAAATTTAACGGCAGCACTTTTTTCTTCGCCCGAAGAAAGGAAGACTTCCATTTTTTGGGAGCCGGCCGTCACTATCATCAGAGCGGTATTGGGAGGTATCAGGCCCAGGTTATCCGCATACATCACCAATTCATACTCAGTTCCCGGAAAAGCGTTAAACTGTATGGTAAGCGGTTTGTCGGTCAGCATTTGCCGGTATAACAGCAATTTATTGTTTATGAGCACCGTAACAGTATCCTGATCGATTTCGGCATTATCATATAATTGAATTTTTACCTGCGGGCTATCGACAGTAACGGTTTTTACCAATTCGGTTTGCCTGGGTTGTAAATGAAGAGAACGCTGAAGCGCCACCAAAGAATCGGGTTGGTCAATATCGACGGGGAAATCCGAAAAAGCGGCCTTTTTTAACATTATTTTTCCCGGCGGGCAGATCGTTTTTCTTCCGGAAATAAGGCCTTTCCAATCACCGGTCAATAATTCTTCTCCTTCTTTTCTGGAATAGGTCAGATCATAAGTCTTGATGCAGGGAAGACAATCGATAGGAATATCCGCCTGAAGGATTTTATTTTCTATCAGCACCAGCCGGTGGGTTTGGGAATTATATCTTCCATAGAAACTCATCTTGACGAAATGTTTTTTATCAGAATAATCATAGGCTTTCCCGGAAACCTGATCATTGGAAAAATTGATCTGTAATTCCAGGAAGTATTGCGGGTAACAACCTCCCGGACCCTGGGTAAGTATGCCTTTCCATATCCCGTTCAGGTCTTCGGCCGGCAGACAAAAAGAAAATAAAACCAGGGATAATATGGAAAGGGCAGTTTTAACCATTCCCTTAAGGTAATTACAAAACCGGGACTGCCAAACGGAAACTATTTGAATGGTTGGAATCATTTGTCTTTCCTGAATTGGAAAATAACCTTGGCATTTTTCTGTTCGGTAGAAGTTATCCGTACTTCAAATCGTTGTTCGCCGGCTTTAACGACCATAAGGGAGGTGTTCGGAGGTATCTCTCCTTCATTTTCAGCTACCAGCACCAGCTCGTGATAGTTAAGGGTATCATCCATATGAAGGGTCAGCGTGATAGGCCGGTCTGTCAGCATTGCATGACCAACCACCTGTTTGTTGTCCAGGTAGACAGAAACTGTGTCGTGATCGATGGCTCCGTCATCATAAATATTCAATTCCACTTCATTGGAGGTAAGGACCAGGGTCCTGACTAATTCCGTGGACCGGGAGGTCAAAACTTTTGGCGCTATTACCTGAAATTTTTTTCCGATTGCGGAAAAAGTATCCGTAGGGGTGTGTATCGGCTGAAGCGCCTGTGGCCGGGCTGTTCGTGCCAGGTTGGGCTTAGTAGCGGGTGGGGGGGGCTGCTGAATCTTAGTTTGGGCCTCCGATGAAGTCTTATGTGCCGGTGTTGTCTTATGTGCGGGTAGGTTTGAAGCCTTATCGGGAACCCTGGCCCCGGTGGGCACCGGTTTTTTTACAGTAACGGGAGCCGTGGATTTCGGAGCTTTTTTCGTTGCATTGGCAGAATCTTCCCTTTCTTTTTCCTTTTTTGCCAGGAAGGGTTCCTTGTAAAAATCCGAGGAAATGACTTTACGCAGAAAAAGGGTTCCTTTGCCGCAATTGGAGGAATCCCTGATATTCATGCTGACAAAACTACCTTCCAGGAATTCCTCGTCTCCGGATCTGGAATATTGTAAAAAGCAGGTCATGGTGCATGTCTCTCCAAAGAGGTTACGGACTTCCAGTAATTTCCCCTCCTGCAGGATCACCTTGCCGGTCCTGGGGTTGATAGAGCCATTGGCTGCTGCTTTTCCATAAAAGACAGCGGACTGATAGGAATAAGTGACGGCTTCAAACCTTTTGCCGTGAAGAGCGATCTGGACTTCGAACTTATAACGGTCATCCTGTGCTCCCGGCCTTGACGACAGATTATTGGTACGAAAATGGCCTTGCCAAACCCCGGTCAGATCCTGCGCTTGTATATAGGCAGCCGTAAAAATAAAAATGAAGGTAAAAATACTTCGCATAATCATCTGTTTCCCCTGGCCAAGTTAGCGAAATAATTAATTTCTCCGATGCACATCATAGTTCCTTTTTGAAGAACGGTGTGCTATAAGAGAAAAGAGTTTGTTAAATTTGCAGCCTTATGATCAAGATCACCTTCCCCGACGGGGCTATTCGAGAATATAACGCGGGTATATCAGCATTGGAAATTGCCCGGTCCATCAGCGAAGGGCTGGCAAAAAAAGTATTGGCTGCAAATGTGAATGGACAGGTATGGGATGCCACACGTCCCATCCACACTGATGCCAGCCTGCAGTTGTTAACCTGGTCTGATAAGGAAGGTAAATCCACCTTCTGGCATTCATCGGCCCATTTGATGGCTGAGGCAGTGGAATCCTTGTACCCTGGCGTGAAATTCTGGGTCGGTCCGGCTATTGAAAACCCTGCCGGTTTTTATTACGATATGGACCTGGGAGGGCGGCAGATTTCAGAAGAGGACCTACAGAAACTGGAAAAGAAAATGGCCGAATTGGCCAAACAAAATGAGGTATTTCAGCGTAAGGATATAAGTAAAGCCGATGCCGTCGGATATTTTACGGAAAAAGGAGATGAATATAAGCTCGATCTTTTGCAAAATCTACAGGATGGGGGAATCACTTTTTATACCCAGGGGAATTTTACCGACCTCTGCCGTGGACCTCATATCCCTCATACGGGTTTAATAAAAGCCGTCAAGCTTACGAATATAGCAGGCGCTTATTGGAAAGGGGATGAAAAGAATAAACAACTGACCCGGGTATACGGGGTCACTTTTCCGGCGCAGAAAGAATTGGATGAATACCTGGTTCTACTGGAGGAAGCCAAAAAAAGGGACCATCGCAAATTGGGTAAGGAACTCGGGATTTTTACGTTTGATGATGAAGTCGGACCCGGTTTGCCATTGTGGATGCCGAATGGCGCTATCGTTATCGAAGAACTGGAGAAACTGGCCAAAGAGACGGAAGAAAGAGGTGGTTATAAGAGGGTCGTAACCCCGCACATAGCCAAAGAGAGCCTTTACCT
The DNA here is from genome assembly GCF_054461575.1 of Flavitalea flava. NCBI lineage: Bacteria > Pseudomonadati > Bacteroidota > Chitinophagia > Chitinophagales > Chitinophagaceae > Flavitalea > Flavitalea flava. The sequence goes on from NZ_JBTLQH010000055.1 coordinate 26,315, forward strand.
TACCAGCGGTCATCTTCCCTATTATCAGGATAGTATGTACCCTCCCATGGAGCTGGATGGCGTGAAATATTATCTGAAAGCCATGAATTGCCCGCATCACCATAAAATATTCGCGGCAGAACAGAAAAGTTATAAGGATCTGCCTTATCGTCTGGCCGAGTATGGCACTTGTTACCGGTTTGAACAAAGCGGCGAACTTTTCGGTCTGATGCGGGTACGGTGTTTGCATATGAATGATGCACACATTTATTGCACCAAGGAACAGTTTTATGAGGAATTTAAGGCGGTGAACGAGATGTACCTGAAATATTTCAAGATATTCGGGGTTGACAAATATGTGATGCGCCTGAGTCTTCATGATCCTTCCAAATTGGGTCAGAAATATGTGGATGAGCCCGAATTGTGGAAAGAAACAGAGGCATTGGTCAGAGATGTACTGGTTCGGACCAATACACCATTTGTGGAAGTTCAGGATGAAGCGGCCTTTTACGGTCCGAAGATCGATGTGCAGATCTGGAGTATAATTGGCCGGGAATTCACATTGGCTACCAACCAGGTCGATTTTGCCCAGGGTCGTCGTTTTAAGCTGGAATTCACTAATCGGGAAAATCAAGCCGAGACCCCACTGATCATTCACCGGGCTCCCCTGGGAACCCACGAAAGGTTTATAGGGTTCCTATTAGAACATTATGCGGGTAAATTCCCGGTTTGGCTGGCGCCTTTGCAGGTAAAGATCCTGCCGATCAGCGACAAGTTCATGGAATATGCACAAACTCTTTTACATTCCCTGAAAAATGCGGATATTCGTGCGGAAATCGATGATCGCAGCGAAAAGATCGGAAAAAAGATCCGGGATACGGAATTGGCAAAAGTGCCTTATATGCTGGTGATCGGTGAGAAAGAAGTGAATGATAATAAGGTGGCTGTAAGAAGGCAGGGAAAAGGGGATCTGGGGGTTAAAAACGTAGATGAATTTATCCAGGAGGTGAGATTGGAGATTCGGGATAGAAAATCAGATCAATAAAAATGTAAAATTGGTTTTTTTCCAATAAATTTAACATTCATTAATCCGTAACTCTAAAAATAAATAAAAAAAATCAACTCCTTTCAAAGGATAGGAGTAAACTTAAAAATTGTAAATGGCATTTCCACCGAGACAACCGAGAGGGAATTTTAATCCACGTTTCAGAAAAGAACAACAACAAGAACACCGTACCAATAATATGATCAGGGTGCCCCAGGTGCGATTGGTCGGGGAGAATATCGAAGTCGGGGTTTACTCGATCCAGGATGCGTTGAGAATGGCGCAGGAGCAACAGCTTGATCTGGTTGAGATTTCTCCAAATGCAGATCCTCCCGTTTGTAAAATCATTGACTATAATAAATTCCTTTACGAGAAAAAGAAGAAGGAAAAGGAAATGAAGGCCAAGAGCAAGGCCTCCGAAGTTAAAGAGATACGGTTCACGCCGAACACGGATGATCATGACTTTGATTTTAAGGCCAAACATGCCGAGAAATTCCTGAAAGATGGTAATAAGGTCAAGGCCTATGTACAATTCAAAGGCCGGGCCATTCAGTTCAAGGAAAGAGGGGAGCTTTTATTGTTAAAATTTGCTGAACGCCTGAATGATGCAGGGGTGCTGGAAGGCATGCCTAAAATGGAAGGAAAGAGGATGTTGGCTATCTGGGCGCCCAAACCCCAAAAGAAAAAGGAAAAAGGTGGCAGCGCCTCTTCCTAGGGGTTGAATGTTCTAATTGTCTCATAATTAAAGAATTAGATTGAATAAATCAGAGAACCGTATCTTAGGATGCGGTTTTTTTTATTAATTACCTGTAAACCCGTATCTTCGCGCTCCATTTTACAGCCCACACGGCTCCATAAGTGATCTGCCTGTGCAGATCCGCCAGCAGGGTGTCATTCAAAAAGGAATAGAAAATGCCAAAGGTTAAAACCAACTCCAGTGCCAAAAAGAGGTTCAAAATTACCGGCACAGGCGAAATTACCTTCCAAAGAGCCTTTAAACGTCACATTCTTACCAAGAAATCAAAAAAACGCAAGCGTGCTCTTAACAAAAAAGGTATCGTAAGCAGTGCAAACCAGGATTTCGTCAAACGTTTATTAAGGCTTAAATAAGGCTTAGGTAAATCACCAGTTAACCAATTATCAACTATCTAATTTATTAAGATATGCCACGTTCAGTAAATGCCGTTGCCTCCAGGGCCCGCAGAAAACGAATTTTAAAGCAGGCAAAAGGATTCTACGGCAAACGTAAAAATGTATACACCGTAGCCAAGAACGTATTGGAGAAGGGTCTTCAATATCGTTATGTAGGACGTAAATTAAAGAAAAGGGAATATCGCACTTTGTGGATTGCCCGTATCAATGCAGCTGTAAGGGCTGAAGGATTGACCTATTCCACCTTCATCCATAAGCTGAGCCTGAAAGGCATTGGCCTTGACCGGAAAATACTGGCAGATCTGGCCATGAACGAACCGGAAGCCTTTAAGAACCTTGTAGCAGTCGTTAAATAAGATCATAAGGAAACTTTTATATTTAAGACAGGAGGCCGTTTCAGTAAAAATTACTGAAACGGCCTCTTTCTCTTTAAAAAAGGTTTTTGATGGATTGTTTAAAAAACTACATTTTTGCATAGTTTTTTTCTTTGTAGATCGGGTTTCTCCATTCTTAATCATTAATACTTTATAACCTGGACCAGTCAATGAATAATACGTACACCGACCTGGTGAAACAAACCTTTAACTTCCCGCAGGAAGGGTTTGACATAAAGGATTCCTCTCTTCAATTTAACGGACTCGACCTGAGAGCCCTGATAGCCAAGTATGGAACTCCCATGAAACTGACTTATTTGCCTAAGATCGGAATGCAGATCAATAAGGCAAAAAAGATGTTTGCCAATGCGATCAAAAAGCATAAGTACGAAGGGAAATATTATTATTGTTACTGTACGAAGAGTTCTCATTTTTCCTTTATCGTAGAAGAAGCCTTGAAACAAGACATTCACCTGGAGACTTCTTATGCATATGATATCGATATCATCAAACGATTGTATGCCCGTAAAAAGATCACGAAGGATACCTTTATCATTTGTAACGGGTTCAAACAAAAGCCATATACCAGCCGGATCGCCAGTTTACTGAATACCGGGTTTAAGAATGTGGTACCCGTATTGGATAATAAAGATGAGTTGCAACAGTATAAACGTTCGGTAAAAGTCCCTTTTAAACTGGGTATCCGCGTGGCTGCAGAGGAAGAGCCTAATTTTCCCTTCTATACCTCCCGTCTAGGATTCCGGCCCAGGGATGTATTGGAGTTCTATGTGGATAAAATCGAAGGGAACGAGGACCGGTTCCAGTTAAAAATGCTCCATATCTTTCTTAACAAAGGCATAAAGGACGATATCTATTATTGGAGTGAGCTAAACAAAGTGATCAATCTCTATTGCCAGTTAAAAAAAATCTGCCCGGAACTGGATTCGATCAATATCGGAGGTGGTTTTCCGATTAAACACTCGCTTGGTTTTGAATATGACTACCAGTTCATGATCAATGAGATCGTGGGAAATATTAAAAAAGCCTGTAAGCGCAGTAACGTGCCAATGCCCAATATCTTTACCGAATTCGGCAGTTTTACGGTAGGGGAGAGTATGGCGCATATTTACAGCGTGATCGGACAGAAAATGCAGAACGACCGGGAAATCTGGTATATGATCGACTCTTCTTTTATCACCACCCTACCGGATACCTGGGGTATCGGAGAGCGGTTCTTAATGCTGCCGATCAATAAATGGGATGTGGAATATCAAAGGGTAGTTTTAGGGGGTATCACTTGTGACAGCCATGATTATTACGACTCGGAAGAGCATATCAATGAAGTATTCCTGCCTAAGGTCAACAACGGAGAGCCTTTGTATGTAGGCTTTTTTCATACCGGTGCCTACCAGGACCAGATCAGCGGATATGGAGGGATCAAACATTGTCTGATCCCCTCGCCTAAACATGTGATCGTCGGCCATGACAAAAACGGGAAACTGATAGATTGGATACATGCCAAAGAACAAACGGCACAAAGCATGTTAAAGATATTGGGTTATACCTAAGGAATATTGCGGAATATCTACGAGAAAAAGACATAATAAAAAAGCCCTGCCGGTATGGCGGGGCAATTTTTTTAACCGGCAGGGCTGCTTTTTTATCGCTTTTTAGTTCTGTATTTTTTGTTCACTTTGGGATTATCGAAGTAGGCATTTAATTGCTCCTCGGTCATACTGCTGGTTTCCACGAGGGGAACGTCGATCAATTGAACCTGGGTTTGTTTGAGCTCGTTTTTGAGCGTTGCGATCTTTTTTACAATTTCCATGTCTTTTTCACCCACGAGGGTATTATCCTGGATATTGTATTCGAGTCGTTTGATGGAAGACCGGATAATGGATGCCTGGTTCTGTTCTGCAGTAAGCGGTGGGGCCACGGTCTCTTTAACCGGAACAAGGGCAACTCCTACGCTGGGCAAAATCTTGCCGGCATTCTGTGCATCGGTCCCGGTAGCGGATGAAAGGACCGTACCTCCCAGAGCTGTTGTGGCGGTCGTCATATCGAAATCGGTCCTTGTATTTTTGGTTTTCTTTACCTTTTTATCCAGTTGGAAGAAGGCATATTTAAGCCTGAGGATATAGGTCCGCATATTTTTTACCGCCAGATTATACTCTTCGGACATATAAGGATAATTCAGGGCATCTTTTACATAAATCCTAATGGTGGCGGTATCGTGCTGAAAAATCTTGTTTGTTCCTACAAAGTAGAGGATCAATAATTTTTGTTTGGAGGAATCCCCTTCTTTTACGAAGTCGAATGCCGGAGACCAGGTAAAATCATCATTACAGGCCTTTACATTCGAATTCGTCTTGATGGGAATATTGGAGTAAAAGTTGATGTTTTCCACCGGGAAGGTACCCGTTTCGCATTGTACCTTAAAACTTATAGTATCGCCTTCATCCATATACAATACATTACTGACTGTAGGTTTAACATGGGAAGGGATAATCTCTGTCGTATAAAAAACAAGAGTAAAAGAGGTGTCTATCCGTTCCTTGGGATCATGAAGGTTTTGAACGCCTATATTTACCTTGTATTCAAAGTCATATTTCAATTTGCCGGAAAGGAAAAAGGATTTATCCGCCTTAAAGGTCAACATACCATTCTCCCTGATCTTCAAACCAACAGGGGCATTTTTCATGAACCAGAAATAGCGGGAAGGATCCCGGTTAATTTCTAACTGGTAGCTAAGGGTTGAATCAACGTGCAGGGTAAAATAGGGGTTGAGGTTCCGGATCCGAAAGGTGGTATCCTCGACCTTTTTCAGCGTATCAGTGATGGGCATAGGAATCCTGAACGTAGGATCCTGAGAAAAACCTTTGTGTGAAAATGCCATACCTACTACTACCAAAAGCCAAAACGTTGAAACTTTCAAGGGTTTGTTCATATTCTTGGACAAAATAGGTTATTTAATGCCCGAAATTAAAACAATCACTAGATAAAAGGCAAAAACCCGCTAATTAAAATCCTATAAAATCCTCAGGCCGCTACTGGCCTGACGGGACAATAGAATATCCCGCATTTACCAGGGTAAGGAGACCAGAAAAAGAAGCCGGCCCGGAAATTTTACCTTCCGGGCCGGCTTCAGCCAATACTTACCCAAACATTAACCAAACTATTATGAAACGTCCATTATGAAAATTGGTCTTAATCGGTTGTAGGGGTTCATACCCATCTTTTTACCCTTTGCATATCCTTATTGGATCGTGATCTGCTGGGTGCTTTCTTTTACCTGTTCTTTTTTAGGCAGGTAAAGTTTTAAAACGCCATTTTCATATTTTGCCTGGATAGCTGAACTATCGATACGATCATCCAGGGTAAAGCTGCGTTTGAAACTCTTGTAAGAGAATTCTTTACGGATGGATTTGAATTCTTCCGTTTTAGTTTCTTCCTTTTTCTCGAAACTGATGGTCAGTAAACCATTTTCAACCGAAAGCGTAAAGTCTTCCTTCGTTCTGCCCGGTGCATTTAACTCCAGGTGATAGGCCTCTTTTGTTTCGTTGATATTAACAGGAGGAAACCCGGCATTTCCATCACGTCCCCAGCTTGCGGGAAATTCCTGGAAAAACTCATCTACAAAATTTGAAAAGCTCTTGTGATTTGCGTTGTTATTCAATTTTACGAGTGTCATACTGAGTCCTATTTTTACGTTTTTTAAAATTTGTTGTCTTCGGGTAGAGATCAAAGGGCATACCAGCCGATAAAAAGGGCATTTCTCCGGAATTTTTGTCCAGATATTCCAAAATACAATGACATTATTGCTGATTGGGTTGTTTTTTAGTGACATATAGACCGATCTCAGGGAAGGAGCCGGGTTTTTTAATCAACAAGATCAACTTTTTGACTAATTTTGTGTTGTTTCAGTAGTGTTTCGTTTACATCAAAAAGTTTCCCTTATATCTAAAATTTAAATAAGAAATGTATCCAGCAGAAATAGTTTTACCAATGAAAGAGGAGTTAACCGACAATGGTTTTAATGAACTGTTGACTTCGGTAGAAGTAGATGAGCAATTAGGAAAGACCGGAACCACCCTGGTGATGGTAAATTCCGTTTGTGGTTGCTCTGCCGGATCTGCGCGTCCGGGTGTTCTGATGGCTGTTGCCAATAGTGGTAAGAAACCTGATTATCTGACCACCAGTTTTGCAGGTTTTGATCTGGCTGCGATCAACAAAATCAGGGAACATTTACTGCCATATCCTCCTTCTTCTCCAGCTATCGTTTTATTCAAGGATGGACAATTGGTGCATATGATTGAAAGGCATCAGATTGAAGGACGCCCGGCCCAATTGATCGCTCATAATCTGATCGCTGCCTTTGAAGAATATTGTTAATTGAAAATACCGAACCAGGCAGGAATAAATTTGCTGTTTTTTTGTTTTGTTCATTGTACTGACCCTTCCAACTGGAAGGGTTTTTTTATGGGAATAACCTGATTTGTTCCGGCTGACTTTTACAGCAGTTAAGGAATGGTATATGGTTTTTCGAATTCCAACTATTTTCTGATTAAGTTTTGCACAGGCTAATTTTGAGGGATTAAAAGTGTAATTGCGCTCATTTTCACAAATAAAATTATTAAGGTTTGTGGATAATCGACAAGAAGTAATAACGGCATATGTTTGGGAGGAAAAATGTTCCCCGTGGAACACTTTTGTGGAACGGCAATCCCCAGATTGTAGTATGTGTGGACAAATTTTTTATTTTTACAGGGAAAAGAATGTGGCTGTTTCTTTGTAAAGCCCTCAGCCACTACTAGTTCGGGGAGAATAACTTTTGTATGGCCATTTTGATGTAGGTTTGCGTCGCGGCGGAAGGATGTAAGCGCCAAAGAGCTGATTTTATTGTTTAAAGGCCTTTTACCTTTAAGATTTTTCACTATGTATCCTAACCTTTATTACGCTTTTAAAGACCTTTTTGGTATTGGAGAGCATTTTCAATTTTTACGGTTTATAAATTCATTTGGATTTTTTGTAGCCCTGGCTTTTTTTGCTGCAGCCTATACTTTATCCAAAGAGCTTCTCCGTAAAGAAAGGGGGGGATTATTGCAGGGAAAGGATGAGATCATCGTTATCGGTAAACCAGCCAGCCCCGGAGAGCTCCTTCTGAATCTGATTCTGGGATTTTTATTAGGCTTCAAAATAATTGGCCTTTTCTTATCCAATAGCCCTTTAACTGCCAACCCACAGGATTTTATAATGTCTTCCGAAGGAAGCTGGCCTGCCGGGATCGGGATCGGTCTTCTCTTCCTTGGTTTGAAGTGGTGGGAGAAAAACAAACAAAAATTGCCGCAACCACAGGAGAGAAAGGTAAGGATCTGGCCCCACGACAGGGTAGGTGATATAGCTATGTATGCTGCCTTGTTTGGTTTTTTGGGAGCTAAGATATTTAACAGCCTGGAAACATGGGATGATTTTGTAAGAAATCCCGTTGAATCCTTATTTTCCTTCAGTGGTTTGACCTTTTACGGAGGGTTGATCTGTGCGGCCCTGGCTATATGGTATTATGCAAAAAAGAACGGAATTACCTTCTGGCATTTAAATGATGCGGCTGCTCCCGCGCTGATGCTGGCATATGCTGTGGGGCGGATTGGCTGCCAGGTGTCCGGGGACGGGGACTGGGGGATTTCGAACAGTGCCTATTATACTACTTCCGACAGTAAGATTGCTCTTGCTGCTCCGGGAGACTTTGCCAGGATAGTGGAACAACATAAGGAAGTTTTTCTGCCTCAGTTCGGAAGCCTGGATAAGGTTCCCCATTTAAGCGCGAAAGCACCTTCTTTTTTACCCGATTGGTTATTTGCCTATCCTTACCCCCATAATGTCATTCACGAAGGGGTAAGAATTCCAGGCTGTGAAGGCATGTATTGCAGTCAACTGCCTATTCCAGCTTTTCCTACTCCCTTTTATGAAACCCTGGTTTGTTTGGGGCTGTTCTTTTTACTTTGGTCCCTTCGTAAACGATTTACGGTTCCGGGGACTTTATTTGCCCTTTATCTTATCGTAAATGGAATTGAGCGTTTTTTCATTGAAAAGATCCGGGTCAATACCAAATATGATATTTTTGGTTTTCATCCTACCCAGGCTGAGATTATTTCTTCTTTGCTGGTCATTTCAGGAATGATCCTGATGGTAACCTTAAGGCAGAAAAATCGTCAGGGTATGGGTGATTCGGTCAGCGCCCCCAGCTAGTCAGCTAACCCCCAGCTGGGCAGCTAGCCCCCAGCCGGTCTTGTCACTCTTCCTCCAATAATGTTCCTTCAGTGTTGGCCACTCAATTCTTATCCCCCCTTAGATTAATTTCTTTAAGGCAATCCTTTATTTAATATTCCGGAAACCGATTTCCCTTTCTTCCGGATCATCCTCCGTTCATCCATCTTTTATCCATTTCTGTAACCCGTGGATCGACTCCGCGTCTCACTAGTGCCATCCGGCGCCAAATTTTACCTCATAGGACAAGCGTATTTGTTTACCAATCATCAATAAAATCGGCCTTCTAACACAATGCATTGTTCTATGTAATGCAAAGTACTAATCTTTGTATTGTAATTTGTATAGCATAGACCTTTACAATCAATATATAAAATAACTGTTATGAACAAGATGAATTTCTGCTTAATTGCTCTTTTGAGTTTTTCGCTGGTCAGCCAGGGGCAAACAACTTCCGGAAGGATTACAGGGACCATTGTGGAAGATGGACAGCAACCTGTGGATGCAGCTACCATTTCCCTTTTGAATGCCGGTGATTCTGCCAAAGCGAAAACAACGTCCTCCGATAAAACAGGGCATTTCCAATTTGATCATATCCCTGCGGGCAAATATAGGGTATCAGCGAGCGTGGTAGGGCATGCCGATTTTTATTCCCCGGTCTTTGAACTTTCTTCCGCTCATTCTTCCATCGTTCTGGATCCCATTTTATTAAAAACTTCCTCACAGAGCCTTCGGGAATTTGCTGTAGTAGGAAAAAAACCGCTTATTGAACAAAAAGCTGACAGAATGGTGATCAATGTGGATGCCTCGCCATCCAATGCCGGATCAACTGTTTTGGAAGTTCTGGAAAAATCTCCGGGTGTAACCGTTGATAAAGACAATAATATCAGTCTTAAAGGGAAACAAGGGGTGACCATAATGATCGATAATAAACCGACCTTTTTATCCCCTGCGCAATTAGCCAGTTATTTGAAAAGCCTTCCGGCTTCAGCGGTCGATCAGATAGAGATCATGACCAACCCCTCGGCAAAATTTGATGCTTCCGGGAATTCGGGTATTATCAACATAAAAACGAAGAAAAACAAGACAAAAGGCTTCAATGGAAGTATTACGTTAACCCATACACAAGGGGTTTATCCTAAACCCAGCGGGAGTATTAATCTGAATTACAGGAATGGCAAAGCCAACTTTTTTCTGAATGGGGGCTATTCCCACTGGGAAGGGTTTCAAATGCTGGATATTACCCGTACCTACCTCGATCCCGGGGCTTCCAAAAGGGTTACTTCCATCTTTACCCAGCAAACAGATATGCATTTTATCAATCCCGAACTGAACCTTAAATTCGGGATGGATTATTCCCTGACCAATAAAACTACTGTAGGCTTTGTGGTTAGCGGTTTTAGAAACCAGGAAAAAAACAGGTCTGCCAGTAATATTTTCCTGAAGGACCCGAATCTTGTCCTGGATTCCATTGTTTATTCCCCCAGTACAAGCAATACTACCTGGAAAAATGGCTCTGTAAATGTGAACTTCCGGCACCAGTTCGATTCCACAGGCAGAGAATTGACGGCTGATCTGGATTACATTAAATACAACTCCGGAAGTGATCAGTATTTTACCAATATCACCTATGCACCGGACCGGACAAAGAAAAATGAGACCATATTAACCGGGAACCTGCCCAGTGATGTAAATATTTATTCTTTCAAGACCGATTATACCCATCCGATCTCAAAAAGTCTTAAACTGGAGGCCGGTTTGAAGAGCAGTTATGTGAACACTGATAATACAGCCAATTATTTTAACCTTATCAACGGGGAACCCCAGGTAGATACGGCAAAGACCAATCATTTTCTATACCGGGAAAATATTAATGCGGTCTATGTCAATGTTAACAAACAAATCAGGAAATGGAGCATCCAGGCCGGACTGCGCCTGGAGAATACAAACTATTCCGGTCATCAGCTGGGCAATGGCTTATCGGTCATCAATAAGGACTCCAGTTTCACCAGGAATTATACCAGCCTTTTTCCTAATTTGAATGTTAGTTATCAAGCTTCGGAAAAGAATCAATTTTCCTTTAATTATGGCCGCAGGATTGACCGGCCTGCCTATCAGGATCTGAATCCGTTCCTTTTCTTTTTGGATCAATATACTTACCAGGCTGGTAATCCCTATCTCCAGCCGCAAGTATCCCAAAATCTGGAATTATCCCATACGTATAATAATTTCCTGACTACCACCTTTAATTACAGTTATACCAAAGATTTTTTCTCGGAAACCTTTCAGCAGCTCGATCATGCCACCATTGTCCGTAACGGCAATATCGGTAACCGGCAGAGCGCAGGCATGGCCGTGAGCGCACAGGTGCCTGTGACAAAATGGTGGACCAGTATTTTGTATACCAATGTCAATTATAATAAGTTCAGCGGTATGCTTTACGGAGAGAATATCCATGTTGAAGCAACGACCCTTTTATTAAACGTGAACAACCAATTTACCTTTGGAAAGGGTTGGGGAGGGGAGTTATCGGGTTTTTACCGTACCAAAGGCGTGGAAGGACAGATCGTGGTTAAATCAATGGGACAGGCATCCGCAGCCTTATCGAAAAAATTGCTTCAGGACAAAGCCAGTCTGAAGCTGGGCATCCGGGATCTTTTTTATACCAATCAGGTGAATGGATATATCAATTTCCAGCAGACCGAGGCTACTTTTCATAACCAAAGGGATAGCCGGCAGGTAAGCCTGAGTTTTACCTATCGTTTTGGAAAGCTCTTGAAAAGCAGTGCAGGCAAAAGAAGTAACGGGGCCGGAGAGGAACAGAACAGGGTGAAAACGGGGGGGAATAATTAGCTTGAGGCGTGAAGCTTGTAGCTTGTTGCATGAAGCTAATTCTGTAGATTTGTGAATAATTCTTTTTTATGCCATCTTTTGATATTGTAAGCAAAGTTGATCAGCAGGTCCTGGATAATGCCGTTAACGTGACTAAAAAAGAAGTCACCAACCGTTTTGATTTTAAAGATTCTCCGGTAAAGATTGAATTGAATAAAAAAGATATGAAGATCGAACTGGAGGCCGATAGTGATATGAAAATAAAGCAGATCGTGGATGTACTGATCAGCCGTTCGATGAAGCAGGGGCTGGACCCCCTGGCTTTTGACCAAAGCAAAGAACCCTTTCCAAGTGGAAAGACCACGAAATTGGAAATTCCGGTACGCAATGGTTTAAAACAGGAAGATTCTAAAAAGGTTATTAAACTGATCAAAGATTCGGGTATGAAAGTTCAATCCCAGATCATGGATGATCTTGTCCGGGTAACGGCCAAAAAAATAGACGACCTTCAGGCAGTTATTAAACTCTGCAACGGCGCCAATCTTGGGATTGCCCTGCAATACATAAATATGAGAAGCTAAATTCGACCAGGAGAACTTAAATCCTGTTGAAAAACGGTAAAAAGACCTTGAAATATGGTGATTTACCCGGATTTAGGCTGAATTATTTGGACAGAAAGGACAAAATTTATACCTTCGCGCTCTTATTTTAAATCTGTACGGCCAAATCCGTACTACCTTTAAACAGAGCAAATTATGAAAAAAGGTCTCCATCCCGGTAATTACCGGTTCGTTATTTTCAAAGATATGAGTAATGGTACTTCATTCCTGAGTCGTTCTTCTGCTCAATCCAGAGAAACGTTAAAGTGGGAAGATGGTAATGAATACCCGCTGATCAAATTGGAAATTTCCAATACTTCCCATCCGTTCTTTACCGGCAAAAATATGTTGGTGGATACTGCCGGAAGGATCGACAAATTCAAAAAACGTTACGGGTTGAAAACACCCGCCGCCCCTCCTGCAGATGCAGAAGCGGCAAAATAAAAAGAATAGTTCCGGCGTAAAATTCGGTAGTCCTTTCCCTTTTCCGGGAAAGGATTTTTTTTGCCTTTTGTGCTATATTTAAATTTAGCCCAAAATGCACAAAAGTTTAATGAAGGGTCTTCAACCTATGGGACTGTGGCCCATTTTATCGTAGTTTTATCTCATGGATATGGATACTCTCTACCCCTTCACCAGCACCAGGCCGGTCTCCGCGATCCGGTTAGGTATTCTGACGCTCGGGGAAAAATGGGATCGCCTGCTGCCTGGAGGTAAGCCTCAGGGACTTCCCGATAATATCGTTCCCAATAGGAAATTGGCAGAACAAATCCTCCGGGGTCAGCCTGTTACCCATACCCAAGAGCTGATATACCCCTGGCAGATCTTCCATCTAAATGACAGCGCCCTCCGGGATGACTTCGAATTATTAACCAAAGGACGTCAATCCCAGGCCATACCATCAACCGTTCAGGCCATCCATCCTGAGCAGATATTCATTGAAGAAGGTGCAGTCCTCAGTCATGTTATCCTCAATGCTTCAACTGGCCCAATCTATATAGGACGGAATTCGGAAATCATGGAAGGTTCCATGATACGTGGACCTTTCTCCCTGGGAGAAGGGGCAGTAGTAAAAATGGGAACCAGGATCTACGGCGCTACTACCATCGGGCCTTTCAGTACTGTAGGAGGTGAGATCAAGAATTCGGTGATTTTCGGTTACTCTAATAAAGGGCATGATGGTTATCTGGGGGATTCGGTGATCGGGGAGTGGTGTAACCTGGGTGCGGGAACCTCCAATTCCAATCTCAAGAATAATGCAGGGCCTGTGAAAGTCTGGAGCCAGCCTGCCGGGCAGTTTATCGCTGCGGGGATCAAATGCGGTGTTTTGATGGGCGATTATTCCCGATGTGCCATCAATACATCCTTCAACACCGGAACCGTCGTAGGAGTGGGATGTACGATTTTTGGAGAAGGGTTAACCCCAAAATTCATTCCCGATTTCTCCTGGGGCTCCACCCCCGGGCCCCGGTATATATTTGAAAAAGCCCTGCAGGATATCGGGAACTGGAAAAAGTTGAAAAATCAATCCCTGACAAACGCTGAAATACAAACATTGAAACATATTTTTGAAAAATCCTAAAACAACCGGACACAATACAAGCCGGTAAAAACCTAACCATCAAACAAGTATAAAATTACCGCTCAATGAGAAAACAAATAGCCGCTGCCAACTGGAAAATGAATCTTACCTATCAACAGGGAGAAGAATTGCTGAATGTTATATTGAAGGAAGGTATCGAATTAAGTGATCATCAGCAGGCCGTTTTTGCCGTTCCATTTCCTTACTTGTCCCTGGTTGAAAATAAACTGGCGGATAAGAAAAACTATTATGCCTCAGCCCAGAACTGTTCCGATAAAAAATCCGGGGCTTATACAGGTGAGGTTTCCGTAGAAATGTTACAATCCATCGGGATAAACTATTGTGTGATCGGTCATAGCGAACGAAGGGAATATTTTTCGGAGTCAAACAAGTCATTAGCCGAAAAGACGGATCGTTGCCTGGAATCCGGGATAACTCCCATTTTTTGTTGCGGAGAACCGCTGAATATCCGGGAGGCAGGTACACAAAATAGCTATGTTGAAACACAGTTAATGGAGTCTTTATTTCATCTGTCAGAAGAACAGGTTAAAAAAATTGTGATCGCCTACGAACCCATATGGGCTATCGGTACAGGCAAAACCGCTACTACGGAGCAAGCCCAGGAAATGCACGCGCATGTCCGGTCGGTTCTTGCTGGAAAATACGGAATAGAAACGGCGGATATAATTCCTGTGTTATACGGTGGGAGTGTAAAGGCAGGGAATGCAAAAGAATTATTCAGTTGCCCTGATGTGGATGGGGGCTTAGTAGGAGGGGCATCCCTGGTCGCTGCTGATTTTGTTACGATTATCAGATCTTTAAAGTAGTTTACCTGACCCGGTTAATTGTAAAATTCTGAATTTACAAAAAGTATGATAAACAAAAATCTAATTTATGATATAGGAGC